>JAATFO010000029.1 GCA_015655145.1 Enterobacterales bacterium | reverse complement strand
TCTCCTGACAAGGGGTTACCGGATTATCAGCATCAGTTGTGTTGATAATATGCAGTATTCGGTGGAGCGGTAGTTCAGTTGGTTAGAATACCTGCCTGTCACGCAGGGGGTCGCGGGTTCGAGCCCCGTCCGTTCCGCCACTTTATCTGAAAGCCCTGGCAATCATGTCAGGGCTTTTTGGCGTTTTCAGCAGCGGTAAAAATAACACTGTAGTGAAAACTTCCTGCGCATTGATGAAATAACCCTTCTGTCCACCACGGATTTGGCCATTTTTCTGCATGATTCGTGGACATGCAGGATGATGATCATGGATAACAGTGGTCCGGATAAGTGTATGACATATGCTTCAACGCTTACTGATTCTGATCACGATGTGTCGCTAACATGCATTTTGTATTCTGATTATAGGGAAGTGAGTAACACTGATTGAAAGTACCGTATAAAGTCCCTATAACTGGAAGAATGAAATGCTGATTTAATGAATAAAGGTGCAGACAGTAAAGTGCGGAAGAAAACGTATGCCATGAGGTATGTTGCAGGTCAACCTGCGGAGCGAATTTTCCCGCCGGGCACTATGTTGCATGCTGATCAGGCATTCCCATCAGGCGCACTTTTGCCGACAGAAGCAACGTTGCGCGTCCTGGTATGGAATATCTTTAAACAGCAACGTGCAGACTGGTTATCGGTATTACAGAATTTTGGTAAGCACACTCATCTGGTGTTGTTACAGGAAGCACAGACTACCCCTGAGCTGGTCAGATTTGCTACCGCGAATTATCTCGCTGCCGACCAGGTTCCCGCATTTGTTTTACCGCAGCATCCCTCCGGAGTTATGACATTATCAACGGCGCATCCAGTATATTGCTGTCCTTTGCGTGAACGCGAACCTCTATTACGTCTGGCTAAATCTGCGCTGATTACCGTCTACCCTTTATCTAATGATGATATGCTAATGGTGGTCAACGTCCATGCGGTCAATTTTAGTCTTGGTATTGATGTTTATAGTAAGCAACTGGGGCCGATAGGTGAGCAGATTCACCATCATCAGGGGCCGGTTATCATGGCCGGGGACTTTAATGCCTGGAGTCGGCAGCGCATCAATGCATTGTATCATTTTGCCCGGGAAATGGGATTACGTGAAGTCCATTTTACTGATGATTATCGTCGCAGAGCTTTTGGTCGCCCCCTCGATTTTGTTTTTTATCGCGGTATGCGTGTGGCTGGCGCATCGGTTCTTGTCACCCAAGCTTCTGATCATAATCCGCTACTCGTCGAATTTCATCCTGGTAAGCCTGCGTTGCTCTGAGATGAACATGGACTGCGGTAGAAACAGGTTAGTCATGTCTGCTCATCTTGTTGATGCATTGAATATAAAAGGAAACAAAAGATATGATTAGGCAAAGTCACCATGACAACGTTGAAAAACAATTTGGCGATCAGGCCAGTGCTTATCTGAGCAGTACAGTACATGCCAGCGGCCAGGATCTGCAGCGCCTGTCGGAACGGTTGCAAACCCTTGCTGATGCTCAAGTACTTGATTTAGGCTGTGGCGCCGGTCATGCCAGTTTCGTTGCTGCACAGCAGGTGAAAAATGTCACCGCTTATGATCTCTCTACACAAATGTTGGACGTGGTAAAACGTACCGCAGACGAACGTGGTTATCATAATGTATCAATTCGTCATGGTTATGCCGAATCATTACCTTTTGACGACAATAGCTATGAAGTGGTGATCAGCCGTTATTCCGCTCATCACTGGCATGATGTTGGGCAAGCTTTGCGTGAAGTTCGCCGGGTGTTGAAGCCAGGCGGTAGAGCGATATTTATTGATGTTAATTCACCAGGCAATGCAGTGATGGATGTCTGGTTGCAAACGATTGAAGCTCTGCGCGATACCTCTCATGTGCGAGACTACACGCCCGGTGAATGGCTGACCATGTTCACTGATGCCGGTCTGGCTATTTGTCATGTTATGCAGGATCGTCTGGATCTGGAGTTTTACAGTTGGGTTAAGCGGATGCGCACCCCTGAGGCATTAATTGTCGCCATTCGCGCTTATCAGCAATCCGCTTCGGATCAGGTTAAACGCTATTTTTCCTTACAAGATGATGGTAGCTTCAGTACTGATACTCTTTTTATGGAAGCAGTTAAACCGTACTCATAAAGTGACGCTTAATCGTGTAGTGTGGTGAGAACAGCCTGTATTCACCATAAAAAAACCGATCGCAAGATCGGTTTTTTTATGGTGTGCAATTTTGTTTAGCTGTCAGGCATCGTACTATTGTTAACAAACAACATCAGTTTGTCGCCAGGCTGGATGTTCTTTGTATCATTAAGAACACGGTTCCAGCGCATCATATCCTTGATATTCACACCGTGATATTTTGCTATGCTGGCAAGCGAATCGCCTTTACGCACCTGATAGGTGATGCTGTTGCCGTTATCAGCCAACTCAGTACCAGTGGTTAGCATCTGACCGGGCTTAATGCTGGTTGTACTACGCAGCCCATTCACACGCTGCAATGTTTTCACCGAAATTCCCATCCGACTGGCTATGCTCGAAAGGGTGTCTCCACGGCGCACAGTATACCGGTTTCCCGCATTGCTGCTTTTCGCTAACAGTGTTGGCTGAACCGCAGCTATGTCGGTAGAAGCCAGCGAGCTACGCAACTGGGCGACATTCGACTTTGGCACCATAATATAATGTGGGCCATTAGGGGCTGTGGTGCCGCGTTTATAGCCACTGTTAAAACTCTTTAGTTTAGTCAGTGTCATACCCGCCATTTCGGCCGCTTGTGTTAGTTGAATCTGTTGACCCACTTCCACTCGTGCTAAAGCGCGGCTTTCATTCGGCGTCGGTAAACGGACCCCATAACGCTGGCTATTTTTCAGAATGTCACCCAGCGCCAGCATTTTTGGCACATAAACCGTGGTTTCATTCGGTAGCGACAGATTCCAGAAATCCGCTGGTTTCCCCCGCGCTTTATTCTGTTTAATCGCTTTTAACACCCGTCCTTCACCGCTGTTATAGGCGGCAACGGTCAGTAACCAGTCGCCATTAAACATCTTGTTCAGACGTTGCATCATATCCAGCGCAACCCTGGTCGAAGCGACAATATCGCGGCGGCCATCATACCACTGGTTCTGCTTCAAACCGTAGTTATGTCCCGTGCTTGGAACGATCTGCCAAATGCCCGCGGCATTCGCAGTCGATGTTGCATGGGGGTCAAAAGCGCTCTCCACTATGGGTAGTAGTACCAGCTCCATCGGCATATTACGTTGCTTAATCTGCTCGACAATCCAGTACATATACGGCTCTGCCCGTAATGTTACATCGTGGAGATAACTCTTGTTTCTTAAATATTTTTGTTTTTGTTCACGAATCCGGTTGTTTTCCGGAATCTTCATCTTCAGCTCGTCGCTAATGAAATTCCACAGATCTTGATCCTGCGTCAGCCGGGTTCCATCATCCTGCCAACGTGGAGACAACATGCGATCTGAGTTCTTTCCATTTTCACCTTGACCTGCCGAAGACAAACTCTGTGCATGCTGTTCTGGAATGTTAGCATCTTGCCTTGACGCCTGGCACCCCACCAGCAAGACCGAGGCGAATAAGATCGCTTTAGCCTTCATATGTGTGTGTCATTAGTTTGATTAAAAGACGAGCAATCATACGTGGTCGTTGTAAACAACACAACCAGAAAGATCAAAAGGTGTCTTTCTCCTGGCGTAGGCGCGCAAAAACATCCCATGGGTGCTTTGGTGTAAAATTAAATCCAAGAATTCTTTTTAAATCATCATTTTGAGTTCTTAAGAATAAATTTATTTTTCTTTCCTTTGCCAGGGTAGAGGGCAAACTAATGCCGTTTTTGGCGCGTAACTCACTAATTTCCTGATAATAACGCGTAATTTCATGGTCTTGTGGCAAAATAGCGTGTGAAAACTTCATGTTTGATAATGTATATTCGTGGGCACAACAAATCAGTGTATCTTCAGGAAGTTGATTAATCTTATGAAAAGACTGGTACATCTGCTCTGCAGTACCCTCAAATAATCTTCCACAGCCGCCTGAAAACATTGTATCGCCACAAAATAGATAAGGTTTACTGAAATATGAGATATGTCCTAAAGTGTGACCTGGCGTAGCAATGACGGTAAATTCACGGCCTAAAAGGGGGATAACATCACCCTCGCTGACGATATGGGTTGCCCCTTTATCTTGTGTTTCCTGGGGACCATACACCACTAATTGTGGGTATTCCTCGACTAACCGTGTTACTCCGCCAACATGATCCTGATGGTGGTGAGTGAGCAAAATTGCCTCAGGTTGCCACTGATTTTTATTCAGTATTGCGAGTACTGGTGTTGCTTCACCGGGATCGATAATCAGACAACGGCGGTTAGCGTCACTTAATGTCCAGATGTAATTATCCTGAAAGGCAGGAATACTGGTAAGATTCATAAACACCTCTCAAAGGCCGTAATGGAATCAGGATGGTAATGCATGAAGCCCGCGAAGACACGCCAAATTCCTGATGCACCGCATTCATGGAGCGATATGCCCTGGGGCGACTACTTTCGCGATGCGTTAACTCAGCATCTTCAGCCCTGTCTCAGTAAACTGTATGGCTTTCATTTGCTTAAAATTGGCAATCTGAGCGCGGAAATCAACACCGAGGCGTGTTCTATCTCTCATCAGGTTAATGTGGGGAGGTGCGGCGGGCAATTGCAGGTGATTGCCGATCCGCTGCATCTACCGTTTGAAGCAAAGTCCGTTGATGCCTGTCTGCTGGCCCATACACTATCATGGAGCCATGATCCGCACGCGATTTTGCGCGAGGTGGACCGGGTTCTCATCGATGATGGCTGGATGATCATCAGCGGTTTTAATCCGTTTAGTTTACTGGGCCTGGGAAAATGTGTGCCGGGTTTGCACCGCCGTGCGCCATGGAACGGCCGAATGTACAGCCAGATGCGTTTGCTTGACTGGTTAAGCCTGCTTAATTATGAAGTGATGTACCGTACCCGTTTTCAGGTGGTGCCCTGGAACCGACAGGGCGGCAAAATGATCAGCGCACATGTGCCCGCACTTGGTTGCCTCAACATTATTCTGGCGCGTAAACGGACTTTTCCGCTAACGATGAATCCGGCAAGAAAATCAATGAATAAGATAAAATTGCGTCAGACAGTCAATGCCACGCGCCAGTTCCGTCATGTCAGGGATCACGATTCGGGCTGATAACCCACATCATCAAAAGCTGGATTGTTCGCCGCTGCCCGGGCTAATTCATCACAACGCTCGTTTTCAGCATGACCGGCATGGCCTTTGACCCATAACCACTGAATCTGATGATGGCTGAGCGCTTCATCAAGCCGTTGCCATAAATCAATATTTTTTACTGGTTTTTTATCGGCGGTTTTCCAGCCGCGCGCCTTCCAGTTATGGATCCAGCGGGTTATTCCCTGGCGTACATACTGACTGTCGGTGCATAATGCCACCTCACAGGGTTGGGTTAGCGTTTCGAGTGCGACAATCGCCGCCATCAACTCCATACGGTTGTTGGTGGTTAAATGGAATCCGGCACTCAATGCTTTTTCGCGTTGCTGATAGCGCAAAATGGCGGCATAACCACCGGGACCGGGATTACCGAGGCAAGAACCATCGGTGAAAATTTCTACCTGTTTACCCATATCTGGTAGACTCTCCTTTGACAAAACGCCAAGTCTGACATAAACGAGCGCTATGAGCACAGCAATTACACGCCAGATCGTACTTGATACCGAAACCACCGGGATGAATATGGTGGGAGTCCACTATGAAGGCCACCGTATTATTGAAATTGGCGCCGTTGAGGTTGTTAACCGACGCCTGACTGGCAATAACTTTCATATCTATCTGAAGCCAGATCGCTTAGTGGATCCCGAGGCCTTTGGGGTTCACGGTATTGCCGATGAGTTCCTCGCGGACAAACCGACCTTCAGCGACATTGCAGCGGAATTCCTCGAATATATTCGCGGCGCGGAATTGGTTATTCATAATGCATCGTTCGATATCGGCTTTATGGATTATGAATTCAGTAAGCTAAATCGCGGTATTGAAAAGACGGAAACCTTTTGCCACATCACGGATAGCTTGATGATGGCGCGCAAACTCTTCCCGGGGAAGCGCAATAGCCTGGATGCGCTCTGTTCGCGGTACGAGATTGACAACAGCAAGCGCACTCTGCATGGCGCATTACTGGATGCCGAAATCCTCGCGGAAGTGTTCCTCATCATGACCGGGGGACAGACATCGCTGGCATTTTCGCTGGACGGAGAACGAAAAGAGCAAGGGAGCGGGGAAGCAATTCAACGCATTGTTCGTCCCACTTCGGCATTGCGCGTAGTTCACGCCAGCGATGATGAAGTGATGGCTCATGAGCAGCGTCTTGATTTAGTGGTGAAGAAGGGCGGTAGTTGCCTGTGGCGTGCATAACAGCATCGTTTCGCGCTAAAAGTGATGTGCTGCTGAAAAATACGCCAAATACGGCATTCTTTACGGAAAAGCGTTGACGACGATTCAAAGTGCACTTAATATGCGCCTCGTTCTCAATAGGAACACCGTGCGGAGCGGTAGTTCAGTTGGTTAGAATACCTGCCTGTCACGCAGGGGGTCGCGGGTTCGAGCCCCGTCCGTTCCGCCAATATTCATGGCCATGTTATTGATTAACATGGCTTTTTTATTTTTCGGTTATTTGGTCAAGATCACAGATAAGTATTGTTACAAGCTGATTTTGATGGCCTACGGAGTAGGTTTGTGCTAAAGGTGCCGTAAGACGCGTTAAACGGCGCCCGGTTGGTTGATAGCCAAAGCTTTCAGGATGAATATTTCATTGAAAAACAGGATGTTTGCACTTTTAGCTGTTGCCCTGACATTCCCTTTTTCGTCTGTTGCTGCTCCTGATTATCCGCAGCCAGAGCAACAGTTTCTCAGGCAGCAACAGCGCCAGCAGGCTCTCGAGCAGCAAATGACGCCGGTGGTTCCGGATGTCAATCTTTCCCCGGTGCAGCAATCGATCCCCCCAAATAGTTTTCCGGCTGAAAAACCCTGTTTCCCTGTTTCACAGGTTGTGCTCAGTGGTACGCAGGCCTTGCCTCACTGGCTGCCTTTGCAGCGGCAGGCTAATCAGGCTGTCGGACACTGCCTGGGCGTAAAAGGGATCAATCTACTGATGAGCCGTTTGCAGAATGGGTTAGTCGGTCACGGCTACGTCACGACCCGCGTGCTTGCCCCGCAGCAGGATTTGACGTCCGGCACCCTGCGGCTGGTGATGATGTCGGGTTATATCCGTGATGTTCGCCTCGCGCCGGACAGTAATACATATACCACGCTGTATACGGCTTTCCCTGCGCGCAAAGGTAACGTGCTGGATTTGCGCGATATTGAGCAGGGACTGGAAAACCTCCAGCGTCTGCCCACGGTTAACGCCAGCATGGATATCATTCCCGGTGATAAGCCTGGCGAAAGCGATATTGTGATTAAACGCAACCAGTCGCGCATATGGCGCGTGGATACCTCTCTGGATAACTCCGGTTCGGCATCCACGGGAGAATATCAGGGCAACCTGACACTGTCGCTGGATAATCCGCTCTCCCTTAGCGATTTATTCTATCTTTCCGGCTCCCACAATCTTGACGGTAACAGCGGAGGAAAATCGTCCAGAAGCCTGACCGGACATTATTCGGTACCGTTTGGCTACTGGCTGGCAGGTATTACGGCCAGTGAATACGATTATGTACAGACGGTAGCCGGGATTAATGGCGACTATCAGTACAGTGGTAAAAGCAAGAATATTAACGTTCAGGTAAGCCGGTTGCTGCATCGCAGTGGTAGCCAGAAAACCACCCTGACGGCCGATGTGATAGCCCGCGCGCAGCGTAACTTCATCAATGATACCGAAGTGGAGGTCCAGCGACGTCAGACGGCTGCCTGGCGTTTGGGGTTGCAGCATCGTCACTATATCGGCAGCGCCACTTTGGATGCGGGGGTGAGTTATCAGCGGGGGACCCGCTGGTTCGGGGCACAACCCGCATCGGAGGAATACTGGGGGGATGCCACTGCGCTCAGCAAAATCCTCCAGTTTAACGCCCGGTTCAGCCTTCCTTTCTCTCTCACCGGGCAGAACTTCCGCTTTAACACCTTTTATCAGCGCCAGATGAGCAACACGCCTCTGACTTCCCCGGATATGATGTCTATCGGTAACCGCTGGACGGTACGGGGTTTTGACGGAGAACGCACCCTGACCGCCAGCCATGGCTGGTATGTGCGCAATGATATTGCCTGGTCAACGCCGCTTACGGCGCAGGAGCTTTACCTGGGGGCGGACTACGGTGAAGTGGGTGGAACCGGAAGCGAGACGCTGGTGGGTAAACATCTTGCCGGTGGTGTCATCGGCCTGCGGGGACAGTATCTGCGGGCCAGCTATGACCTGTTTACCGGTATTCCTTTATCAAAACCCGATGGATTTAAAACCGACCCGACAACGGTTGGCTTTAGCCTCAGTTGGAGCTACTGATGGAGTGGAATGGCTTCATTGTTCAGTGTCCGTTGGTGCTGGGTAGTTGCGTGAACGAAGCCGAAGTACTGGGCGCCAGCATCTGGCTGTGGATGCACTCAGCACAACATAAGGAAGCCCCGCTGGAAGCGTTGCCGACGCTGTTGCTGCCTGCCATTAAACAACGGCAGTATGTACTGGCGTTTCAGAACGGTAAGCCTGTGTTTTTTATGATCTGGGCCTGGCTGGATGAAGACGCAGAGCAGCGCTATCTCACCCGGAAGCCTCTGTTGCTACAGGAAAATGACTGGCGCAGTGGCACCCGGATGTGGGTAACCGATATTGTCGCCCCCTTTGGTCATTCCCGGCAGATGGCAAATCTGGTCCTGAACGAATTGTTTCCGGAACACAGTTTTCGTTCCCTCTGGCATCGGGGCGCCGAGCGCGGTAAACGCGTGAAGCATTATCATGGGCGGCAGGTTTCATTCCGCGACAGGAAGGCCTGGCGGATAGCGCACCCTCTGTGCGCAGATGTTTACGAATGCTGATTAGCTACGGGCAGGGAATCGCTGCTCTTTACTGATATAAAAGGAAAATCAATGAAGAAGATAATCGCAGGTCTGGTTGTGGTAGGGGGCATAGTGGCATGCCCGGTGGCAATGGCAGAAAGCCAGACGGTCAGCGTGGGGTATGCTCATGCCAAAATTCAGGATGTCGTCAGCCTGAATGGTTTTAATCTGCAATATCGCTACGAATGGGACTCTCCGCTGAGCATTATCGGCTCTTTCAGCTATATGACAGGGGATGACAGAGATGCGTATCATGATGCGAGGGGGGAGTTTTACAAAACCGACTTTGATGCAAAATACACCTCTCTGCTTGCGGGGCCAGCTTATCGCATTAACGATTATGTCAGCGTTTACGGCCTGCTTGGTGTTGCGTATACCAAAATAAGCGGAACTTATGAATGGCGCAACAACTTCGGCGCCTCCGAACCGGATGGTCATCTGGATATCAGTGATTCCAGGCACACCACGAAATTTGCGTATGCAGCAGGCGTGGTAATCAACCCCATGGATAATCTGTCAGTCGGCATTGGCTATGAAGGCTCCGATGCCGGCTTCTATAAAAGTAACAAATCCATTAATGGCTTCAACGTTGGTATCGGCTGGCGTTTCTAATCTTCACTATCACGCGTCTGCGGGCGCGTTTTTTTCCGGATGGTATCCCGCCTGGCTGTCGCGGCACATGGATGAATGCGAGTAAACGGCAATGAATAAACTTTTCTATCGTATTATTTTTAATAAAGCCCGTGGTGTGCTGATGGTGGTGGCGGAGATTACCCGTTCCCATCGCGCTGGTGTTTCTCCTTCATCCGGCTCCGATACTAAAACAGGGGCAAAACGGGTCGCCCGACTCTCGCCGCTGACGTTGGGGATTTTTTGGTCATTTGCCTGGATAACCCCGGTAACGGCTGGCGTTGTCGCTGACGGGAAAGCGCCGGGTAACCAGCAGCCGCAAATCATCAACAGCGCAAGCGGCGCCACGCAGGTTAATATTCAGGCTCCGAGTGCGGGTGGGGTATCGCGCAACACCTACAGCCAGTTTGATGTTGATAAACGTGGCCTCATCCTCAACAACAGCCACAGCAATACACAAACGAACCTTGCAGGCATGGTGGCGGCAAACCCCAATCTGGCGAAAGGGGAAGCGAAGATTATCCTCAACGAAGTCAATTCCCGCAACCCAAGCCAGCTTAACGGCTATATCGAAGTCGCCGGGCAAAGAGCCCAGGTGGTGATTGCCAACCCTTCCGGCATCAGCTGCAATGGCTGCGGTTTTATCAACGCTAATCGCGCCACGTTGACCACCGGTACGCCACAACTCAGCAACGGTAATCTGACGGGCTATCGGGTGAATGGCGGGGATATCACGATAACAGGAAATGGACTCGACAGCTCTGGCCAGGATTATACCGATATTATTGCCCGTAGCGTCAAGGTTAATGCGAGCATTCGCGCCCGCGACCTGAAAGTAACCACCGGGCGTAACCAGGTGGATACCGCCCACCAAACGATGACTGCACTGGCGGATGATGGCAGCATAAAGCCCGCTATGGGGCTGGATGTCTCCGCGCTCGGCGGCATGTATGCCGGGAAAATCCGCCTGACAGGGACCGAAAAGGGCGTTGGTGTGCATAACGCCGGTGAGATTGGCGCCACGGCAGGGAATGTTGTGCTGACCGCTGACGGACGCATTGAAAATAGCGGACAAATCAGTAGCTTCGGTGATACTCAGCTTGCCAGTCATAGCGATATCAGCAACAGCGGTGGTATTCACGGTCAGCAACAGCTCACGCTGAACAGTGAGGGGGTGCTCAGCAACAGCGGTTCGCTGGCAAGCGGTGGCTCGCTGACGGCGAATGCGAAAGCGCTCAACAGCTCGACCGGGAGCCTGCTGGCCGCCGGAGTCGATGATAGCGGAAAGCTGACGCGGCCGGGAGATATCATTCTGACCAGCACCGGGCAGCTCAGCGCGCACGGGCAGAACCTGGCTGGTGGACGTATTCAGGCGAAAGGCGAGGGAATTGATATTAGTGCCAGCCAGACGGCGGCGAAATCCATATCGCTTGATGCGCAGAACGGAGAACTATCCACCCGAAATGCCACCGTTGACGCAGCGCAAACGCTGGTTGCGCAAACGGCCACGACACTGAACAACGACGGTGGTTCGCTGACGGCGAATACGCTCACGCTATCCTCTCACAATCTGAGCAATCGTTCAGGAACCCTCACTCAGCTCGGTAAAGACGATCTCAGTCTGACTCAGGCAGGCTGGCTGGATAACCAGGGCGGTCATATTCGCGGCAACAGCAATAACCTGACTTTGGCGGCAACCACGATTTATAACAGTGAAGGGGAAATCACTCACGCCGGAAAAGGCGAGCTACGCCTCTTCGCTGCTCAGAGCATTGATAACAGTAAGGGTGTTGTACAGAGTGCCGGAGGCATTGGCATCAGCTCAGCTGCTTTTAATAACGTCAGTGGCCAGCTTGTCGCCACGCATGAACTGAGCCTGAAAGCCACGAAGCTGGATAATCAGCACGGCAGTATTGGCACTGAAGGCGATGTGTTCGTTCAGCTTTCAGCGGCGATGGACAACCGGCAGGGCCAGATGATTAGCGGTGGTGAACTGAATCTGTCCACCACCGAACTGCAAAATTCACAGGGGATACTGGCAAGCGGAGGCGCATTCTCGCTGCAGGCCAGTGCGCTCAACAACCAGGCGGGTGCGGTAAAAGCGGGTGGCAACGCACAGTTCACTATCGGGCAGCAGCTCGACAACAGCCACCATGGCGTAATCGGAACGGACGGTAATCTGAATCTGCATGCCGGAAGCATACTGAACAGCCAGGGGCAGCTTATTGCCAGAGGCAACGGGAAGATTGCCAGCACGCTTATCAATAACAGCGCGGGTCAGTTGGCGGTACAGTCTGTGCTGGATCTTCAGGCCGACGCGCTAAATAACGACAGCGGTGGACAGTTGCAGAGCGGCGGTGATATGACGATCACTGTCCAAAATCTCACGAATACCGGCACCGTTGATGCGGGTGGCATCAGCAGCAGCGGTAATCTCACGCTCACCACCACCTCGCTGGATAACAGTGCAGGTCTACTGTTGGCGGGAAAAAGCCTGACACTGCTCAATACCCGGCTGTCTAACCTGAACGGTCAGATTGTCAGCCAGGGGGCGCTGAACCTTTCCACTACCGATGACCTGAATAACCGGAACGGTGTGATTCAGGGAAGCGGCGTCACGCTCGATACCCAGGGCCACGCGCTGAATAACCAGAATGGCACGTTGTACAGTCTGGCGGCGCTGATGGTAAACAGTGCCGATCTGGATAATCAGGGCGGCACCCTGGGCTCAAAAGATCATACCACGCTGACTGCCCGCGCCCTCGATAACCGCAACGGCGGGCGCTTTGTTTCAGAGCAGTCTGCCCGCGTGACGGCACAAAGCCTGCAAAACCAGTTGGGGCAAATCCAGAGCGCCGGGGATTTATCGCTGACGCTGACCGGGTTGTTGAACAATCAGAGCGGGCTGGTTCGTAGCGGCGCGGCCACTGCCATACAGGCTCAGTTGGTCGATAACAGCAATACCCAGGGAACGAATCAGGGCATTGAGGGGCAGTCGGTTGCGCTCACCAGTAACACCCTGAACAACCAGAACGGCAGTCTGTTGGCAAATAGCGACCTGACGCTGACGGTTACTGCGGTTCTTAGCAACATTCGGGGGCTGATATCCGCCAGTCGTGCGCTGTTGGCACAGGGGAGCCAACTGCAACTGACCAATACCGCAGGCATACTCAGCGCCGGTTCACAGCTGACGCTGGACACCCATCATCTGACCGGTGATGGCAAGCTGTTGTCTGCCGGCAATATGATTGTTACCAGCCAGCAGGATTTCAGCAATACGGGCACCATGATCGCCAACCAAAATCTGACGTTAAGCATCAATGGTGATGTTGTTAACCATGGGCAGATTCTGGCGGGTGATACGCTCGATATGCATACGAACAACCTGTCCAATATGCTGGCGGGAGAAATCAATGCCGGAACCGACAGGCTCATGATTTCCGGAACCCTGACCAACACCGGCCTGATTGACGGTGGGCTGACCTGGCTTGAGGCAGACACGCTGACCAACACCGGTACCGGGCGCATCTACGGCGACAGTGTTGGTGTAAATGTCACCACGTTTAACAACATCGCTACCGACGGTATGGCTCCGGTGCTGGCTGGCCGCGCACGGGTAAATATCGGTGCGCAAGTGCTTAATAACTACGGGCATGCGCTTATCTACAGCGATGGTATGCTGGCGTTGGGCGGCAGACTGGCCGCTGATGGTACTGTCATCGAACCGGCTGGAGAAATCAACAACCACAGTGCGACAATTGAATCCGCCGGTGACATGTTGCTGAATGTGAACCGGCTCAATAACATCAACGACCACCTTGTCACGGATCTGGTGACGGTATCGGTGATTAATAAGCTGTTGTATCAGTGGAAAGGTGTGACTTACGACACCAATGATTACACCATCTCCCTCCATAAAGATGAGACCTGGATAATCTGCATTCAAGGTGTGACCTGCCATGACACCGGCAGCGGGGATAACTTCAATGAGTACCGCTATACTGAAACGACGCAGGAGACTCAGGTCAAAGAGAGTGACCCGGCGAAACTGCTTGCAGGCGGTAATCTCACCATCAATGGCAGCACTGTTTATAACGAAAACAGCGAAATCGTGGCGGGTAAGACCCTGACGATAAATGCGGACAGTGTGGATAACCGCCAGGCAGAAGGTGAGCGGATTATCACCAATTCGGGCACGCTGAAGCATTATTACCGTAATCGTCATAAAGGCGGCAGTGACTCCCCAGGGATCGATACCTCCAGCTACACGCCACCGGCAACAATCCAGACCATTGCGCTCAGTCCGGGGCGAATGGACAACAACAGCCATTTCAGCGGCAGCGGTGAAACGATTGACGCTCAGAATGTTCGCACCACTGATGCCAGCACCGGCGGTGCCGGGAGTGCCGACACCGGCGTGAATGGCAGCACTAAAGCGCCGCTACAGCCGCAGCCCGGCACGCAGTTTGATGTTCTGCCGAGCAGTGGCGATGGTAATACCGTGATCCGCACCGTGACACCGGATACGCGCCTGCCGGACAACAGCCTGTTTACTATCATCACGGATAATAACAGCAACTACCTGATCGAAACGGATCCGCGCTTTACCAACAATAAACAGTGGCTCGCCAGCGACTACATGCAGGATCAGCTCGGTATTGACCAGACCATGAAGCGTCTGGGTGATGGTTATTATGAGCAGCGGCTGGTGCGCGAGCAGATTATTGCGATGTCGGGCAGGCGATATCTCGATGGGTTCAGCAATGATGAAGAAGAATATAAGGCGCTGATGGATAACGGCGTGGCCTTCGCGAAGCAGTATAACCTGCGGCCCGGTGTGGCGCTGAGCGCTGAGCAGATGGCCAAACTCACTAAACCGCTGGTCTGGCTGGTGAACACAACGGTTGCCCTGCCAGACGGTTCGCGGCAGACGGTGCTGGTGCCGCAGGTCTACGCCCCGGTGAAAGCCGGAGATCTTAACGCCAGCGGGGCACTGATGTCCGGCGGCAATGTGGTGATGAACCTGACCGCCGATCTGACCAACAGTGGTGTGATCGGCGGCCGTCAGGCCACGATAATTACCGCAGAGAACATACTGAATAACGCTGGGAGCATTCAGGGGACGGACGTAAGCCTGATGGCCCGAAACGATATCACCAGCATCGGCGGCAGCCTGCAGGGGCTGGATTCGCTGGTGGCAAACGCCGGACGGGATATCAATATCACCACAACCACTCGCAGTGCGGAAAGCGGCAACGTCACCAACTGGTTCAGCCGAACCACGCTGGATAAGGTGGCAAGCGTGTCGGTGGTCAATGATGGCGGTACCCTGGTGCTTAACGCCGGGCGCGACGCAAATCTGACGGCGGCGCAGGTGGTGAACGCAGGCCGCGACAGCCAGACGCTGATAGCCGCCGGGCGCGATGTGAATTTGAAAACCGTGACCACGGCCAGCGAGGACAACGTGGCCTGGAACAAGGACAATACCCTGCATCAGGCGCAGCGAACAGACGTTGGCGCCGAAATTGCCGGAAGCGGAAGCGTATCGCTGGCTGCCGGGCAGGATATGAATGTCCGTGCCGGCAGCATTAATGCCGCAGATGCCCTCAGCCTGGCGGCAGGTCGTGACATTAACATCGTCAGTGGAGAGAACCACAGCGAGCTGGACGAGCGCCATAAGGAAACGGGCAACCGCGGGGTGTTCTCAAAAACCACCACCACTACCCGCGATGCGTGGAACCGCGATACGGCGCAGGGGAGCCAGCTCAGCGGCAACACCGTCACGATGGATGCCGGACGCGACCTGCTGATTAAAGGCAGTGATGTTGCAGGGACGCAGGATGTTTCGCTGCGCGGCGGACACAATGTGACGATTACCGGGGCGGAGGAAAGCCGCCATGAACTGCATCTGATGCAACAGAAGAAATCTGGCCTGTCCGGTACTGGTGGTATTGGGGTCAGCTACGGCACGCAGGACCTGAAGGTGACCGACACGCTGAATGAAGCAACCCATCGTGGCAGCACAGTAGGAAGCGCGCAAGGGAGCCTCAGCATTCGGGCGGGTAACGACCTGACGGCGCAAGGTTCAGACCTGACAGCCGGAAAGGATATGCTGCTTTCGGGGAAAAATGTATCCATTGAGTCTGCGCGGAATAACAGCACGCGGACGCACACCGTAGAGCAGAAGACCTCCGGGTTGACACTGGCGCTGTCGGGCGCGGCGGGCAGCGCGCTGAATACGACAGTGACTACGGCCCGGGATGCGAAAAGCGCAGCCAATGACCGCGTGGCGGCGCTGCAGGGCACTAAAGCGGTGCTCTCTGGTGTGCAGGCGGGTCAGGCGGTGGCGCTGGATAATGCGCAGGGCAAAAAGCCGGAAAATAATAATACGGTCGGGGTGACGCTCTCTTACGGCAGCCAGTCGTCGAAGTCAGAGCAGCAGCAAACCAGCAGTACCGCGCAGGGGAACAGCGTGATGGCGGGGCGCAACCTGACCATTCAGGCGACGGACGGTGATATTACCGTCCAGGGTAGCCAGCTTCAGGCGGGAAACAATGCGGTGCTGGAAGCCAGCCGGGACATCATCATGAAATCCGGAGAGAATATCTCTGCACTGACGGGTAAGAACGAGAGCAAGGGCGGCTCGGTGGGTGTCGGGATTGGCATAGGTTCCGGCGACATGGGCATTCAGGTATCGGCCAGTGTGAACAAAGGAAAAGGCAACGAAACAGGCAGCGGTACGACGCACACGGAAAGTACGCTGACAGCTGGTAACAACGTGACGTTGAAAAGCGGCCGCGATACCATGCTGACCGGGGCGCAGGTGAGCGGTGATTCGGTGACGGCTAACGTGGGTCGCCACCTGTCGATGACCAGCCAGCAGGACAGCGACAGGTACGACAGCAGGCAGCAAAGCACAAGCGCCGGTGGTAGCTTTAGCAGTGGTCTCATGAACGGCTCGGCGAGTGTCAGCCTGAGCAAGGACAAAATGCATTCGAACTATGAATCGGTGCAGGAGCAGACGGGGATTTTTGCCGGGAAAGGCGGCTACGACATTATCGTCGGAGAGCACACACAACTGAACGGTGCGGTTATCGGCTCGACGGCGACGGCGGACAGGAATAAACTCGACACCGGCACGCTGGGGTTCAGCGATATCGAAAACAAAGCGGACTACAAGGTTGAACACCACAGCGCGGGGGTCAGCACGGGCGGTAGCGTGGGTGGTCAGTTCGTGGGGAATATGGCGAACAGCCTTTTGACCGGAGTTAACGGCAGTGGCAGTGACAGTTCGACCACAAAATCCGCCGTCAGCGCAGGCACCGTCATTGTTCGTGACCAGGCGAACCAGCAACAGGATGTGGCGGAGCTGAGCCGCGATGTTGAGCATGCGAACCAGACGCTGAGTCCGATATTTGATAAGGAGAAGGAGCAGAACCGGCTGAAAGAGGCGCAGCTGATTGGAGAGATTGGGTCACAGGTTGGGGATATTGCAAGGACGCAGGGT
>JAATFO010000107.1 GCA_015655145.1 Enterobacterales bacterium | reverse complement strand
TCGACGTAGGAGGGAATCAGCGTCAAACCCCGGGTCGATGCCACCAGCGACATGACCTTGGCCGGATTATCCACCTTCTCGTCGCGCAGTATGTGCATCGCTTCGGGCAGCCACTTCATTTCCTGACCGGTAAGAAAACCCGGCAATCAACACCGACACACGATAGTGGCATGATCCCACCAAGGGTTGGTGTTTTTTTCAAGGTCAACGATGGTGAACCGTTCTTGCAAAATTTCTTCTTGCAGAATAGGTAACGGCTTAAGAGTACGCCATGGTGATCCGTTTCGAATCAAATGATGGTTCACGTAGTCATAGTTCTGGATATCTTCTGGGGATTGAGGCAAGCCACACATAGTACTTATAATGAACCGCCCCTCAGGTTTTAACAGTCGTTTTACTTCTTGAAAGCATTGGTGACGCTGTTCGTTGATTAGACAGTGCAGACAGCTGCCATCAACGATCATATCGAACATTTGCGACTGATATTGTCCCAAGTGACAAACGTCACCTTCTGAAAACTTTCCTGTCAGGCCTAGACGAGAGAAATCCTCGGCGGCCCATTTGACCGCCGTTGGTGAAATATCTACCCCGTAGACGCTATAGCCATTTTTTGCCATATATCGGGAAGACATCGCCCCGTTACCACAACCCAGTTCTAGAACACTCGCCTTAGCCGCGGGTAACAAATTTTTTACCATGAGTTTATCCAGCGTGTTCACGAGTTGCCGGTATGCACGTTCGTACCCATCACCCGTCCATGCGTTAAAACCATGCGCCTTTAGACATCTGTATTGCTGCTCATATTCATCCATTGAAAATTCTTCTTTTCGTCGTTTGAAACGATCACGTCTTGCAGTGTTAGAGAATATTTTCATCGTTCTCAATGGCAAGGCGGATAGGTGCGGGGGAACGTATATTCCACCGATGTGAACCACGCTAGGGAAGAATGAGGTCGACTCCGATGATGGAATACTCTTCACGCACCACCTGAGGGAATGTTACGCCTGAAGCCTCAGGGATTAAAAACATAAAATCCTCTGTTTTGTCTGGCAATGTCAGGCCCGCATGCCCCCCATCGTAAAGCCGCCATCCACGACAATTTCCTGACCGGTAACATATGCCGCATCTTCCGAAAGCAGCCAGGCTATTGTGCCGGCCACGTCAGTCGGAACGCCATTGCGCAGCAAAAGTGAATGTGAGGCCAGGCGGTGCGCAACATCATCGGGAAGGGCTGACGCCGCCATGGGTGTGAGTATCACTCCGGGACTGATCGCATTCACCCGTATTGAACGTGGTCCGACCTCGACAGCCAGCGTTCGCATGATTGCCAGCAGTGCTGACTTTGTGGCTGCATAAATGCCGGTACCCGGCATCACGCCGTGAGTCGTCCAAGATGCATTGATCAGAACCGCCCCTGGTTGCATTAAGGGCAGACAGTGCTTAATGGTCAGAAATGTGCCGATGAGATTCGTGGCCAGTGGCGCGGAAAAGTCAGCTACCCCAGCGTCTGACAAAGGCCTGAAGTCGCCTAAAACACCCGCGTTAGCAAAAAGTGCATCAACCCTGCCAAAGTGTTTATGTGCTTCGGTGAATACCGCTTTTACCTGCGCTTCGTCGGTAATATCACAGGTTAATGCCAGCGCCGTTCCGCCGCCTGACTGAATTTCTTTGGCCAGTAGTTCCAGTGGTCCAGACTGCCGGCCGGTAAGCATTAGCTCAGCGCCTTCCGCCGCTAGGCGAAGTGCAGAGGCCCGTCCCATGCCGGTCCCGGCGCCTGTGATAACGACTGTTTTATTTTTAAATCGCAACTTGCTCATTTCTTTCTCCGTATAAGCGCCATAACGGAATAGTAATACTATAATTTTGCTAGGATAATTAGGGCAAAACTTTATACATTCAAAAGCACAGGTATCAAATGGACCTTTTCCGCTCCATGGACGTTTTTGTCACGGTCGTTCGAGCTGGCTCCATGAGCGCGGCCGCAACGCAGTTCGGGATTTCGCCGGCAATGGTTGGACAATATATTGCCGCGCTGGAAGACCGCATAGGAATGCGATTACTAAACCGTACAACACGAAAACAAAGCCTTACCGACTACGGGCAAAGCTATTACGACCAGTGCCGGGATATTCTCGAACGTGTTGCCGTTGCTGAATTGCAGGCTGAAACACAGCAGACCATAGCGAAAGGGAAAATCAGGATTACGGCACCCCTAACGTTTGGTACCGAGAGACTTATGCCAGCATTACCGAATTTTCGGCGTTCCACGCCGGAAGTGACGCTCGATATCGTGCTCACTGACCGCGCCGTTGATGTAGTGGATGAAGGTTTTGATATCGCTTTTCGTATCGGTGATTTGCCCGATAGCAGTATGGTTGCCCGTCCATTATCGCCATACCGCATGATAATTTGCGCCTCACCGGCCTATTTATTAAAAAATGGCGTTCCCGCTCATCCGTCAGAACTCACTGAGCATGACGTGGTTTGTTTAACCTCGGCATCAGAATCACCCTGGCGACTAACGAAGGGCGATAACCACGAGGCGATCTGTCCGCCCAGCAAAGTTGTCGTCAATAATGGTCAGGCCGTACGCATGGCCGCGAAAGCAGGCCTTGGAATTATCATGCAGCCTGAAATGCTGTTATCAGGCGATGTACGTTCAGGTGAACTGATACAGCTTTTCCCTGACTGGCGGCTAAGAGAACGGCCAATGTGGCTGCTGTATTATAAAGACAAGAGAATGACTCCTCGGATGCGCTGTTTTATCGCTTTTGCGGTTAATGAGTTTGCTTAAGTCGGTCTTGTTTATCCGATTTTAAAATGTCGCCTGAACGTGAAAATTCCCAAAGAGCAGGGTGAAGGGGGGCAGCGCTTAGGGCTGGCTCTGGATTTTGCTGAGCCGGTGCCAGCGCCAGTACTGCGTCAAGCCATTTTATCCACGGTAGCGCCCTTGTCAACTTGCCGATAATCTCAAAACTGTATACAGTTTTGAGATTATCGGCAAGTTGACAAGGGCGCTACCGTGGATAAAATGGCTTGACGCAGTACTGGC
>JAATFO010000081.1 GCA_015655145.1 Enterobacterales bacterium | reverse complement strand
CAGTGGGAAAATACGTTTTAACTGCCCGGGGTGTGGACGCATTCACTGGCAACTGAATCCCTACGAATTTGAAGGATGTAACGATATTAATTGCGACGAGTTTCGATTTAGTTTTGCGTAATAAGTCGTAACCCTACCCCACACTCTCAATAGCATTAGTAATCATCGTAACGGCGTTATTCGCCAAACTCTGAACGAGGTCAAATATGACTACAGAAGAAGCTCTATCCAAGCCATACCTTAATGTTAATGAGGTGGCAAATATTTTCCATGTGCAGCCCAATACCGTAAGGCAGTGGGTGAGCAAGAACCGGCGAACCGGTTTGCAGCATAACCCGCTTTTCCCACGCCCTGTCTACAGAGGTAAGCTGATTTTTCGTACATCTGAAATTCTGTCATATCAGGAAGATAGGGATAACACGGAAATTTTTCCATCGCCATAAACCAGAGACTCCACCCTTGTCCACCACAGCGCATAAGCCCGCCGCTGTTCATCAATATAATCACTCCTGTCGTATACCTGCCACACCCCAGGCAACTTGTGTCCCAACATGATCTCCGCAATGTGCGGCTCGGTAAACTGAGAAAAGTTTGTCCTGGCTGTTCTGCGGAGGTCGTGAAGTGTCCAGTGCGCCAAATCCTCTTCAAGATGACGCTTTGCGGCCACCCTGATATATCCCGGGATGTCGGAGAGCGTCGATCTCCCCATCGGTTTATCTGTATTCTCCTTCCTAATCAAAAATCTACTTTTAATATTAAGATTAAATAGTTCCTCAATCATCTCTGCGGCTTCAGGGATGATTGGCCTGATGATTGGCTTTCCTGACGACGATCCTGTTTTGTGAAACTCCGGGGGTATCGTCCAGACCATAGTATCCAGATTGAAGTGAGATCGTTCGGCAAAAGCCAATTCGCCGCTGCGGCAGGCGAACAAAAGACACAGCTTAACCAGCAACTGATATTTGATGTGAATCCGGCTGGCCTCCATTGCCCGGAAGATTGTCACAATCTCAGCGTCTGCAAGCACCCTGTCGCGGTCTTTCTTTCTGATGCCGAGGTCAGGTAGGCCAATGTCACGAAGTGGCTGTGCTGTTGACAGTTTGCGCCTGTAGGCCCATTTGTGGGCCTGCTTGGCATTGATGAGTATACGCTCAGCAATTGCAGGTACCGACTTAGCCAGGGGCTCAAGGACGTCAAGCCAGTGGTGTAAAGTCGTTTCGTCATGGGTATACCGGCCAATGCGGGGAAAGAGATGAATTTCAAATGACCGGAACAGTTCTGCGTGGTTCTTTTTGTGGCCAAAACAATATTTTTGGTGCCACTCGGTGATAATATCTTCCACTGTAGCAATTGTGTAAGCCTCATCCCTGGCCATCTTTTTTAGCATGCGTGGGTTCCTGTTTGATTCCAGTTCACCACGCAACCTGATTGATTCGTCTCTGGCATCCTTCAGTGATGTGGCCGGGTATGTTCCGATATCGACCCTCTCTTGCTTCCCGTTCCACCTATATCTGAACTGAAAGGCTATCCTTCCTTTGACGCTTACGCGGGCTGACAGACCGTCACGATCAGATTTAACGACAACCTTCCCTGTTTCCTTTCCGTGAGTGCTTCTGAGCCATGAGTCAGATAGCGCCATGATGCCACCGTGTACATAATCCAAAAATGACCACGATTATGTACACAAAAACGTAAATAGCAAAAAGGATAATTATGAATGATTTTGAATAATTCATCATGAATCACAAAATGAAGGTATGCGGGACAATAGATTTTTGGCTTCTTGCGATATTATTTTATATGTTTAGATAGGATTATAAATAGGTAGGGTTGTTTGGATGGGAAATAATAGCAAAAGTGCGGCGTCGTGCGACCTCTTGCATAAATGAAGCATTAGACATGGATAAAATCTTCTGGTTTGGCGCTGTGGCGCAGCGCGTAGCAAGCATCACAAACGATGAATCATCATGGTCGGCATTTTCGCCGATCCGGCGACGTTTAACAATCCGGATCGCTGTTTTATCGGTCATGATGGCATCAATCGGCACTGACAGCCTGTCGGGGGAACACTCGCGCAGAAGGGATATCAACGCCATGATGGCCCGCGACTGGCGGCTGACAATGCGTCGTTTCATGAGTGAGTTAGCCTGATGGGGCTTTTCAGGCCGCAGAGATGAACAAAAGCGGCTGATCGTTACGTGGCAGGCAGCGTGGCCAAATAAACAGGCTCGACGGGTATGATGGGGTGACGCAGTCAACATTGATCAGCGCTAAGCGAGCACAACCCGGTCCGCCAGTTAAAAAAATCGCGTTATGCCTGTTAGCCCGCCTGATGTTGCGCCCTCTGTATCGTCTTACTGGTTGTTGTTGGTAAAAAAGCTGTTCAGCGCCGCCTGAATATGTCCTTTATGGCCTGGGCCAGGTGCTGCCGGATTCACATGCAATTCGCCGCCGGTGGTATTGATGCAGCCACTGTCCGCAACGGTGATATTGAAATTGACGCCGACAATATTAATTACCCCTTCCGGGGTTAATTCAATCACGCTCTTGCCACATTCCAGACGAATAGATTCCCCGGAACCAATAGTAAACGCGCCCAGCGCATTATCCGTACGTGTCTTCGCTGTCAGTCGGGTGGTGTTTCCTTTTACGCCAATGACCTGGTCCTGAATAATACGTTGTTCTTCATTTGCCCCAATAAAGTGCGTATGGTTTTGACCAATAGTATGGCTGGCATCCTGCT
>JAATFO010000072.1 GCA_015655145.1 Enterobacterales bacterium | reverse complement strand
TGGTGGATGCGGTCGATCTGATCAGCGAAAACGCCAATGTGGCTATCATTACCGCAAAAGATGATGCAGGGCTGGACATCATTCGTCATTCCTGCGCGCACTTACTTGGTCATGCGATTAAACAACTGTGGCCAGAGACGCGAATGGCGATTGGCCCGGTCATTGACCACGGTTTTTATTACGATGTAGATCTTGATCATACCCTGACACAGGAAGATGTTGAGCTGCTGGAAAAGCGGATGCATGAACTGGCAGAGAAAAACTATGATGTCATTAAGCAAAAGGTGAGTTGGCAGGAGGCGCGCGACGTCTTTACTGCACGTGGTGAAATCTACAAAACCACCATTCTGGATGAAAACATCCGTCATGATGATCGTCCAGGGCTGTACCACCATGAAGAATACATCGACATGTGCCGCGGGCCGCACGTGCCGAATATGCGTTTTTGCCATCACTTCAAACTCCAGAAAATATCCGGCGCTTACTGGCGTGGCGACAGCAATAATAAGATGTTGCAGCGTATCTATGGTACTGCCTGGGCGGATAAAAAGCAGCTCAGCGCCTATTTACAGCGTCTGGAAGAGGCGGCGAAGCGCGATCACCGCAAAATCGGCAAACAGCTCGATCTCTACCATATGCAGGAAGAAGCGCCTGGGATGGTCTTCTGGCATAATGATGGCTGGACCATCTTCCGCGAACTGGAAGTCTTTGTTCGTAGTAAATTGAAAGAGTACCAGTATCAGGAAGTGAAAGGTCCATTTATGATGGATCGGGTGTTGTGGGAAAAGACCGGCCACTGGGAAAATTATAAAGAAGCCATGTTTACCACCTCATCGGAAAATCGTGAATATTGTATTAAGCCGATGAACTGCCCGGGCCATGTACAGATTTTCAATCAGGGCCTGAAATCTTATCGCGATCTGCCGTTGCGGATGGCGGAGTTCGGCAGTTGTCATCGTAATGAACCGTCTGGCGCATTGCATGGCCTGATGCGGGTGCGTGGTTTCACGCAGGATGATGCGCATATCTTCTGTACCGAAGAGCAAGTCCGGGCGGAAGTGAACAGTTGCATCAAGATGGTCTACGACATGTATAGTACGTTCGGTTTTGAAAAAATCGAAGTGAAACTGTCTACCCGTCCGGAAAAACGGATTGGCAGTGATGAAATGTGGGATCGTGCCGAGCACGATTTGGCTGACGCGCTAAAAGAAAACCACCTTTCATTTAGCTATCAGCCGGGCGAAGGGGCCTTCTACGGCCCGAAAATTGAATTTACCCTGCATGATTGTCTGGATCGTGCGTGGCAATGTGGTACGGTACAGCTTGATTTCTCCCTACCGGGCCGTCTTGGCGCCTCGTATGTCGGGGAAAATAATGAACGCCAGGTGCCGGTGATGATTCACCGTGCGATCCTGGGCTCAATGGAGCGCTTTATCGGTATTCTTACCGAAGAGTACGCCGGTTCTTTCCCAACCTGGTTGGCTCCGGTTCAGGTGGTGATTATGAATATCACCGATAGTCAGTCCGACTATGTCACAGAATTGACCCGTAAATTGCAAAATGCGGGCATTCGTGTAAAAGCGGACTTGAGAAACGAGAAGATTGGCTTTAAAATCCGCGAGCACACGTTACGTCGTGTTCCTTATATGTTGGTCTGCGGTGAGAAAGAGGTTGACGCTGGTAAAGTTGCTGTGCGCACCCGCCGTGGCAAAGACCTTGGGAGCATGGATGTAGACGTGTTAATCGAGAAGCTGCAACAAGAGATTCGCAGCCGCAATCTTCACCAATTGGAGGAATAAGGTATTAAAGGCGGAAAACGAGTTCAACCAACGCGTCCTAATCGTATCAACGGTGAAATCCGCGCTAATGAAGTGCGCCTGACAGGCGTTGATGGCGAGCAGATTGGTATTGTCAATCTACGTGAAGCTATAGAAAAAGCTGAAGAAGCAGGTGTTGATTTAGTTGAAATCAGCCCTAATGCTGAACCGCCTGTTTGCCGAATTATTGACTACGGCAAGTTCCTCTATGAAAAGAGCAAATCTTCTAAAGAACAGAAGAAAAAGCAGAAAGTTATCCAGGTCAAGGAAATCAAATTCCGTCCTGGTACTGATGAAGGCGACTATCAGGTCAAACTACGCAACCTGATTCGTTTTCTGGAAGATGGCGATAAAGCCAAAATCACGCTGCGTTTTCGTGGCCGTGAAATGGCGCACCAACAGATCGGCGTTGAAGTTCTTAACCGCGTCAAAGACGATCTGAATGAACTGGCTGTTGTCGAATCCTTCCCATCGAAGATCGAAGGCCGTCAGATGATTATGGTGCTCGCACCCAAGAAGAAACAGTAGGCCTTCAAGTAATAAACTGCGCAGCGTTCGCGCTGTGCACGTTTATTCGCCTGTCTGATTCATGTTATCAACAATGCGAAGTGGATATTGTTTAAATGCCAAAGATTAAAACTGTACGTGGCGCGGCCAAGCGCTTCAGGAAGACCGCTTCTGGCGGCTTCAAGCGTAAACACGCTAACCTGCGTCATATTCTGACTAAAAAATCAACCAAGCGTAAACGTCACCTGCGTCCAAAAACCATGGTGTCGAAAGGCGATCTGGGTCTGGTTATTGCCTGCCTGCCATACGCATAAGTTATTTTTTAATTTTATCAGAATATAAAACAGGAGAGCTCACATGGCTCGCGTAAAACGTGGTGTAGTTGCTCGCGCACGTCACAAAAAAATCTTAAAACAAGCCAAAGGCTACTACGGTGCACGTTCACGTGTTTATCGTGTTGCATTCCAGGCTGTTATTAAAGCTGGTCAGTATGCTTACCGTGACCGCCGTCAACGTAAACGCCAGTTCCGTCAGTTGTGGATTGCGCGTATTAATGCAGCAGCACGTCAGAACGGTATTTCTTACAGTCGTTTCATCAACGGTCTGAAAAAGGCGTCTATTGAGATCGATCGTAAGATTCTGGCTGATATCGCGGTATTCGACAAAGTGACGTTTACGGCACTGGTTGAAAAAGCGAAATCTGCACTGGTGTAAACCAGATAAAAGAGGGGACTTGTTCCCCTCTTTGTCTTATTTGTAACTTATGAAAATGATTGACTTTTTCGCCTGCGGGCATGTCAATAGAATCATTGATTATCGTCACAGGGTCACGCAAGCATGAATGCTGCTATTTTCCGTTTCTTTTTTTACTTTAGCGCCTGAACTCTGGGGGCTTTTGCGCAAAAGAAAAGAAACGAAAAACCGCGCTGAAAGCCTCCATCAGGGAGGCTTTTTTTTTGGCGAAACGACAACCGGACTTCTTGTCCCAACAAAAACAGGCCAGCCATCCAGGCTGGAAGAAGAGGAAATATGCCACATCTCGCTGAACTGGTTGCCAGTGCCACGGCGGCCATTGAGGATGCCGGGGATATCGCCGCGTTAGAGCAGGTACGCGTCGAATATTTGGGTAAGAAAGGGCATCTGACCCTCCAGATGAGCACGCTGCGCGATCTACCGGCGGACGCTCGCCCGGCAGCGGGTGCGGTGATTAACGAAGCCAAGCAGAAAGTGCAGGACGCATTGAACAGTCGTAAAGAGGCGCTGGAATCTGCCGTACTGAATACCCGCCTGGCAGCGGAAACCATTGATGTTTCGCTGCCAGGGCGGCGAATCGAAAATGGCGGATTGCATCCGGTGACGCGTACTATCGATCGGATTGCGACTTTTTTCGGTGAATTAGGCTTTGCGGTCGTCACGGGCCCGGAAATTGAAGATGATTACCACAATTTTGATGCGCTGAATATACCGGAACATCATCCGGCGCGGGCTGATCACGATACCTTCTGGTTTGATGCCACACGCTTGTTACGGACGCAAACCTCGGGTGTGCAGATTCGCACCATGAAAAATCAGCAGCCGCCAATTCGCATTATTGCGCCGGGTCGGGTTTATCGTAACGATTACGATCAAACACATACGCCCATGTTTCATCAGATGGAAGGGCTGATTGTTGATAAAAATATCAGCTTCACCAATCTGAAAGGTACGCTCCATGATTTTCTGCGCAACTTCTTTGAAGAAGATTTGCAGATTCGTTTCCGACCCTCTTATTTTCCGTTTACCGAGCCCTCTGCGGAAGTGGATGTGATGGGTAAAAATGGTAAATGGCTGGAAGTCCTGGGCTGTGGCATGGTACATCCGAATGTGCTGCATAATGTCGGCATTGATGCGAATGTTTATTCCGGGTTTGCCTTTGGCATGGGGATGGAGCGTTTGACTATGCTGCGCTATGGCGTGACTGACTTACGCGCATTTTTTGAAAATGATTTACGTTTCCTCAAACAGTTTAAATAAAGGCAGGTTATACCAATGAAATTCAGTGAACTCTGGTTACGTGAATGGGTAAACCCGGCCATCAACAGTGAAGCATTAGCCGATCAAATCACGATGTCGGGTTTGGAAGTGGATGGGATTGAACCTGTCGCGGGCGCTTTCCATGGCGTGGTGGTGGGCGAAGTGGTTGAATGCGGTCAGCATCCCAATGCCGATAAATTGCGCACCACAAAAGTGAATGTTGGTGGTGATCGCTTGTTGGATATTGTCTGTGGCGCGCCTAATTGTCGTCAGGGGTTGAAAGTGGCGGTGGCGACGGTTGGCGCCATATTGCCCGGCGATATTAAAATCAAAGCGGCAAAGTTGCGCGGCGAGCCGTCAGAAGGCATGTTGTGTTCTTTTTCCGAGTTGGGCATTTCCGATGATCACAGCGGGATTATTGAACTGCCCGCTGATGCGCCAGTGGGTGACAATATTCGCGCCTACCTCAAGCTTGATGATAGCGCGATAGAAATCAGTGTGACGCCAAACCGTGCAGATTGTTTAAGCATTATTGGTGTCGCGCGTGATGTCGCTGCAGTGAATAAATTGCCGTTAAATGCACCAGATATTCAGCCCGTGCATGCAACGCTTGACGAAACATTTCCGATTCGCGTCGATGCGCCAGAGGCTTGCCCCCGTTACCTTGGTCGGGTGGTAAAAGGCATTAATATCCACGCCGCCACACCTTTGTGGATGAAGGAAAAATTACGTCGCAGTGGCATACGTTCCATCGATCCTGTCGTCGATATTACCAACTATGTGTTACTTGAGTTGGGTCAACCGATGCATGCTTTCGATCTTGATCGTATTGAAGGCGGCATTATTGTGCGGATGGCGGAAGAAGGGGAAACCCTGACGCTGCTTGATGGCAACAACGTGACCCTGAACAGTGATATTGTTGTGATTGCTGATCACCGTCAGCCGCTGGTTATGGGCGGTATTTTTGGCGGAGAACACAGCGGTGTGAATAACACTACCCGCAACGTGTTATTGGAGTGCGCGTTTTTTAGTCCGTTAGCCATTGCCGGACGGGCGCGACGTTATGGCCTGCACACGGAGTCATCGCATCGCTATGAGCGCGGTGTTGATCCGGCACTGCAACATAAAGCCATGGCACGTGCAACACGCCTGTTGCTGGATATTTGTGGCGGAGAGCCAGGTCCGGTGATTGATGTCAGCCATCAGGCAACCTTACCGGCACCAGCCACCATCACGTTGCGCCGTGAAAAACTGGATCGTCTGATTGGCCATGTTATTGGCGATAATGATGTCAGTGACATTCTGCACTCTCTCGGCTGTCAGGTGACGACAGGTCCGGGAGAATGGAAAGCGCTGGCGCCGAGCTGGCGTTTTGATATGACCATCGAAGAAGACCTGGTTGAAGAAGTTGCCCGGGTTTATGGTTACAACAATATCCCCAATGTGCCGGTACAGGCAAGCCTGGTGATGACCCATCACCGCGAAGCGAATTTGTCGCTCAAACGCGTTAAAGCGATGCTGGTTGATAAAGGCTATCAGGAAGCAATTACTTACAGTTTTGTTGACCCGAAGATTCAGGCGTTACTGCATCCGAAAGAAGACAATCTGATATTACCCAGTCCGATTTCAGTTGAAATGTCAGCCATGCGGTTGTCATTGTGGAGCGGACTGCTTTCCGCCGTGGTTTATAATCAGAATCGTCAGCAAAATCGCGTCCGTTTGTTTGAAAGTGGTCTGCGTTTTGTCCCGGATAGCCAGGCAAACCTTGGCATCCGGCAGGATCTGATGTTGGCAGGGGTGTTAAGTGGTAATCGCTATGACGAGCATTGGGATCTGGCACGTCAACCTGCCGATTTCTATGACGTCAAAGGTGATGTCGAGTCCATCCTGGAGCTGACCGGCAAACTGGATGTCATTGAATTTCGGCCGGAGGTTCACCCGGCATTACATCCAGGGCAAAGCGCGGCGATTTATTTACAGGGCGAGCAAATCGGATTTATCGGCGTGATTCATCCGGAGTTAGAACGTAAGCTCTCTCTGAACGGACGAACTTTAGTCTTTGAACTGGTGTGGAATAAGCTCGCAGACCGCATTCTGCCTGATGCGCGTGCGATTTCTCGCTTTCCTGCAAACCGCCGTGATGTTGCCATTGTGGTGGCTGAAAATGTTCCTGCGGCAGATATTATTGCGGAGTGTAAGAAAGTTGGCGTAAATCAGATAGTTGGCGTAAACTTATTTGACGTGTACCGTGGTAAGGGCGTTAATGAAGGTTTTAAGAGCCTTGCTATCAGCCTGATTTTGCAGGATACCAGTCGGACACTCGAAGAAGAGGAGATTGCCGCTACGGTTGCGAAATGCGTAGAGGCACTGAAAGATCGATTCCAAGCATCCTTGAGGGATTGAACCTATGGCGCTTACAAAAGCTGAAATGTCAGAATACCTGTTTGAAAAGCTGGGGCTGAGCAAACGGGATGCCAAAGATCTGGTTGAGCTGTTTTTTGAAGAAGTCAGACGTGCTTTGGAAAATGGTGAGCAGGTCAAGCTGTCTGGATTTGGTAACTTTGACCTTCGCGACAAAAATCAACGTCCGGGACGTAACCCCAAAACTGGCGAAGATATTCCGATTACGGCGCGTCGCGTAGTGACGTTCCGTCCGGGACAGAAGTTAAAAAGCCGGGTGGAGAACGCGTCGCCGAAAGCCGACTGATGTCACTAATATAAAAGGCCGCATAACGCGGCCTTTTTAATGCTTTGCCGGCTAGCTCTGTGGTGGAGAAGCTTTCTTTTTCTTTCGCAATCACTACAATTAACATTCTCTTTTCATTCATCACGTATCCTCCATGTCACTGCTTTCCGAACTGTCGCAACGTGCCGAATGGCGTGCCAAAGTCTGGCTGTGGGCACTTCTTGCCATCATGCTGGTGGTTACTGTTGTCAGCCTTTGCGCCGGCGATCACTGGATAACCCCTGCGCACTGGTTTCGCCAGGAGTCCGGGGTGTTTGTCTGGCAATTACGTTTGCCACGTACCCTCGCAGTGTTGTTGGTGGGGGCCGCGCTGGCGGTTTCCGGTACCGTGATGCAGGCTTTATTTGAAAATCCACTGGCAGAACCCGGTTTATTAGGGGTGTCTAACGGCGCTGGCGTTGGGCTGGTGTTCTGCGTGTTAATGGGGCATAACCAGCCATGGCAATTAAGTCTTGCCGCGATAGTCGGGGCGTTGCTGGTGACCGTCATCCTGTTGCGCTTTGCGCATCGCACGCTTTCCAACGGCCGATTATTGTTAGCCGGTGTCGCGCTTGGCATCATTTGTAGCGCCATGATGACCTGGTGTGTCTACTTCAGTTCCAGTCTCGATTTACGGCAGCTTATGTATTGGATGATGGGCGGCTTTAGCGGTATTGACTGGCGCTATCAGTGGCTGATGCTGGCTTTGTTACCGGCACTCTTATGGTTGCTGTTTCAGGCAAAGGTGTTGAATTTGCTGGCATTGGGCGAAACATCAGCCCGCCAGTTAGGCTTGCCGTTGATATTATGGCGCAATCTGTTGGTGTTGGTTATAGGATGGCTTGTCGGCGTCAGCGTTGCGCTCTCCGGCGCTATTGGTTTTGTTGGTCTGGTTATCCCGCACTTATTGCGGCTGAATGGCCTGACTGATCACCGCATACTGCTAACAGCAAGTGCGTTGGCGGGAGGCGGGGTGTTACTGACGGCTGATATCGTGGCCCGCCTGGCGCTAACCTCTGCTGAGTTACCGATCGGCGTGGTGACGGCGACCCTGGGAGCGCCACTTTTTATCTGGTTATTACTCAATAATCGTCGCTAGCACACCCATGATGTTGGCACTGTTTACTTTGACACAGGAAATTCACATGCGTATTTATGATACAGAACTGGTTACACTGGATGGGGAAAAAACCACACTGGCACAGTGGCAAGGTGAGGTCTTGTTGGTGGTGAATGTCGCGTCAAAATGCGGCCTGACACCACAATATGCACAGTTAGAAAATTTGCAAAAATCCTGGCATGATAAAGGGTTCAACGTACTCGGATTCCCCTGCAATGCGTTTCTGGAACAAGAACCTGGCAGCAATGAAGAGATTAAAACGTTCTGCAGTACCACCTACGGCGTCACCTTTCCCATGTTCAGTAAAATCGAGGTGAATGGTCCTCATCGTCATGCTCTTTATGCGCAACTGGTGGCGGCAAAACCGACGGCGGTTACGCCTGAAGGTAGCGAATTTTTAGCGCGCATGAGCAGTAAAGGGCGCGCACCAAAACAGCCTGGTGATATCTTATGGAACTTTGAAAAATTCCTGATTGATCGTGAAGGTCAGGTAATCGCGCGTTTTTCACCCGATATGACGCCTGATGATCCCTTCGTGCTGGAAAGCATCAGGCAGGCGTTAGCGAAATAAATGCTACTGGAAATTGAACACGCTTCGCTCCCCGGTCGGCTCCGGCCTTTCAGCGCCATTGTCCAGCCCGGTGAATTAATTCACATCCTGGGGCCTAATGGCGCCGGGAAAAGTAGCCTGCTGGCGCGGCTTTCTGGTCTGTTGGCCGGGGGCGGGTGTGTTCGGTTTCACGGTAAACCACTGGAAAACTGGTCGGGACAGTCCCTCGCGCGTCTGCGTGCCTGGTTGCCACAACAGCAACCGGCGTTTAGTCGCATGGCGGTTTTTCAGTATTTACAACAGCATATGTTATCACAGGCGCAGCCCGATGAGCGAGATCTACACACTGTTCTCCACCGGTTACAACTGCATGACAAACTGTCACGTCCTCTGACACAGCTTTCCGGCGGTGAATGGCAGCGCGTTCGTCTGGCTGCTGTATTGCTGCAAATTTCACCAGAAATACCCTCAACGGGGAAGTTGTTGTTGCTGGATGAACCGATGAGCGGTCTTGACGTCGCGCAACAGGCCGCATTGGATAGCCTGATTGAACCTCGTTGTCGCGCGGGTCTCACGGTTATTATGAGTGGACATAATCTCAACCATAGCTTACGCCATGCGCAGCGTGTCTGGCTGATGCAACAGGGTGAAGTCATTGCGCAAGGTAATGTTGATGCGGTGATGTCTGCTGAACAATTACAGGCTGTCTATGGTGTGCCTTTTCTGAAACTGAATGTTGCAGGCCATCAGGTATTAATTACGGGTTCGTCAGGATCCGAAGTGCCATGATTTTCCCCGGATATCGGCACCGCTCGTGGCGGCATGACCACGTTTTTGAGCAGCGTTTCAAACCATTGCATAAATACCTGTAAGCGGCGGGAGCGTTGGTGACGGTGGGGATAAACCAATGCAATCGGCATGGGGCGAGGTCGGTGGCTGACCAGCAACTCACACATTTTTCCCGCATCGAGTAAATGCTGCACATCAAAGCGGGGAATCTGGATAATACCGAGTCCGGCAAGACAACAGGCGATATAATTTTCCGCATTATCAACCATTAACTGGCTACCCAGAGTCAGGGAGAAAACGTCACCCTGATAAAGATATTCCCATGGCTGATTACCTCCACTGCCAGGGTTGTGGTAGCCGATGCAGACATGACCGGCGCTTAATTCATCAATGGTGTCAGGCTTACCATAGCGGGCGAGGTAGGCGGGACTGGCGCAGTTAATCATTTCCAGCACCCCCAGTTTTTTGACGACCAGACTGCTGTCCGGTAACTCGCCAACGCGGATCGCGCAATCCACCCCTTCCTGAACCAGATCAATGGTTCGATCCGTGGCACTCAGTGACAATTGCAATTCGGGCCACAACTGTAAAAAACCGGGCAGGGCGGGTATCATCAAACGACGGGCGATACGGCTTGGCGCATCCACATTGAGTCGGCCTTTCAGCCTGCTCTGTTGCTCATGGAATATCTGTTCCAGACTGTTGGCATCGAGAAGAAAATCGCGTACCCGTGCTAAAAATACAGCGCCATCCGCCGTGAGACTCACCTGACGGGTGGTGCGATGTAATAATCGGGTCCCCAGTTGGGTCTCCAGATGATGGATGGCGGCGGAGACCGAGGCGCGTGGAATTCCCAGCTTATGCGCAGCTTTAATAAAACTGTGCATTTCAGCTACCTGCATGAAAACGTTGTATTGTTCGAGTTTATCCATCGCTGCTATCGCGTGCCGCCGCTCTCCACCAGAACCTGTTGCGTGTTACTTCGCCGGGTTACCGTCGATGTTATGTTCGCGTTTTAGTGGTTATTTTGTCGTATAACCGCCATTAATCAATATGGTTTGTCCGGTGATCCACCATCCTGCGGAAACCAGAAAACGAATAAAGGGCACCACATCTTCAATCTGTGTTAAGCCTGTTGGCGAGAATGAAGACAACGCCGCCGCGGTTTTATGGTATGCCACCGCATCCGCGCCTTCTGCTGGGTAGAAAAACGGGGTATCCATTGGTCCCGGTCCAACCGCCGTTACTGAAATTCCGCGCTCGCCAAACTCTTTCGCTGCTGCGCGGGTGAAGTGCTCCACCGGTGCTTTCATTCCGGCATACGCGGCATAAAAAGGGGTGAAAGCCCCCAGCAATGAGGTGACCAGTGTGACAATTTTACCATTATCATTCACGTGTTTACCGGCTTCTTTCAGAAAGAAAAAGGCTGATTTAGCATTCACGGCCGACATGTCGTCAAATTCTGCCTCGGAAATCTCAATAATGGGTTTTTTCAATACTTTTCCTACCGTATTAATGGCGATATCGGGCCTGCCAATTCGCTCAGTGACTGTTCTGAACAGTGTTTCCATTGCCTGCGCACTGGAAAGGTCAGCCTGTAAGGCAATAGCTTCGGCGCCGACGGCTTTAATGGCTGCGACAGTGCTGTCTGCCGCCGCTTTTGTTGCGTCACTGTTGTAGTGGAGCGCAATAGCCCGTGCGCCCTGGCTCGCCAGATCACGGGCAATCAGTCCACCTAAATTTTTGGCGCCGCCAGTGATTAATACGCTTTTACCCTGAATGGTATGATCGGTCATAGATTTCTCCATTATTACGTTTTATGAATACCTGTAAAACTATAGACGGTATAACTGAACAGATAATTACCGCCAATATGGATAGAATATCCAGAAAAACGTGCTAATCATGCCAACTGATATTGCGGCGAGTGAACGTCATCCTGGCAACGCGCGATTCAGTTGCTATCATCAATGTTTTCCCGTTACAGTTGGTTTGCAGGCTTATTTTCTGAAGGATGTCATGGTATGCGAATCTGGCTTTTCCTGATGGCAATCATACTTGCCGGCTGTAGTAGCCATGCGCCGCCGCCGAATGGACGGCTGTCAGATTCGATAGCAGTTATTGCCCAACTTAATGAACAACTCGGTCAATGGCGTGGCACACCTTATCGCTATGGCGGGATCAATCGCGCAGGGGTGGATTGCTCAGGGTTTGTTTATCTGACTTTTCGTGATCGTTTTAATCTTCAGCTACCGCGTACCACGGCGGCGCAAACTGATATTGGAACGCGTATCGATAAAGATGAATTATTACCCGGGGATCTGGTTTTTTTCAAAACCGGCGGTGGTGAAAATGGATTGCATGTTGGGATCTACGATACCGATAACCAGTTTATCCATGCGTCAACCAGCCAGGGCGTGGTGCGTTCTTCCCTGGATAATGTCTACTGGCGTAAAGCATTCTGGCAGGCTCGGCGGATTTAGCGCCTGGCCCAGTCGGTATTATTGTCGCCGTCAATGTGGACACGGGCAGCGCGGAGAAACCGGCGCGTACACGTAGTACGTGAGAATTTCGGGCACTGCCCAGGGCCAAAGTGGCAAGTAAAATTTGCCTAATGGGCCAGGCTCTTAATCTGCGTTCAAATAGGTTAGGTTGATTCTGTCACCTGTCTTTAGCATAAATCGTCACCGTACGATGACGAAGGAGCAACGTGCAATTTAACAATAGCTGGCATCATGAACTGGACGGCTTTTATAGCGCATTGAATCCCACACCATTGAAAAATCCCCGTTTACTTTATCACAGCCAGGAACTTGCCCGGACGCTGGGACTCAATGAAACCCTGTTCAGCCAGGATAATGTCGCACTGTGGAGTGGTGCACGGCTGTTGCCCGGTATGCAGCCACTGGCGCAAGTGTACAGTGGTCATCAGTTTGGCGTTTGGGCCGGACAGTTGGGTGATGGTCGTGGTGTATTGCTGGGTGAACAGCAACTGCCCGATGGCCGTAAAGTTGACTGGCATCTCAAGGGGGCGGGATTAACGCCGTATTCGCGTATGGGTGACGGACGTGCTGTTTTACGCTCAACAATTCGGGAGTTCCTGGCATCCGAAGCATTGCATCATCTGGGTATTCCGACAACGCGCGCACTGACCATTGTTACCAGCGATGAGCCGGTTTACCGTGAAACCACGGAGCCCGGGGCGATGCTATTGCGAGTTGCAGAAAGCCATGTTCGCTTTGGTCATTTTGAACATTTTTTTTACCGTAACCAGCCCGATAAAGTAAAAATACTGGCGGACTATGTTATCCGTCACCACTGGCCAATACTGGCAGAGCAACATGATCGTTACTTATTATGGTTTACCGATGTGGTGCAGCGCACCGCGCGACTGATTGCCGCCTGGCAAAGTGTCGGTTTTGCCCACGGCGTGATGAACACCGATAATATGTCAATATTAGGCATCACCCTGGATTATGGTCCTTATGGTTTTATGGATGATTACCGGCCTGATTTGATCTGTAATCATTCCGATCATCAGGGACGCTATGCCTTCGACAATCAACCGGCGGTAGGATTATGGAACCTCAATCGTCTGGCGCAGGCGTTATCTGCTTTATTAACTGCCGATCAACTGCATCAGGCATTAAGCGAGTATCAACCGGCATTGATGCAGGCCTGGGGCGAGAAAATGCGCGCCAAGATGGGGTTCCTGACCCAGGACAAGGGGGATAATGCAATACTTACCGATTTACTGTCATTGATGGCCCGCACAGGCAGTGATTACACCCAGACCTTTCGCATGCTAAGCCACACTGAGCAAGCGCAAGCACGCTCACCGTTACGTGACAGGTTTGTCGATCGGGATGCCTTTGACCACTGGTATCACGGTTATCGCCTGCGCCTGTTACAGGAAGGGCGCAGCGATAATGAGCGACAGCAATTAATGAAAGCGGCGAATCCGGCCATTGTGTTACGTAATTATCTGGCACAGCAGGCGATTGAACCGGCGGGAAATGATGATATCCAGCCCCTCGCTCGTCTGCATCAGGCGCTGTCTCAGCCGTTTGCTGAGATACCCGAATTTGCTGACCTCGCACAATGTCCACCGGACTGGGGGAAAAAGCTGGCGGTCAGTTGTTCCAGCTAGCGACGCAAGGTGATCTGTGGCACGCCATCGCCAAACGGGGTATGTACCCGTAAATCAGCCTGATACCAGCGAGATAATATTGTCTCAGTGACGACGTCAGCGGGCGTGCCACTGGCAACCATTTCTCCCTGGTGTAACAGCAACAGGCGGTCAGACCACAATGCCGCCAGGTTCAGGTCGTGAAGGACGCAGCACACAGCCAGTTTACCCGAGCGGGTCAGTTGGTGAAGCAAACGCAAAGCATGTTGCTGATGATACAAATCGAGCGCCGAGGTGGGTTCATCGAGGAAAAGCCAGCCTTGCGGGCCGTCATCTTTCCACAGTTGCGCCAGTGTACGTGCCAGTTGCACGCGTTGCTGCTCGCCGCCAGAGAGTTGGCGGTAATCGCGTTTCGCCAGTTTTTCACAACCGGTCAGGGCGATAACATCACGGACGATGGCGCCATCGGTGCTGCGTGACCAGGGCGCACGCCCCATGGTAATCACCTCCGTGACGGTGAGCGGAAAGACAATATTACTTTGCTGGCGCATGACTGCCCGCTGCCGGGCCAGTTGCTCGCGTGACCAGTGTTCAAAGCCGATGCCAGCCAGCGAACAGTGCCCGCTATCCGGCGATAAATAACCGGTGAGTAAACGCAATAATGTCGATTTCCCCGCGCCGTTAGGACCAATCAGCGCGACCATTTCGCCGCAGGTCAATTGCAGCGATACATGGGTTATCAGTGACTGAGCGCCAATCGAATAGCAGAGATCCTCCGCCACCAGTTGCCTAGTCATGTGATACTCCCTGACGCCGTAAGATCAGCCATAAAAACCACGGACCGCCGAGCAAACTGGTGAGCAGCCCGACCGGCATTTCTGCCGGTGCGACCAGTGTGCGGGCAAGCGTATCAGCCAGCAACAGTAATATAGCGCCCGCCAGCATCGCGCCGGGTAACATCCAGCGGTGATCGGCACCCAGACACAGACGGATCAGGTGCGGCACCACCAGACCGATAAAACCGATCACGCCGCTGACAGCCACAGCCGCCGCCACCAACAATGCGCTCCATACCAGCAAATAATGCTGCGTGTGTTGTACATTGACCCCGAGATAATGTGCTTCTTCTTCGCCCAATTGCAACAAATTGAGCTGTTTCGCCAGCCGCTGAATCACAATTATTGCGGGTATCATCAGCGAAGCACAAACCAGTACGGTTGACCATTGCGCCTGACCAAGACTCCCCATGCCCCATAAAGAAAGCTGACGCAACTGTTGGTCATTGCTCACCCAGGAGAGAACACCAATCGCCGCACCGCACAGTGCGTTGATAGCAATACCGACCAGCAATAACCGTGACAATGCCCGACTGCCAACCCGGCTCAGAACAAAAATAATCAGCGTTACACTCAGACTGCCAATAAATGCCGCTACCATCGGTAAATACAGCGACAACAGGGCGGGTAACGTTAGCGACAATACTACCGAAAGCGCCACTGCGAGTGCTGCACCGCTGCTGATCCCCAGCAATCCAGGGTCAGCCAGCGGATTACGAAATAACCCTTGCATAACGGCGCCAGATAAAGCTAATGCCGCCCCGACCAGCACTGCCAGCAATACCCGTGGCAGGCGAATATTCCACCAAATTTGCCACAGTGTGCTGTCAAACGGCGCGGACCATAACATGGCGAGTGACATATGCATGGCGCCGACATTTGCCGCCAGAAGGGTTAATGCCAGCAAGGTAACCACCATAAACAGGATCCAGCGCAGCGCGCTGACTGCCGTCATGGTTTGATGGCTTCCGCTGTCTTACGTAGTTTGGCGATAACACCGGGGGTATCAAGACCAAATCCCAGTAGCCCCATACTGTCGACCACGAATAAACGACTATGTTGTCCCGCCGGTGTCATGGCCATGCCGGGCAGCTTCCATACATTGGCTTCGCCCCCCAGCGCCTGTAAACCATCCGCGCCGATCACCACCAATTGTGGCGCACTGGCAATCACGCCTTCTTGTGTCAGGGGGTGATAATGTTGAATATTGCCCATAGCATTGATTAGCCCGGCGCTACGAATGGCGGCATCCGCACCGGTATCTGTGCCGGCACCCATCGCCGCCATCCCACTGTAGGTCATGATAAACAAGACATTAACGGCCAGTGGCTGCTGAGGAATGGCGGCCAGTTGTTTTTCGATGTTTTGCGCCAGCGCGTTGCCTTTATCTTCGCGGTGCAACGCCTGAGCGACAGTCGCGATCTTTTGATTAATTGCGCTCAATGTTGTCGCGCCGGTTACGGTGATCACCTTTACTCCGGCTTGCTCAACTTGCTGCAAGGCCAGTGACGGTTTTGCCTGTTCACTGGCCAGTACCAGCGTGGGTTTCATCGCCAGAATACCTTCAGCGTTCAGCTGACGCATATAGCAGACATCCGGCAGTTTGGCGACGTCATCCGGGTGTAAGCTGGTGCTGTCGCGCGCCACCAGATCCTGCTGGGCGTTAAGAGCATAGATAATTTGCGTTACATCGCCGCCAATTGACACCACGCGTTCTGTGGCCAGTGCCGCCAGCGGTAAAGTTAGCAAGGGGATTAACCATCGTTTCATGCCATTACTCCTTCGTTGTCGAGCGCAGCAATCTGTTGGCGCCATGTGGTTTGCTCCGGTATCCCTTCTGAACGCTGACCATAGAGTTGTGCAATTTGTGTTCCATCGACCGCAAATAACTCCAGACTGGTCACTGTGCCATCAGCCGTGGGTTTGTGTGTAACCCAACTCTCCGCAATGGTGTCTTCTTTCAGGTGCAGGGTAAATGTAGGACTGAAAATATTCAGCCACTTCTCCATGGGCAGTAATTTTTCAATTGTGCCGGTGAAAATCTGTAAACACCCGCGATTGCCGACAAAAATCATGATTTCATTCCCCGCGGATTGCACACGCGTCAGCAACTGACGCAGTGCCTGATTATTTACCGGATACGCCAGATCACGGGTGACCGCATGAAATGCTTGTAGGCGACTGATATTGTGACGTTGTAACAAATGGAAAAACTGGTGTACATCGGTCATTGCCCGCCATTCCTGTTCGATGGACGCCAGGTCAAGGTGCTGGTTATACACCGGTGATGAATAAGGAATAACTGACAGGGACAGCCACTTTTTTTGGCTGAAACGGCCAATCAGCGCATCCCAGGCCACCCGATCACTGTTTGCGGTGGCATACACTTTCAGCACGGCGTCACCGTAGGCATCAAAAAACTGGAGACTCCGACGCTCAACACCGGCGGCATGTTCCTGTAAGGCAAAAATACTGTGCCATTGCCGGATAAACAGGCGTAAATCCAGTACTCGTGGATTAAAGATCACACCGACATGATCATTAAAGTGCAGATTATGATAATGACCGATCTGTTGATGTACCGCATACGTATTTCGGGTAATCGATTTGGTTTCACCCACAGTTTCCAGTGCCTGCAAAATAGCGTTACTTTCCACGCGTAGCGCCTGTGCATCAATACCAATGCGGGCACAGGCAAGTTCTGCTTCACTGATACCCATTTTTTGCGCCAGCTCACGCGCATACAGTTTCGGCCAACGTGCTTTCAGTGAGGTGTAGTGTTGATAAATCGCGTTCATGACCCGCTTCCCCTATAGCGCCCGGTTGTTGCGAGCAGCGTGCGTATTTACCATTGATAGCGGAGCTTGCCGGGCTGTGTCGATTAGCCGTCACACCGAGTGGTGGACAAGCCGCATAAATGACACTAAAAAGCGTCGCCGGAAGCCACAAGCATCTAAATGTTAACTATTTTCACATTGATAATCATTATCAATAAATGGAATGACGAAGCAAGAATAATCTTGTCGATAGACAATCCGTCCCAATATTCTGACCAAGACAGGGGGGCAAGCCGCAGCATCACGGACTGTCTGGCGAATAAATTAAGTTGCAGGATAACGGATGCCGGGTTACCCGGACCACGCAGCAAAAATATGGCATCATCTTGTCAGACAAACAGCGAGCCACCAGATATACATAAGATGCTGTATAAATCACATTCATTGTCAGTGTGATGAACTTTGCGCAATGGTTCAGTCTAACATATCAGGACGCGCACCACTTTATATACGGAAGGAGTCTGTATGTATCAGATTGATTATAATAGTTATCGTTCAGTTAAAGGCTTCAATCGCCGTGTCCGTTTTCTGATAATGCATTATACCGCAATGAATTTTAGCGAGTCGATCACATTGCTGACAGGATCCTCGGTCAGTGCCCACTATCTTGTTCCGGACCCTACGGAAAAAACGTATATTGAAGCCGGTTTTGACGATATGCGTATCTTTAATCTGGTTGATGAAAATGAACGTGCATGGCATGCCGGCTCTGGTTCATGGGCAGGGCGCAGCAATCTGAATGACACAGCCATTGGCATTGAGACAGTTAATTTAGCTACTGATAATAACGGTATATTTACCTTTCCCCCCTATAATCCAACGCAAATTGATGCTATTAAAGAATTGGCAACGAATATCCTTCAACGTTATCCAGATATCACGCCAACCAATATTGTTGGTCACAGTGATATTGCCCCTGGAAGGAAAAGTGATCCAGGTGCATCTTTTCCATGGAAAACGCTTTACACCGCAGGAATAGGCGCATGGTTTGCTGATGATGCCAGGAGCCAGTATGTTGAGCAGTTTCATTGCACTTTACCTGCTAAAGAAGACATTGTAGCCAGGCTGATGCAGTATGGTTATGACACATCAGACTCAGAGAGTGATGTGGGATATACTCAGTTAATCCGGGCTTTTCAACTGCATTTTCGGCCCTGTAATTACAGTGGCAATATGGACACTGAAACTGCTGCGATCCTTTTTGCTCTGGTGGATAAATATAAACCGTGAAGAAAGTGAAATAGGTCACAGTAGTGTGGCCGACTCATCGATTGCCAGTCATGTGGTCTTGCCCCCCTTTCCAGTAGAGATGCATGAGCAGGAACTGCTGGCTTTCTTTCAGGAAAGCGCCATCGTCAATGCGGTGAAAATGTGAAGGGCAAGATGATCAGCGAACTCGATAATAAAGTGAATGATTGCTAACATGTGCCATCATGCCAGGAGTGCTACAGGTAAAATCAGTTATTCCAGAAAACGGAAGACATTTCATTTGAGGATTATATGTTAGTTATACATATGTTTCATTCTTTTGATTTACTTGGCACGTTTGTATTTGCCATTAGTGGGGCTATCGCTGGAATAAAGAGCAAATTGGATATTTTCGGCATAACAGTCGTTGCATTTATCACCGCCTGTGGTGGTGGAATTGTGCGTGATATTATTCTGGGTGTACATCCTGCCGCAGGATTAATTAATCACCAATATTTATATCTTGTTGTATTGGCGGTATTTTTATCAATTTTTTTTGAAGGAGCATTGAACAATTTATCAAAGGCAATACTTTTTTTTGATGCCTTAGGACTTGGGTTTTTTGCTGCCTTTGGGGTACACAAGAGTTATGAACTTTATCAAAACATTGAGCTATCGTTAATCCTTGGTTGTGTAAGCGCAGTAGGCGGTGGTGTACTTCGTGATTTGTTATTAAGGGAGGTGCCTGTTATATTAAAGAAAGAAATTTATGCATCTTGTGCTTTGATTGGCGCCATAATTCAATTATCTGGTGATCTCGGTTTCATGCAGGTAGAATATAGCTCGTTATTAGCAATAATAGTCTGTACTATTATTCGGTTAGTTTCAATTCGCTATAAAATAAATCTTCCGTCGATCAATAGATCATAATGTAGTGATTCTTTGCACTATCACCCGTAAATACCGCACTAAAATAATGCTGCAAAAACCTAAATACCTGAGCCTAATACCGCTCCACCTTTGTTAGCCCATGCCTATTGCCGGGAAATGGTGACGCTGCTTTCATAAACAGTCCTACATTTCTCAGTAATTGCCACATATATCGGCATCGGTGATGGCGAGTAATGGTCTCATGGCGTGCCAGCCATAGCAGTTCAATCCTGTTGACCCAGGGTGAGTAAATCGGTTGATAAATAATGACAAATTTGGGATTCCGTTTCAGCCAGCGTTGAGTTTTCCTGCTTTTGTGAATGATGTAGTTATCAACGATGACAGTAATACTCCTCGTACTGCGGTAAGTGCTTTTCAGGTGGGTCAGCATCTGGATAAATAAATCAGCGTTTTTGCGGGTTGCGCTGACGTAATCGACACCACCGGTCCCTGCATGCAATGTGCCCGCCAGGTAATGTTTTTCGTTTTTGCCCGGCGTTGGGATACGTTTTTGTTGTCCTTTTCGTTGCCAGTCAGTGCCGATTTTAGGATTCAGATCGGCTTTGTTGAATAAATCAGATTTCGGGCGAGCCTCTCTGTAGTGGGTTGAGTTTTCAGGCGATACGCACGCTTTCTGGCATACCGGCCTTCGTCATTCTGTTCAACGCACGCACCATGGCCAGAGCCTCTGC
>JAATFO010000145.1 GCA_015655145.1 Enterobacterales bacterium | reverse complement strand
TATACCCTATAGATTTCGCGTTACGGCAAGACGGCAAGCAAGCGAATCCCGCTGAGCTTACACTGGTAAGTGATGCGGGTGAACGCGCGCCGCCAACGCCGCTGTGGTGTGAAAGATGACGGGTATAGAACTTCCCGCTATTAATTAGCACTGAACAATCTTTTATTCACACTCGCCCATCAGTCAGGATAGTGCTGCCATTCAGGCCCGGTACATCCGCCTCTTCTGCTGTTAACTGCTGTATGTTCGGGTCAATTAACATGTAAAAGGAATGACCATGGAACAACGCCGTTACCCCGGCAACAGCCACTGGTATCATGAAACACAATCCAGTCTCTGTGCTGAGCAAATACCGTCGCAGGTTCCCGAAGCCGCTGAGATTGAAGACCGTTTTTTGTTAGGATTGCAACAACAAGCCGGAGACGTACTGAAACCCGTGCTACAGCGCTACCAACACACGGCCTTGCAGGCAGCGCGTGATCTATATGCGCTTTTTTTTCCTAACAATTTGAAGACATCGCTCACTCAGACACTGACTCTGTATGATCGGCTCAGCACGGCCCTGACAGTGGCACAATCTGCGGGCGTGCAACGATTATGCGACCATTATGCCGCGCGCCTCAATCCGTTGCCGGGCCCGGACTCGTCCCGAGAAAGTAATAACCGTCTGACCGAGATCACGCAATATGCCCGACAATTGTCCTGTCAGCCGAGTCTGATTGATGCCGCGGCAGTCTACAGCCTTGATGAAGTTGGCCTTACCACGCCCGATATCGTTACGTTTAGCCAGATTATTGGTTATGTCAGCTACCAGTCCCGCATTGTTGCCGGCATCCAGGCATTAATTGGCTTACCGAATCGTGTCATTCCGGGTCTCACTGTCCCGCCTGACGCACCGGGAGAACAATTTGTTGCTGCGCCTGAATGGCAACCGCAACTGCCACAACTGGAGCTGCGTTACGCCAGTAGCGCGCAACTGGATGCGCTAGCCTCCTGCCAGTCACTGCGAACACTGCAACCCGCCGCAGGGTTACTGGCCCATGACGCCAGCACGCTTTCTGGCTGGGTGTCGTTGTTAGCCACATTGGATAACCCACCGCCCGGCGAGCATCATGCCCTGGCGGCAGCGGTCAGTGCACGTATCAACGGCAGTGCCAGCTGTTTTTATCATTATGACGGTGAATTCAGTCAGGCGTTATCGCGCAGTATTAATGATGCCCTGGAGAAAACCGGGCAGGATTCACCTGAACACGCGGTTATCCAACTGGCGGCGGCATTGACCCGTTCCCCGACGCAGTTCAGCACGCACCATCTGCAACCCTTACAAGAACATGGCTTTTCACAGCTGGCACTGCTCAGACTTATCCAACATGTTGCTCTCGCGAACTGGAGCAATCGTATTATGCAAACGCTGGGAACCCGCGTCATTAAGCCACGCGCTTAATCAATATAGATCGTGGAATTCCGCGATCTTTTGCTTACTGGCGCTCATGGCTCAGACTGCGTTTCACTTCATCAAAGAAGTGCTGAGACAGCGGCGTTGCACGGCTGGGGGCTGCAATCACCACCGCACCTTGGCGGGGCATCGGGGGGATGTCGATAGTTCGGCGATGCAACTCCGGCGTCATTGCCGGGATCAAATGCCCCGTTGGCGCAATTAAACAGCCTAACCCCACCTGAACGCCCTGCACCAACTGGAAAACCGTGGTACTTTCGAGGATCACACGCAACGATAATCCCGCCTCGCGGAAACAGGCGTCAAGGTAACGGCGGAAATAACGCGTCGGTTCGGCCAGACACAGCGGGAGTGCCGCCACATCACTCAGCGTCAGTGAGATCTTATCGTCCAGTAGCGGAAAATAGTCGGGATGGTAAACCAGCTCAATGCCATTATTTTCCAACACCTCGGCCTGAAAGTGCAGCTCACGCAATGTCGCCAGTTCAAAAAAACCGATACCGGCATCTACTGTATGGCTGTTCAGCGCCTCCAGCAATTGATCGGCACTCAGCACCGTAACCCGATAATCCAGTTGTGGATAACGCTCATGGACACTTTTCAGCAACTGCGGCAATGAAATACTGCATTGGGGCACCACGCCAATCCGCAGAGTACCGTTGACGTCATGTTTCAGTGATTCAACTTCCAGTTTGAGCCCCTGATAGACAGAGACGATTTCCCGCGCCCAGGCGAGTACGCGTTCCCCTTCCGCCGTAAAGCCATCAAAGTTATTGCTGCGATTGATCAACGATAAACCCAGTTCACGTTCAAGGTTTTTCAACCGCATGGAGAGCGTCGGTTGACTGACGAAACTGGCTTCAGCCGCCCGGCCGAAATGACGTTCGCGCTCAAGATTGCACAGGTAGATTAACTGTTTAATGTCCATCGAATTGCACACCAGGGAAGAGAGGGAAACAGTGTAACATGTAAAAAACAATTCGGATGCCGCCGTCCAAACAACATCAGGCAACGTCATTCACACCATGATTTCCGCGAACATCGTCCTGCAGCATCGCTTTTTCAGTCCGGTGTTTTTCTGGTTAGATATCATCTGGCTCCGACAAAAAATAGCGCCACTTGGCGATAGATAACATCTATCGCACCATCACATTAATCAATTAGACAATTTTTTTACCTCATCGCAAAATTCCCTCAAAGAAGCAATGTTTTTTTAACATCTAATAAACAAACAGGCCTGTAGTTGTTATGAAATTTAAATCGCAAATTAAACCCTACCAGGCTGCTGCAGGTGGCTGGGGTGCGCTTGAGTCTACAACTCGTTTCGTTTTTGACAGCAAACAAGCGCTGAAGAATATGCGCAATCTGTTGCGCATGAATAAAGCCAAAGGCTTTGATTGTCCCGGTTGCGCATGGGGTGATGATAACAAGAGCACCTTCAGTTTCTGTGAAAACGGCGCCAAAGCCGTTACCTGGGAAGCAACCCGCCGTTTTGTTGATGCCGAATTCTTTGCCAACCACACCGTGAGTGCCCTCTATCAACAGAGTAACTACTTTCTTGAGTATCAGGGCCGCCTGACTGAGCCATTGCGCTATAATCCAGCGACTGACCACTATGAGCCTGTTAGCTGGGATGATGCCTTTGCGCTGATCGCCAAACATATCCACGCCATGGATAACCCAAACCAGATAGAGCTGTATACCTCAGGCCGGGCCAGTAACGAAGCTTCGTGGCTCTATCAATTGTTTGGGCGCATGTTCGGCACGAATAACTTTCCTGATTGCTCCAATATGTGCCATGAAGCCAGTGGTTCGGGGCTAAAACGCAGTATCGGTGTGGGTAAAGGAACCATCCATCTTAATGATTTTGATCACGCCGACGCGATTTTTGTCTTTGGGCAAAACCCTGGAACCAACCATCCGCGCATGCTCCACAGCTTGCGGCATGCGGCTGATCGCGGCGCCAGCATCGTCACCTTTAATACGCTGCGTGAACGTGGACTGGAACGCTTTGCCGATCCGCAAAAACCACTGGAAGTCGTTACCTCAAAAGCCGGCACCATCAGTTCTACTTATTATCAACCAAAGCTTGGTGGTGATATGGCCGCCATTCGCGGGATGGTCAAAGCACTGACAGAAACCCATCGTCAGCGTATTGCCGCCGGGGAAAAGGGCCTGTTTGACGAGGCGTTTATCAGCGCTAATACCGAAGGCGTTGACGCTTATCTCGCCGCCGTAGACGCGACGGAATGGTCATTAATTGAGCATCAATCGGGCTTGAGCGAAACACAGTTACGTGAAGCCGCCGATATTTATCAACGTGCAGAACGGGTGATTTGCACCTGGGCGATGGGTATTACGCAACACAAACATTCCGTTGATAGCGTGCGTGAAATCGTGAACTTACAGTTACTGTTTGGTCAACTGGGCAAACAAGGCGCAGGTTTATGTCCGGTCCGGGGTCACAGTAACGTGCAGGGTAACCGCACAATGGGTATTGACGAAAAACCAGCGAAACCCTTTCTTGATGCGCTGGGTGCCCACTTCGCTTTCGAACCGCCGCGCGAACATGGGCACAATACAGTAGCGGCTTTGGAAGCAATGCTGCGCGATGAAATCAAAGTATTGATTGCGCTGGGCGGCAACCTGGCAGCCGCAGCGCCGGACAGCCCTCGAGCAGAAGAAGCCCTGAGCCGTTGTGGTTTAACTGTGCATATTAGCACCAAACTGAACCGCAGCCATTTGGTACCGGGTCACGATGGATTAATTCTGCCAACATTAGGCCGCACCGAGCAAGATATGCAGGCAAGCGGTTCACAGTATGTCACGGTGGAAGACTCTTTCAGTATGGTCCATGCCTCTGAAGGGGTGGGCAAACCACTGGCGGAAACTCAACGCTCGGAAACAGCGATTGTCGCGGGCATTGCGGATGCCGTGCTTGGCAAAGTTAAAGTCGACTGGCTGGATTTGGCCAGTAATTACGACAAAATACGCGATCATATTGCCGCCACCATCCCAGGCTTTGCCGACTTTAATAAAAAATGCGAGCAGCCTGGCGGATTTTATCTCGGCAACGCCGCCGCTGAGTTGCGTTTCAACACGCTGCACAATAAAGCACAATTTAGTGACGCCTCACTGCCTGCTTCGCTGTTCCCATCATCAGTGAGTGATGAAGCGCCGTTTACCTTGCAAACTTTACGCTCACATGACCAGTACAACACCACGATTTATGGTCTTGATGACCGTTATCGTGGCGTGTACGGTCAACGCGAAGTGTTATTTATTAACCCGGAAGATATCGACGCGTTGGGGTTAACGGCGGGACAGAATGTCGATATTGAAACGTTGTGGAATGATGGCATCACCCGGATAGTGTCGGGTTTTAAGCTGGTGCCTTATAATATTCCACGCGGTAATCTTGCCGCCTACTACCCTGAAACCAACCCGTTGGTACCGCTTTCCAGCTTTGGCGACATCAGTGGCACACCGACCTCCAAATCAATCCCGGTGAAGATTTCGCTGTCGTCAGAGGTAGTCAGCCAGCGCATAGCCTGATACAGTAGCTGTCCCTGTGAAAAGCCGGATACGTCCGGCTTTTTCCGTTTATTTAACCTTGCTGCAAGGCGGTAAATCGCGTAGAACTGCCTGCCGCGCTTAGGCCACGAAAATAACTTAACTATGTTCCAGGATAACCCGCTGCTCGCGCAGCTTAAAGAGAAGCTCCACTCCCAGACGCCGCGTGTTGAAGGTGTGGTTAAAGGTACCGAAAAAGGTTTCGGCTTTTTAGAGGTCGATGCACAGAAAAGTTACTTCATTCCGCCGCCACAAATGAAAAAAGTGATGCATGGCGATCGCATTGTGGCCGTATTGCAAACCGATAAAGATCGTGAAATTGCCGAGCCGGAAAAACTGATTGATCCCTTTCTTACCCGCTTTGTCGGACGTATTCAAAAGAAAGAAGACCGTTTATCCATTGTGCCCGATCACCCGTTGATAAAAGAAGCGATTCTCTGTCGTCCGGAACGTCATCTCCAGCATGATTTTCAGACCGGTGACTGGGCAGTAGCAGAAATGCGCCGTCATCCGCTGAAAGGCGACCGTGGTTTTTATGCTGAACTGACTGATTTCATCACCCACAGTGACGATCCTCTGGCTCCGTGGTGGGTGACATTGTCACGTCATAATCTGGAACGTGAAGCCCCGCAAGCCGTTTTCAGTGACATGCTGGATGAAAAACTGACGCGTGAAGATCTTAGCGCCCAGCCATTTGTTACCATCGATAGCGCCAGCACAGAAGATATGGATGATGCGCTGTTCGTGGAGGAAACGCCGGAAGGCACATTGCGTTTGACAGTGGCGATTGCCGACCCCACCGCATATGTCGCACCGGGCAGTGAACTGGATGCCATCGCCGCTGAACGCGCATTCACCAATTATCTGCCGGGCTTTAATATCCCGATGCTGCCACGTGAACTTTCTGATGACGTCTGTTCGCTGCGACCCTGTGTCCGCCGTCCGGTTCTGGCCTGCCGTGTCACTGTCGCCCGTGACGGTTCACTGGCAGATGATGTGCACTTTTTTGCCGCCTGGATCGAATCGAAAGCGAAGTTAGTTTATGACAACGTCTCCGACTGGCTGGAAAATAGCGGTGACTGGCAACCAGAATCTGACACCATAGCCGAGCAACTAAAATTGTTGCATCGTCTGTGTCTGGCACGTACTGAATGGCGGCAAACCCACGCGCTGGTGTTTAAAGAACGCCCTGATTACCGTTTCCTGTTAGGTGAAAAAGGCGAAGTTCTGGATATCATTGCCGATCCACGGCGTATTGCTAATCGCATTGTTGAAGAAGCCATGATCACCGCGAATATCTGCGCTGCGCAGGTACTGCGCGACCGTCTGGGCTTTGGCATTTACAATGTCCACGCTGGATTTGACGCCGCCAATGCCGAGCTGGCCGCCGCTGTGCTGGCGAATAATGGCGTTACCGTTGATCCAACCGCGATCACCACACTGGATGGTTTCCGTACCCTGCGCCGTGAACTGGATGCGCGCCCTACTCAGTTTCTTGATAGCCGTATCCGGCGTTTTCAGTCGTTTGCGGAAATCAGCACCACACCGGGTCCACACTTCGGTTTGGGCCTTGAGGCCTACGCCACCTGGACATCCCCCATCCGTAAATACGGCGATATGATCAACCACCGTCTGTTAAAAGCGATTATCCGTGGTGATGATATTGCGCGTCCACAGGATGAAATCACGCTAAAAATGAGTGAGCGTCGCCGCCTCAATCGCATGGCGGAGCGCGATGTCGGTGACTGGTTGTATGCTCGTTTCCTGGAAAAAATGGTCAACAGCAATAACCGTTTTCAGGCTGAGATCATTGACATTTCTCGTGGTGGTATGCGAGTTCGGCTGCTGGAAAACGGCGCGGTTGCTTTTATTCCGGCACCGTTCCTGCACGCAGTACGTGACGAACTGGTTTGCAGCCAGGAGAATGGTACCGTGCAGATCAAAGGTGAAGTGGTCTATCGCGTCAGTGATGTGATTGACGTTACCATTGCCGAAGTGCGGATGGAAACGCGCAGCATCGTCGCGCGTCCTGTTGCTTAAGCATGTTTTCTCGCGGGATAACGAATAGTTATCCCGCAAATTTTTGTCCTTCTTAATCCCGCGACTAAAAACATCTCTCAGTTCACACTTCTTCATTGATCAACCACCATTAACAAATAATTACATTACTTTTAACTTGTTGTTCACCTGATTTTTTCCTTCTCTGGAACTCAACAAGGAATTTTGCCATGAAAAATGTCAAAACCTGGGCTCTGTGGTTAGTGGTGGCGTTGATTGGCGCATTTGCCTTCGGCATGCTGGCGCTGAGCCGTGGCGAACATGTGAATGCGATCTGGCTGGTGGTTGCCGCCATTGCCTGTTACAGCATTGCTTATCGCTTCTACAGTTTGTTTATTGCGCGAAATATTTTTGAACTCGATGATAACCGCCGTACGCCAGCTGAACGCTATAACGACGGGCTGGATTACGTCCCGACCAATAAATGGGTTTTGTTCGGCCACCACTTTGCCGCAATCGCCGGTGCCGGCCCACTGGTTGGCCCTATTCTCGCCGCGCAAATGGGTTTTTTACCCGGCACAATTTGGATTCTGGTGGGCGTTATGCTGGCCGGCGCAGTCCAGGACTTCCTGGTATTGTTTATCTCCACCCGTCGTGATGGGCGTTCGCTGGGAGAAATGGCAAAACAGGAGCTCGGTTCTTTTGCCGGCGTTGTAACCATGCTCGGTGCGCTGGGGGTAATGATCATTATTCTTTCCGCGCTGGCGCTGGTTGTCGTCAAAGCGTTGACAAACAGTCCGTGGGGAGTGTTTACCATTGCCGCAACCATTCCTATCGCCCTGTTTATGGGGATCTACATGCGCTTCCTGCGACCGGGGAAAATTGCTGAAGTGTCTGTCATTGGTTTTGTTCTGATGATGGCAGCCATTGTCTACGGCGGCGATATTGCACAACATCCATACTGGGGCCCCTTTTTTACCCTACCAGGCACCACGTTAACCTGGGTACTGGTTGTCTATGGTTTTATTGCCTCTGTGCTGCCCGTCTGGTTGCTGTTGGCGCCACGTGATTACCTGTCTACCTTTCTCAAAATCGGCGTGATCGTCGGCCTGGCCATCGGTATTTTGTTTGCCATGCCGGAAATGAAAATGCCGGCGGTTTCGCGTTTTATTGATGGCAGCGGTCCGGTGTTTTCGGGCGCACTCTTCCCATTCTTATTTATTACCATTGCCTGTGGCTCAATTTCAGGTTTCCATGCATTGGTTGCCAGTGGCACGACGCCAAAACTGGTAGAACGTGAAAGCCATATTCGGTTCATTGGTTACGGTGCCATGTTGATGGAGTCTTTTGTTGCCATTATGGCGTTAATTTGTGCCTCGGTTATCGAACCTGGCGTCTATTTTGCCATGAACGCGCCTGTCGCCCTGATTGGCAGCAGTGTTGAAAGCGCCTCACAGGCAATTAATGGCTGGGGGTTTGTCATTACCCCGGAAGCATTAACAGCCATTGCCCATGATGTAGGAGAAAACTCTATATTATCACGCGCCGGAGGCGCGCCGACATTTGCCGTCGGGATGGCGCATATTATTAGCGATATTATTAATAGCCGGGCAATGATGGCTTTTTGGTATCATTTCGCAATTCTGTTTGAGGCCTTATTTATTCTGACAGCCGTTGATGCCGGTACCCGCGCCTGCCGTTTTATGGTGCAGGATTTGGTCGGCACTGTTGTCCCGGCACTGGCCAGTAACCGTTCCTGGCTGGGCAATATGGCGGGGACCACCGTGGCGGTCGCGGGTTGGGGTTTCTTTGTTTATCAAGGGGTAGTCGACCCGCTTGGGGGAATCAATACACTCTGGCCATTGTTTGGCATTGGTAACCAGATGCTCGCCTCAATGGCGTTGATCCTTGGTACCGTGATCCTGTTCAAAATGAAGAAACAGCGCTATGCCTGGGTCACTATTTTGCCAACGGCATGGTTATTCATCACCTCAATGACCGCCGGCTGGCAGAAAATTTTCCATGAAAAACCCAGCATCGGCTTTCTCGCTCAGGCCAATAAGTTCAGTCAAGGTATCGCGGATGGTGTCATTATTGCCCCGGCGAAAACAATTGCGGATATGCAAACCATCATATTTAGCAACCAAATTAATGCCGTACTTTGTGGCTTCTTCATGCTGGTGGCGATAACCATGCTGGTATCGGCTTTTTTTGTTATTCACCGGGCGCTGAAGAGCGACAAACCGACAACCCATGAAACGAAGATATCATTGCGCGAGGAGCCGCATTCCATGTGATGAGAGTCATACTGGCGCACGACATCTGAAAACCAGATAATGGCCTGTTGTCGTACGCCAGACCAGCCGATAATGCAGGCGGCAGCTTTACACCGGGAAGATGAAGATGCATGATTAATGCTGAGGCGAAGTCTTCATGCTGTGTCCTGGCGCCGATATCAACAGGCCTTTACATTTCTTTGCTTGTAATGCCCCGTCATCCGCGTTAATTCGGAGTTTTTAACCTGTTACCCCCGATGCGAAAGCCTACAATACGCGGATACAACAGCCGGGAGATGATTAATCCATGCTGTTGCCGTCTCTGGCTGCACACGGTTGCGAGTGATTAAACGTTTCCGCACCGTAATGACAAGGACGAGGAGGAGCGCCGTTCGCAAACCCGCAGTCACGGGCGCTAATTCAGAGAACCCGTTAATCGTTAACGGGTTCTCTGAGAGAAACAACCAAGGAGACATGATTATGTCAATCAATGCCAAACGTATGGCTACTGTTATGCTGGCTGCTGTGTTAGTCGCTTCTTTAAGCGGTTGTTCTAACTGGTCTAAACGTGACCGTAATACGGTCATTGGCGCCGGGGCTGGGGCAATTGGCGGCTCGATTCTGACTCATGGAAGTGGTTTAGGCACGCTGGGCGGCGCTGCCGTCGGGGGAATTATTGGTCATCAGATCGACTAACCTGTTCAATTAATAAAAAGAAAAAAACAGCATCAACCCACTAAAACCATCAATAACAAGGCCACGTATCAGGTGGCCTTACTGTTTCAGCCTCCGGCCAGTTTAACGGTCATGCCTTTCGCTTCCAGCAGACTTTTGAGCAGTGTGCGCTGATCGCCCTGGATCTCAATAACACCCTTTTTCACCGCCCCACCGCACCCACATTTTTTTTTCAGTTCAGCAGCCAGCGTGATCAACGCGTCATCATCCAGCGCCAGACCGCTAATCAGACAGACACCTTTACCTTTACGCCCACTGGTTTGCCGCTGAATACGAACAATCCCGTCCCCTTGCTGACGTACTGTTTTTTCCCGTACCGGTTCAATACGCCCGGCATCTGTTGAATATACCAGCGGATTATCATTGTTCATTTCGCCACCTTCAGCGAGTCTGATATTGCCTGCAATGTGGCGGTCGGGTCCGCCGACTGAGTAACAGGACGACCGATAACCAGGTAATCAGCACCCGCATGCAGTGCATCACGCGGTGTCATAGTTCGCCGCTGATCATCCACATCACTTCCTGCCGGTCGAATACCTGGCGTGACCAGTTTAAAATCGGCGCCAATCAGTTGGCGAAACCGGGTCGCTTCCTGAGCCGAGCAAACGATGCCGTCAAGGCCGCAATCATGTGTCAGCCGCGCCAGTCGTTCCGCCTGTTCTGCCGGTGATACCGTAATACCGATGTCATACAGATCATCAGATGCCATACTGGTTAACACCGTTACGGCAATCAGTAAAGGGGCATCATCACCAAACGGCGTCAGCGCTTCACGCGCCGCGGTCATCATCCGTCGGCCACCGCTGGCATGGACATTCACCATCCAGACACCCAGGTCCGCCGCCGCCGCAACCGCATGGGCCACCGTATTAGGAATATCATGAAATTTAAGATCGAGAAAAACGTCAAAACCACGCTGTTGTAGACAATGAACCCATTGTGGCCCAAAACGCGTGAACATTTCTTTCCCGACTTTCAGCCGGCAAGCTTGCGGGTCAATCTGATCAACAAAGGCCAGCGCGCGATTACGATCGGCATAATCAAGCGCCACCAGGATCGGGGAGTCAGTTGCAGTTTGGGGTAATGACATAGAAGGCCCTCTGACAATGAGCACCGGCACGGCGCAATAGATAAACGGCTGGCATTCTACCTGTGGTTACGCCCGGATAACAACCGTTCTGCGTAGTTTTAGCCAGCCCGCTCGCGACACCAGCTTTAGCGCCTCACCCATGGCAGTAGCCGTCCGGTTTATGTTTATCGGGCCATGCAATAACGTGATGGGCCGATTCCGTCTATTCCCCGTCAAGCCCGCGAATCGGTTTGACTGATGACCATGCCCGGCAGGAGGGACAATGCCAGTAAAGCGCATGGGCGGTAAAACCACACTTATGGCAACGATAACGCGGTTTAGTCCGTATCTGTTCGCCCACCATATCGCGCAACACCATCAGACTCTCTTTTGCCCGTCCATCTTCGGCTTCACTCAGGTGAAAATCCATCAGGCGGTGGAAAACACGCATGGTAGGATGACGTTGCAATTGCCGATTAATATAAACCTGCGCGACCTCTGCGCCCTCCTGGCGTTCAAGAATATCAGCCATATACAGTTCAGCTGTCGCTCCGGTATTCTCTTCCACACAATGCCTGAGATAATCGGCCCAGGCCTGTGGCTGTTCCAGGTGTTGATAACAACTTTCCAGCATGCCCAGCGTTTCGCTTACCAGTTCTTTATCCTGCTCGATCACCCGCTGCAGATGCGTTGTCGCTTTAGCATAATCCTCTTGTGCCATGAGAATACGCCCCATCATGATGGAAACTCGCGCACTTTGCCGATCGGCCGCTTCACCTTTTTTCAACAGGTTCATCGCCCGATCAAGATCATCACTGCTCATCGCCTGCAACGCCAGTTCACAATAAAAATGCGCAATGATTGTTTGCTGGGTGTCGTTGCCCAATTTTACCAGCCGCTCGGTAACATCAATGGCTTTCTGCCAGTCACTGGTTGCCTGATGAATCATCAGTAATTGCTGCAACGCATTAACACGGAAATCAGTTTCATCCACCAACTGACCAAACATATCCTCAGCGCGATCATACATTCCGGCCACCATATAATCGCGGCCAAGTTGCTGCACAGCCAGTAAGCGCTGTTCATAGTTAAGCGATGAACTTTCCATGAGTGACTGGTGGATACGGATAGCGCGATCAACTTCTCCGCGAGAACGGAATAAATTGCCGAGGGTCAGATGCGCTTCAACCGTACCGCCATCCTCTTTCAGCATATCAAGGAATAGCTCAACGGCTTTATCCTGCTGGTCAGATAACAGGAAATTTACCCCGGTGACGTAGTCACGGGATAAACGATTCGCTTCCTGTTGTTTGTCCTGCTGTGCACTCCTGCGCCCCATATACCAGCCATACGCTGCAGCGACGGGCAATAACAGAAACAGCAGTTCCAACATGAGTGATTATTCCTTTACGACAGGAACTTGTGACGTTGTCACTGACTCTTCCGCCTGCCCCAACTGTTGCTGAAGGCGTTTCAGTTTGCGTTGTGAATTCGCCAGCGCAACACGCACGCGTAACCAAAAAAGGCCACAGATAGCCCAGCCTAATAAAAAACCAGTCGCAAACAGCGTGGCCAGCAATGTGGAAAGATGATACTCCCCCTGAGCCAGCAGATAATTAAACGTGACACGCTGATCGTTATGCGCACCCAGCGTCACTGAGATGATAAAAATCACCAAAACCAATAAAAAAATCGGCAAATATTTCACATGTAGTCCTGTAATTTGGTGTTGTACTAACCAATTATGCCAAAAAAGTTGCTTTGATGCTGCATGAGAAATAGACCGGCTGGCGGTTAATGCGGCACAGCCCCTTTTTTACCTCCCTGTTACCGTGTTATGGGGGCATAAATAATGAATTGCAATCACGATTTATCCATCGTCGGTGTGCGCACCTCTGGTTCATTTGTCTGGCGGATTAACGGGCCGCAAATCCACTGCGCCAGCCAGGTGGCCAACGTCACCAGTACCCCGCTGATTAATGTTGAGACCATCAAATCCTGCGGCCAATGCATGCCCAACAGCATACGGCTGATCATCACGGCAGTGGCCCATAGCATCAGCACCACGACCGTTTTGATATGGCGACGGGGCCAAAGCAAACCCACCGCTAATAACGCCCAACTGGCAGCAAACAGCGTATGACCAGAAGGAAAAGCAAACCCGGTTTCTCGCGCCCAATGCCACTTCAGCCAGCCGGGAAGTTGTGAGTCATCGGCCAGTAACCGTTCAACTTCCGCTTTACGCGCTTTACGCTTCAATTGATAAAATGTCTTATCATCAATGTGATGTGTTTTTTCCAGCCAGACAACATACGGACGTGGCTCCTGAACCCAATCTTTGATAAAGGATTTGGTATATTGTCCCGCAAGAATGACAGCAATCATGATAACCAGCAAAAAAATGGCGGGTTTAAGACGAAAACGCAAATACCATAAAAAAACGCCGCCAAGGAGGGTACTGGTGACCATTCCCCATGGGCGGGTTACGGTTTGCGTTATCCAGAACAGGATACGAAGCCACGCGCCATTTGAACCCGGTTGCCATTGCCAGCCTGAAAACCATACCGCCAGCGGCATGATAAGTAACAATAACGTACCCAATGCGGTACGCTTAACGATATCTAACATGCGTTTCCCTTGTGAATCAGGTTTTTTAAGCCGCCCGGTTCTGAGAATAGCTTAAAAAGTAATAATATAGCGATTATCATGGGGATAATCGTGCGAATTAACAACAATCGCGCCAACACATTACCAGACTGAACGCCGGTTATGGCAAAATACACCACGATCAAGTTGGGTCACCGTGACCACTTCGCACTACCATCCCTGGTGGTAGCGCAATAAATGATGTTTCTGGAGAGTTACATGCAGCTTAAACGGGTGGCAGAAGCCAAACTGCCGACGCCCTGGGGCGATTTCCTCATGGTGGGTTTTGAAGAGTTGGCAACCGGGCATGATCATGTCGCCCTGGTTTATGGTGATATTAACAATAATGAACCCGTACTGGCGCGTGTTCACTCAGAATGCCTCACTGGCGATGCATTGTTTAGCCTGCGTTGTGACTGTGGCTTCCAGCTGGAAGCCGCTTTTGCTGCCATCGCCGAAGAAAATCGGGGTGTTTTACTTTATCACCGGCAAGAAGGCCGCAATATTGGTTTACTGAATAAAATCCGCGCCTATGCGTTACAGGACCAGGGCTACGATACGGTTGAAGCCAACCATCAACTTGGTTTTGCTGCCGATGAACGCGACTTCACCCTCTGCGCTGATATGTTCAAATTGCTTGGCGTGAATGAAGTCCGTTTGCTCACCAATAATCCGTACAAAGTCGAGATCCTTAGCGAGGCAGGGATTAATATTGTCGAACGTGTGCCGCTGATTGTTGGGCGCAATCCCAAGAATGCGCATTATCTTGATACCAAAGCGGCTAAAATGGGACATCTGCTGCCAAAATACTGACGCGCAGATACCCCCCGGCCGTTATATCGGGCCTGCGCACCACCCGTGGTGCCGTGCCCGATTAGCGCGCCTCTCTCAGTCGCGCAACATATTTCGGATCACATAGTGCAAAATGCCATCATTGCGATAATAGGTAAGTTCATTACCGGTATCGATGCGGCAATGCATATCAAGGATCGTCGAACTGCCATCGGCACGTGTTAACCTGAGTTTTACCGTTTCTCCGGGTTTCAGGCTGGCAATTCCGATGACATCAATCTGCTCATCGCCCGTCAGTTTAAGCGTTTTTCGCGTTATACCGGGAGGAAACTCCAGCGGCAAAATGCCCATGCCAATCAAGTTAGAACGATGAATACGTTCAAACGATTCAGCAATCACTACGCGTACGCCCAGCAAACGTGAACCTTTTGCCGCCCAGTCACGACTGGACCCTGAGCCGTACTCCTTACCGGCAATAATCGCCAGCGGAATACCGTCCTGTTGATATCGCATGGCGGCGTCATATATATCAGCATGTTCATTATCAGGAACATGGCGTGTCACTCCTCCCTCCACACCAGGCACCATCTCATTGCGAATACGAATATTGGCAAAAGTGCCTCGCATCATCACTTCATGATTACCACGGCGTGAACCGTAAGAGTTGAAATCTTTAGGCTTCACTCCGTGTTGCAGCAGATAACGCCCGGCCGGGCTTTCCGCTTTAATATTTCCCGCCGGTGAAATGTGATCGGTGGTAACGGAATCCCCCAGCATGGCGAGAATCCGAGCGCCATGAATGTCGGTAACCGGTTTTGGCTCTTTCGCCATCTCATCAAAGAAGGGAGATAAGCGGATGTACGTCGAGTTCTCATCCCAGTCATAGGTTGCGGCTTCACTGACGTTTATTTTCTGCCATTCCGCTGTTCCCGCAAACACTGACGAATACTCTTTACGAAACATTTCGGTAGAAACCTGTTGCACAGCAGCGGTTATCTCTTCCGGTGACGGCCAGATAGCGCTCAGATACACAGGATGGCCCGTTTGGTCCTCGCCAACAGGATCCGTTTGCAAATTTATATTCATATTGCCGGCCAAAGCATAAGCCACCACCAGCGGTGGAGAAGCCAGCCAGTTGGTTTTTACTAATGGATGGATCCGCCCTTCAAAATTGCGGTTGCCGGACAGCACAGCGGCAACGGTCAGATCGCCTTCTTTAATGGCGCCTTCTATCACGTCGGGCAGCGGGCCGGAGTTACCGATACAGGTCGTGCAGCCGTAACCCACCAGGTTAAATCCGAGCGCGTCGAGATACGCGGTTAACCCGGCGGCGGCCAGATAATCGGACACCACTTTCGATCCCGGTGCTAATGAAGCTTTAACCCAGGGTTTACGCTGCAAGCCTGCCATCACCGCTTTTTTTGCCAACAGACCGGCGGCCATCAGTACACTGGGGTTCGAGGTATTGGTACATGAAGTAATCGCAGCAATGACCACGGCACCGTCATTCAGTCGGTGTTGGTGGTCATCTGCGTAATAAGTCACTCCGTGCGCTGTTTTGGGTATCTGGTTGACGCTCAGCTCGTTGCTTTGCTGAAATGCTTTTGGCACATCGCCCAGAGAAACACGATCCTGAGGACGTTTAGGACCGGCAAGGCTGGCTTCCACGCTGCTCATATCCAGTGATAATGAGCTGGTAAACACCGGCTCATCACCTTTATTCCGCCATGTTCCCTGCGCTTTTGCATAAGCCTCAACCAGCGCGACCTGCTCAGCGCTACGCCCTGTCAGCCTCATATAGCCAAGTGTAACGGCATCAATGGGGAAAAAGCCGCAGGTTGCGCCATATTCTGGCGCCATATTGGCAATCGTCGCGCGGTCAGCCAGTGGCAAGTCATCCAGCCCGTCACCATAAAATTCAACAAATTTTCCGACCACACCATGTTTACGCAACATTTGGGTAACCGTCAGCACCAGATCGGTGGCGGTAATGCCCGCCCGCAATTTCCCGCTCAGTTTAAAACCCACCACATCCGGAATAAGCATCGATATCGGCTGTCCCAGCATGGCCGCTTCCGCCTCAATGCCGCCCACGCCCCAACCAAGCACACCTAACGCATTGATCATTGTGGTATGCGAGTCGGTTCCCACCAGCGTGTCAGGAAAAGCGATTTCATGTCCGGCTTGCTGCTCATGCCAGACTGACTGGCCAAGATATTCGAGATTGACCTGGTGGCAAATCCCGGTACCGGGCGGCACCACGCGGAATTGATTAAACGCTTTTTGTCCCCAACGCAGAAAAACATAACGCTCGTGATTTCGTTCCATTTCAAGGCTAACGTTTTCTTCAAACGCATCTTTGTCGCCAAAATGGTCTACGGTAACCGAATGGTCGATAACCAGGTCGACCGGCGACAGCGGATTCACCTTAGCAACATCACCGCCCAGGCGTTTAACCGCTTCACGCATTGCCGCTAAATCAACCACTGCAGGTACACCGGTAAAATCCTGCATTAACACCCGCGCCGGACGGTAGGCTATTTCACGATCCGCATGCGCATTCTTTTGCCAGTCCGCCAGCGCCTGAATATCTTCCGCCGTAACGGAATCACCATCTTGCCAACGCAATAAGTTTTCCAGCAGGACCTTCATTGATTTGGGTAACCGGGTGATATCACCAACCTGTTGCGCGGCCCGCGGCAGGCTATAAAAATGATAGTCTTTGCCGTGCACATTCAGTTTGTCCCGACTTATCTCGTGTAACGTTAACGACATAGCTCCTCCTTATTATTTTTCCTTAAAAATAACCCAACTAACTACAAGGTCAGTATTAAAGATAGTACAAACTAGAGTTAACATTTTGATAACAAGGCGGCAATTTACAAAAGATGTTGTAAAGACAGAAAAAGCAGGAAAACCCGTAGTCACCCCACCGACACAGGTATTCGCTGTCGCTCTTGCTTTATCGTGAGGTGACTGATACAGGTGAAGGTGCATCGCTAACGTCAGGGAGAGTGACCGTCACAATACACATTACGTTGCCAACGTGCTGGCGTTCTGTGTTTACACCGGGGAGATGATCCTGCGCAGCAATTGGTGATTCTTTGCGTTATCGCTTTCCCACAACGTGCATTTGCCTTGTTGATGCCGGGCTATTTAATCAGCGAAAATATAAGAGAAAAAACACCTAAGAGGGGAAATGGAACACCCGCGTTTGATAACAATAAAATGTTTTTTAGTACTGTGATTAGAAAATGAGACAAGGACCGTACAGTCTAATAATTACTGGCCCTTTTTTTTGCACATTGATTCAATAAAGCTACGTTGCGATCCGTTTAATTCCCACGAGCCAGGAATAATAACATCGTCTTTCTTTTCCGGCTTACCACATTCTGTCTTTATTTTATTCACACATTGCCGCTGCTGCCGCCATATTTGTACCAACATGACTTAACTCCAGAAATGCAGAATCGCTAACACAGTACAGCCCCAGAACACGGCTGACACGGCAAACATCGCTAACCAGGCTTTGCGACGAATGTTACTTTTACACCCAGCCTGAGTTGTTTTATCTTGCAACATAAGTTGCTCAAGTGTTTTTGTTGTCATAATATTGATAACCATTATTAATTAAAAGAGTGTTGTAACCATCAACGTTTCGAATAAATTCTAAACAAAACGAGGTGGAAAATCCATCTTTTTTTGCGATGAAAATTATAAATAAAAATTAATCATAATATCTTTTTTATATCAGTAAGATAAAACCGGAGAATAAAATAATTAATTATTATTTAACTAAAAACAAACGACAATAACACTCAATAAAAACGTATTCCCCCTGATATTATAATTATTTTACTGCTTATCAGAGTAGGAGAATTACCCGGACAGAAGCAAAGTCGCCTGTTTTAAAGTGTGTTCTGTTTCGCATTTAATGAATAATTATAGGGAAACATGTGACAGATATTTCATTTATGAAAAATTAATGGGAATTTTTTGTGAATGAGGATGTTTTGCTTGATGAAGCCCAAGAAAAAAGGTCGCCTGGCGACCTCAGGAACAGCGCGGCCCGTCAGAAAAACTCATCTGACCGGTAATTTTATATCTTTAAACATCGCTTCAATGTCGTCATTAGAGCGTAATGCCACCGCAGTGTCGACAACATCGCGCGTCAAATGTGGCGCAAAACGTTGAATAAAATCATACATATAACTACGAAGAAAGGTACTGCGCCGAAAACCAATTTTGGTCGTGCTATTGGTGAAGATATCGGTTGCCTCAATCCGTACCAAATCAGGATCAGCAATCGGGTCAACCGCCATACTGGCAATCACCCCCACCCCTAACCCCAAACGCACGTAGGTTTTTATCACATCGGCATCAGTGGCTGTAAAGACAATACGCGGCGTCAAACCTGCCCGACTGAAAGCGGTATCAAGTTCCGAGCGACCGGTAAAACCAAAGGTATAAGTTACCAGTGGATATTCAGCCAACTCGTCGATAGAAACATGCGTTTTAGCCGCCAGTGGGTGATCAGGCGTAATGACAATCGCACGATTCCAGTGATAGCACGGCAGCATGATCAGATCGTCATAAAGATGTAACGCTTCGGTCGCAATGGCAAAATCGGCATTGCCTTTTGATACCGCTTCTGCTATTTGGGTAGGCGACCCCTGATGCATATGCAAGGAAACCCGAGGGTAACGTTCAATGAACCCTTTAATGACGCCGGGTAACGCATAACGTGCCTGCGTATGTGTCGTGGCCACATAAAGCGAACCTTTATCAGGCCAGGTGTGTTCTCCGGCAACCGATTTGATCGCATCCACTTTTGATAAAACTTCTCGTGCGATGCGAATAATCTCTGCTCCTGCGGGCGTTACCTGCGTCAGATGTTTACCACTGCGTGAAAAAATCTGGATCCCAAGTTCATCTTCCAGCATTCTGACTTGCTTACTGATGCCGGGTTGTGAAGTATAAAGCCCTTCCGCCGTGGAAGAGACATTCAGATTATGGTTAACCACTTCAACGATATAACGCAGTTGCTGCAATTTCATGTTCGACCATCCCACTGTAAAGCAACCCGCCGCATACCTTCGTGCGCCAGACAATCACGGTTGTACTGCGTCCGGCAAAGGCTTACGGTCTTCGGTGATACACCCGCTACCTTTCACCTTGCCAGTGCATTGACGGCCGTATCACGAACCTGAGTCAGTTGCAGGATTAGCATGCCACCGCCTGGCAACGCGAAATTTATGAGGCATAGAAAAATAAAAGAAGCGCTTCTATAACTACTATATCATTTATAGGTTTCATGTATAGCATTACGCTATAAGCAAGAAAAACAACAGGCCAGCAGAATGCTGGCCCGACAGGTATTATTTAGCGGCAACGTCCCATTTGCCATCAATATAAAATGCAGACCAGCCAGTCGCCTTCCCGTCTTTTTCCGCACTGATATACTGTTTTTTGGTCTTGCGGGAGAAGCGCACCATCGTTTTATTCCCCTGATCATCTGTTGCCGGAGCGTCCGCCAGATAGCGCAGTTTTTCAGGTAAGCGATCTTTAAACCGCTGCAATTCTTCCACCAACGGTGCCCGTGTTTCACGCGATTTTGGAAAGGTATTCGCCGCAAGAAACACCCCAGCCGCCCCGTCACGTAACACGAAATAAGCATCTGATTTCTCACATGCCAACTCGGGCAGCGGAACCGGATCTTCTTTCGGCGGCGCAACGTCGCCATTACGCAAAATTTTACGGGTATTTTTACAGTCGTCGTTGGTACACGCCATATATTTACCAAAACGCCCCATTTTCAGGTGCATTTCCGCGCCGCATTTTTCGCATTCCACGACAGGTCCATCATAGCCCTTGATACGAAATTCACCCTGCTCAATTTCGTATCCATCACAACCTGGATTGTTGCCACAGACATGGATTTTGCGCTGGTTATCGATAAGGTAGCTGTCCATCGCGGTGCCGCATTTACTACAACGTCGCCGGGCGCGTAATGCGTTAGTTTCAGCATCATCGCCTTCCAGAATGTTCAGAACCTCGTTTTCCGGAATCAGGTTGATGGTTTGCTTACAGCGTTCTTTTGGCGGTAATGCATAGCCGGAACACCCGAGGAACACGCCGGTACTCGCCGTTCGAATCCCCATTTTACGGCCACAGGTGGGACAATCAATGGAGGTCATCACCATCGCATTAGGCTGCATTCCCCCCTCTTCAGGGTCTTTTTCCGCCTGTGCCAGTTGCTGACTGAAATCGACAAAAAACTTATCCAGCACCGCTTTCCATTCGGCTTCATTATTGGCCACCTGGTCAAGGCTATCTTCCATATGCGCCGTAAAGTCGTAATTCATCAGCTCGCGAAAATTTTCTTCCAGACGATCAGTGACTATTTCGCCCATTTTTTCCGCATAAAATCGCCGACTTTCTACGCGTACATAGCCACGATCCTGGATAGTGGAAATTATTGAGGCGTAGGTGGATGGGCGACCAATGCCTCGCTTTTCCAACTCGCGGACCAGCGACGCTTCACTAAAACGCGCTGGGGGTTTGGTGAAATGCTGAGCCGGCACCAGTTGTTGCAAACTCAGATCTTCACCAATATTAACCGGCGGCAACGTGCGATCTTCATCGCCTTTCCGCAATGCGGGCATCACCTTACTCCAGCCATCGAAACGCAAAGTGCGTCCTTTGGCTTTGAGTTTAAAATCACCTGCAGCAACGGTCAGTGTCGTGGAATCATATTGTGCTGGCGTCATCTGGCAGGCGACAAACTGACGCCAGATAAGTTGATACAGTTTCTGTGCATCGGCTTCCATGTCTTTCAGTTTTTCAGCCTGAACATTGACATCCGACGGACGAATTGCCTCATGCGCTTCCTGAGAATTATTTTTACTGGCGTAAACATTCACCGCTTTGGGCAAATATTTAGCGCCAAAATTACTGCCGATATAGTCGCGGACCATGTCCAGCGCATCCTGACTCAGATTGGTGGAGTCAGTACGCATGTAAGTGATGTGCCCCGCTTCATAAAGGCGCTGTGCCATCATCATGGTTTTTTTCACGCCAAACCCAAGGCGGGTACTCGCCGCTTGTTGTAACGTCGAGGTGATAAAAGGCGCGCCGGGTTTGCTACTGGTGGGCTTGTCTTCACGGTCGGCAACCGTAAAGCGCTCATTTTCCAGCAGACTAACCGCCGTCTGCGTTTGCTCGCGATTAACCGGGCGAAAGGGTTTATCACCCTGATGCGTGACCTGCATCGGCAAATCACTGCCTTTCGGCGTAGTGAAGTCCGCATTCAGTTCCCAGAATTCTTCCGGCACGAATGCTTTGATTTCGTGTTCACGCTCAACAACCAACCGTACAGCCACCGACTGAACACGACCTGCGGAAAGCCCACGGGCAATTTTTTTCCACAATAACGGCGAAACCATGTAACCCACAACACGGTCCATAAACCGACGGGCCTGCTGTGCATTAACACGGTCAATATTCAGCTCACCCGGCTTTTCAAACGCCTGCCGAATGGCGTTTTTGGTAATTTCATTAAAAACCACACGACTAAATCGCGCATCATCACCACCAATCACTTCGCGTAAATGCCAGGCGATGGCTTCCCCTTCACGATCAAGGTCGGTTGCGAGATAGATATGTTCGGCCGTCTGCGCCAGATTTTTTAGCTCGGCAACCACCTTCTCTTTACCGGGTAAAATCTGATAGTCCGCTTTCCAGCCATGGTAGGGATCGACCCCCATACGGCTGACCAGCGCAGATTTTTCATCTTTTTTTTCTTTTTTGAGCGTCTTACTGGTTGTAGAGTCAGCGCTCTTTTTAACCGTTGAACCACTGGTCGGCAAATCGCGTATATGACCCACACTGGATTTCACCACGTAGTCATTACCGAGATATTTATTAATTGTTTTGGCCTTTGCCGGGGACTCAACTATTACGAGAGCTTTACCCATTTTTACCTTTACCTAATGAATACTTCCGGATGTAAGTTTCAGCGTTTGTCGGCCTGGACAGACAGTACGATGATTATATTTCAGCGGAGTAAACGACATGTAAACGCCCGGATTTACGCCGCAAACTTTCTTAGCATAAAAACGTCAACTTGCTGATTAACGACATTTTTTATCACTGATTTCGCACTAATCAATCTTTTTTTACGCCCGGAACCAGAAACGCCCACACTCTACCTGATAAAATCGGTTACGCAACTTAATTAGCATCTCGTGTACTTTTTAGCCACTGATGTGTGTTGCCGATCCCGCGGATCCAGTCTGGTTTTCCACCTGGCGAACAGCCCCTTTGACCTGTAATATAGAAGACATCAACACCCGTCAAAAAAGGTTGATTTATGTACGAAGAAACCACGGCTATCGCTACCCAGTTATTGCTGGAAAAAGCGAATGCAATGCTCAAAAAACATGACGATTATTTTACCGGTCTGGCAGCAACGGACGTTGTGCAAAAAGGAAATCTGCTGGTTTTTTATGGCAACTATTTTCTTGACGAACACGGCTTGCCAACAGCAAAAAGCACCAACGTGTTTAACGCGTTTAAATTTCTCGCAGTCAAATTATCCGCAGAATACCATCTGGAAAATGCACGCCCGGCTGACCAGGCGTGAATGAACGTTACAACAAGGGTTTATCACCACGCTGCCAGAGTTTGAGTAACAGACCTTCAACACTGGCAGCCGCGCTCTGGGTAAAACGATCCATCATTTTTTTACGCCGTGAATAACGCACACTGATTACCTCATATTTCTCCATTTCGGCAACGATCAAATCATCACTGGTGCCGATACTATCAATCAGCCCTTTTTCCAGTGCCTGGGTGCCAAACCAGTGTTCGCCGGTCGCCACTGCATCAATATCGAGAGAAGGACGCATCTCATGTACGAATTGTTTAAACAAGACGTGCGTTTCGTTCAGATCTTCGCGAAACTTCTCCCGTCCTTGCTCAGTATTTTCACCAAACAGCGTTAATGTCCGTTTGTATTCTCCCGCCGTATGTAATTCCACATCGATGTTATTTCGTTTTAACAAGCGATTAAAATTAGGAATTTGCGCCACAACGCCAATCGAACCAATGATAGAAAACGGTGCGGCAACAATACGGTCGGCCACACATGCCATCATATAACCGCCACTGGCGGCAACTTTATCAACCGCCACCGTCAGGCGAATCCCTTTTTGACGTAAACGGCGCAATTGCGAAGCCGCCAGACCATAGCCATGCACCACGCCGCCCGGGCTTTCAAGACGGACCAGCACTTCATCACGGGGGCTGGCTACTGCCATCACTGCCGTAATCTCTTCACGAAGTGAAGCAACTTCGCCCGCATCCATGCTGCCTTTAAAATCCAGAACATACAGCGTTGCTTTGCCACTATCCTCTTTCAGACCTTGCTTCGCCCGCTGTTTCGCGTTTTTAGTTTCCTGCTTCTCCTTTTTCTTTTGCGCTTTATGCCACAGTTTTTGCTCATGATGCTGCATTTTTGCCAGCACCATGTCATTTTTCATCTCGCGGTAACCCTCGCTAAGATCCGTCAGTTTTAACTGACCGCTCTGCCCGCGCTTACGCTGAGCAACATTGACTACAATGACCACAACCGCCACGATAGCAATCACTATCGTCACTGTTTTGGCGAGGAACAAGCCATAAAAAAAGAGTAAGTCCACTCAGTCCGCCTTATTTAACATAGCATTACAGATCAGTCCGTAGTGTAACCGAGACGCACGCCTTCGTCGCCTGCTAAGCAGTCAGACAGGCCTGTTTTCATCCTGTTGGCATTGATGTTTCAGGGGCTTTCGGGCATAAAACAAAGTATTGCCTGAAAATATCTTGCGCCAGGCTGCTATATCGTCGCAAAGCCTGTCGTTGCCAAAGGAAGCCACTATGTATTATCAGCCAAAAAGCGATTTGCTCAACCAGCATATTATTCTCGTTACCGGCGCGAGTGACGGCATCGGCCGGGAAGCGGCGCTGACTTACGCCCGTTATGGCGCTGAGGTTATTTTACTGGGTCGTAATGCTGTAAAGTTGCACCGTGTCTGCGAAGAAATTAATGTGCCCGGTAAACCGGTTGCGCGCGGGTTTATCCATGATTTTGCCACAGCGACACCCGAAGATTGTCAACAACTGGCCATTACCCTGAAACAACATTACCCGCGCCTGGATGGCGTGTTGCACAATGCCGGAATCCTCGGAGATATCACGCCAGTGGCGCAACTTGCGCCGGAAGTCTGGCAGCAGGTTATGCGTGTTAATCTCGATGCGACCTTTTTTCTCACTCAGGCGCTATTGCCCTTGTTGTTGCAGTCCAGCGCCGCCTCACTGATCTTTACCAGTTCGAGTGTTGGACGAACAGGACGTGCTGGCTGGGGCGCTTATGGCGTCTCGAAATTTGCCACCGAAGGGTTAATGCAGGTACTGGCCGATGAGTATAAAGGGCGAAATTTACGGGTAAATTGCATCAATCCCGGTGGAACTCGCACAAAAATGCGAGCCAAAGCCTTCCCGCAGGAGGATGCCAGCCAATTGAAAACACCGGCGGATATTATGCCCCTCTATCTGTATTTAATGGGTGATGACAGCCGTCGCAAGAGTGGCATCAGCTTTGACGCACAGCCGGGCCGTAAAGCGGGGGCTGTCGAATAGTGAGCCAGGATAATCGTCATCAACAACGCCAGCAACGACTTAAAGAACAGGTTGACGCACGGATTGCCGCGGCCACTGAATCACGCGGTATTTTGCTGGTGTTTACCGGCAATGGTAAAGGTAAAACCACTGCGGCCCTGGGCACCGCCATGCGCGCGGCCGGTCATGGCAAACATGTCGGCGTTATCCAGTTTATCAAAGGTGAATGGCCAAATGGGGAGCGTAATTTACTGGAACCGCATGGGGTTGAGTTTCATGTGATGGCCAGCGGCTTCACCTGGGAAACCCAAAATCGTGAAACCGATTACACCGCCTGTGCCGGCGCCTGGCAACAAGCGCAACGCATGCTAAACGATCCGCTGTTTGATTTAGTGATCCTTGACGAGCTCACCTATATGGTCAGTTTTGGTTATCTGCCGCTGGAAACGGTTTTATCTGCATTAGGTTCACGCCCTGCGCAGCAAAGCGTGATTGTGACGGGACGTGGCTGCCACCGGGATATTATTGCTCTGGCGGATACCGTCAGCGAAATGCGGCCGATTAAGCATGCTTTTGATACGGGAATTAAGGCACAACAAGGCATTGACTGGTAACAAAACGTCCTTATGAACAGGCCGTTTTGCTATTCCGGGTTGATGTTAGCGTTTGTTTGTCGCCCGCCGATTACCGCTGACTTGCGTATGGCGTTTAACAGCCCGGCGAATCTGGTTCGCTTTCGTACGCCGACGATCTTTCTCAACCGGCACTTTACTGACGGTTTCAGGTGGGAGCCCTACCAGCTCACGCAGGTAGTTGGTGGGTTGCAATTCCAGTTCTGTCCAACCGCCACGCGGCAGGCTCTTGGGTAACGGGATATCACCATAACGTACCCGGATTAAACGACTGACCTGTATGCCAACCGCTTCCCACAAACGACGAACTTCGCGGTTGCGTCCTTCGGTCAGGGTTACGTTGTACCACTGGTTAATCCCTTCTCCCCCGGAGAACTTAATGGTTTTGAACGCTGCCGGGCCATCTTCCAACTGCACGCCGCGGCTCAACTGCCGAATTTTATCTTCATCCAGCGCGCCGAACACCCGTACCGCATATTCCCGTTCTACTTCACGACTGGGGTGCATCAGGCGATTTGCCAGCTCACCATCGGTGGTAAATAACAGTAAACCACAAGTATTTACATCCAGACGTCCGACGGCAACCCAGCGGGCACCCACCAGCCGAGGCAAGCGATCAAACACCGTCGGCCGACCTTCCGGATCATTACGCGTACACAATTCGCCTTCCGGTTTGTAGTAAGCCAGCACCCGGCAAACTTCCGCCGTCGATTCATTAATAGAAACAACATGGCCATTAATACGAATTTTAAGCGATTTATCCGGTTCGATACGATCGCCCAGCGTGGCCAGTTTGCCATCAACACTGATCTGGCCTGCGGTGATCATGGCTTCAATTTCACGCCGCGAGCCATGGCCGGCACGCGCTAACACTTTTTGTAATTTTTCGCTCATGGAACGTCCTCGATGTCGCCTTCACAGGCGTCTGGTGGATTATAAATAATCCTTTTTTATCAAAATGTTATACCAAAATCATGGGCCTATTATACAGTATGTGCCACACGTTGTAACGCCTAATGTTGTCGATGTTGTTGCCCCGACATCAGGCAATGAAAAACCACCAGACAGGTTACCGATTGTTGCTTACGGGTGGCTTGTTGGCGAATTTACTTATTGAGTCGCGAGTCCTCTATTGCCGGATAACATCAGTGATGAGCCGTACTGACTGCAATCATCACAAGAACAACCCGGTGTCGAACCACCGAATTGTTTACAGTCAGATGATGAGGCCATGTAAGCATGTGTTATTGTTTATGAGGCTTTATAAGAAAGGACTGACGTCACCAACACCTTCGCGTATCACCAGCGGCGTATCGCCAGTAAGATCAATCACCGTCGTAGGTTGCTGACCCAGCGTCCCGCCATCAATAATTAAATCCACACGCTTACCAATGGTATTCTGAATTTCTTCAGGATCGGATTCCGTGAAATCATTACCTGGCAACATCAACGACGTTGACATCATCGGTTCATTGAGCATCGCTAACAAGGCCAGGGCAATGGCATTTGACGGCACCCGCAAGCCAATCGTTTTACGTTTCTCACTCATCAAACGTCGCGGTACTTCTTTGGTCGCTTTAAGAATAAAGGTGTACTTACCCGGTGTATTATTTTTAATCAGGCGAAAGGCGCTATTATCCACATGGGCATAGGTTGCAAGCTCAGAAAGGTCACGGCACATTAACGTAAAATTGTGGCCATCCTCTAACTGACGAATCTGGCAAATACGTTCCATGGCGTTTTTATCTTCCAGACGACACCCCAATGCATAGCCAGAGTCGGTGGGATAAACAATAACACCACTTTGATTAAGGTAATCCACCGCCTGTTTAATCAGTCGTGGCTGTGGGTTCTCCGGATGAATGTAAAAAAATTGACTCATAACTGACCTCTTATCGCCTTTTCTCTGTTGAGTTAATCAGCCGACCAAATGCGGAAAACGTGTCCAGACAGCCTCTACGCCGCCAGGTAACCACAACTTTTTACCCAATTCGATCCACGGACAAGGTTGATGGAAATCAGACCCCTGCGAGGCCGCCAGCCCATACTCCTGGGCATAGTCGCCCAACTGGCGACGTTCATTGGGCGGTTGCTGGCACTGTGCGACCTCCATGGCATCGCCACCGAATTCAGTAAAACAGACAATCAGACGTTTTAGCCATTTGGCTGACAAGCCATACCGCCCGGGATGTGCCAGCACCGCGCAGCCACCAGAATGGTGAATAGCATCAATAGCTTGTTTTATTGTACACCACTGTGGCGGGACATAACCGGTTTTGCCACGCGCAAGGTAATGTTTAAACACCTGTGCCATGTTGTCGGCTTTTCCCTGTTCAATCAGATAACGGGCAAAATGGCCCCGGGTGACCGCGCCGCCTTCGGCTAACCGCAGCACTCCATCCAGTGCGCCGTGGATATGGGCTTTTTCCAGTTTTTCCGCAATCAACTGTGCCCGCGTCAGGCGCGATGCCGCTTGAGCTGCCAGAAACTGGCGCATCTCGCTGGCATGCGCATCGATACCAAGGCCGACAATATGGATTTCGTGATGCTCCCATAAAGTGGATATCTCTACCCCATTAATCAGTTGTAACGGCAACTGGTGCTGGATGAGTGCTGCTCGGGCGGGGGCAATACCCGCGACCGTGTCATGATCGGTGATCGCCAGCACTCCGACGCGCATCTGAACCGCACGTAATACCAGCGCTTCGGGCGTTAACATCCCGTCCGAAGCGCGGGTGTGGCTGTGAAGGTCATACAACATAAAATCACTTAACGATGTTAATGTGCTCAAACCCACTCCGGAATACAGTAATGTTATGCCGCATCATAGCGAGATTTTCCATCAAGCGAAAAAAGAGTATTGACTTTTCCGTTTAGAACTAGTTAACTAGTACACAAGTTCACGATAGAGGGTATTCAAAATGACGTTTATTTACACGCCTACGCAAGGTTGGTGGCGCCCGTCTTCCCAATAGGGCGACGACGTCATGCATCTGCGTGTAACAGAAATGCTGATACCCGAGCCCGCCAATAGCGGGTTTTTTTTCGCGCGAAATTCAGAGAACACATCATGCCAATTGCAAAACCTACACTGAAGTTGATTACGGGAACCGCGCCATACCGTAAAGACCCGGCCGCATTATTCCATCAATTGTGCGGCGCCCGGCCAACCACCCTGTTGCTGGAATCAGCGGACATTAACAGCAAACAGAATCTGAAAAGCCTGCTCATTGTCGATAGCGCCTTACGCATCACTGCACTCGGTAATTGTGTAACCATTCAGGCATTGTCAGAAAACGGTCGAAACCTCCTGCCGTTACTGGATAAAGCGCTCCCAGATAACGTCGCTAACCAGGCACATCCGGATGGGCGGGAATTGACTTTCCCCACCCTCGAACAACTACAAGATGAAGATTCCCGGCTAAAATCGCTGTCAGTATTTGATGCCCTGCGCCTGTTACCGCAATTGATTAATACCCCCGAGAATGAACGTGAAGCCATGTTACTGGGTGGGTTATTCGCCTATGATTTAGTGGCTAATTTTGAAGTCCTGCCGTCACTCAACAACGAACAACGTTGCCCTGATTACTGCATCTATCTGGCGGAAACATTATTAGTGATCGATCACCAAAATCAGCGAGCTCGTCTGCAAGCCAGCCTGTTCACCCCATCAACCAGTGAATTCCAGCGTCTGCAAAACCGGATTAAGCAGTTGCATAATCAGATGTTGCAGCCAGCGCATCCGTTGCCAGTACAAACCGTGGAAAAAATGACCCTGCATTGTAATCAGAGTGATGAACAATATGGTGATGTGGTGCGCCGTATGCAGGAAGCCATCCGCATTGGAGAGATTTTCCAGGTTGTCCCGTCGCGTCGTTTTCATCTGCCTTGTCCGTCCCCACTGGCCGCGTATGACACACTGAAAAAGAGCAATCCAAGCCCTTACATGTTTTTCATGCAGGACCAGGATTTCAGCCTGTTCGGCGCATCGCCGGAGAGCTCACTGAAATACGAAGCAACACATCGTCAGATTGAAATTTATCCGATTGCCGGTACCCGCCCGCGTGGACGTCATGCCGACGGCTCCCTTGACCGCGATCTTGATAGCCGTATGGAACTGGAAATGCGCACCGACCATAAAGAGTTGTCCGAGCATCTGATGCTGGTTGATCTGGCGCGCAATGATCTGGCGCGAATTTGTGAACCGGGCAGCCGTTATGTGGCGGATCTGACAAAAGTCGATCGTTATTCTTTTGTGATGCATCTGGTTTCCCGAGTCGTCGGTACGTTACGCGCCGATCTTGATGTACTCCATGCCTGTCGGGCCTGTATGAATATGGGTACTCTCAGCGGTGCGCCGAAAGTACGGGCCATGCAGCTTATTGCAAATGCCGAAGGAACCCGACGCGGCAGCTATGGGGGCGCGGTGGGCTATTTTACCGCCCACGGCGATCTGGACACGTGTATCGTCATCCGATCCGCCTATGTCGAAGATGGCATGGCTACCGTTCAGGCTGGCGCTGGCGTGGTGCTTGATTCCAATCCTCAGGCTGAAGCGGATGAAAGTCGTAATAAAGCACGCGCAGTACTGCGCGCAATCGCCAGCGCTCACCATTGTACGGAGGTTTTCTGATGGCCGATATTCTGCTGCTCGACAACATTGATTCTTTTACTTACAACCTCGTCGACCAGTTACGCGCCTTCGGCCATAACGTGGTGATTTATCGTAACAATGTTCCCACAGAGGTTCTGATTGAGCGCCTGCAAACCATGGAAAACCCGGTATTAATGCTATCTCCGGGACCCGGTACCCCGGCAGAAGCGGGTTGTATGCCTGAATTGCTGCAGCGTCTGCGTGGACGCTTACCGATTATTGGTATTTGCCTGGGCCATCAGGCGATCATCGCCGCTTACGGTGGGCATGTCGGCCAGGCGGGTGAGATCCTGCACGGTAAAGCATCGGCCATTACCCATGATGGCGAAGCAATGTTTGCCGGTCTGAGCAATCCGCTCTCCGTGGCCCGTTACCATTCGCTGATCGGCAGCAACATTCCAGCGGAATTGACAATCAATGCCACCTTTAACGGCATGGTGATGGCGGTCCGTCACGATACTGATCGCATCTGCGGTTTTCAGTTCCATCCGGAATCTATTCTTACCACCCAGGGAGCCCGACTGCTTGAGCAAACCCTGGACTGGGCACTGGCATAATTACAGGGGAAAATGATGCAACACATACTGGAGAAACTCTACCAGGCCCAGATATTGACGCAGTCGGAAAGCCACCAGCTTTTCAGTGCCATCATTACCGGGCAACTGGAACCCACACAACTGTCGGCGGCCTTAGTGGCCATGAAAGTGCGTGGCGAACATCCACAAGAGATCGCCGGGGCTGCTACCGCCCTACTGGAAGATGCCAAACCCTTCCCGCGTCCCGATTATGCCTTTGCTGACATTGTTGGCACCGGTGGCGATGGCAGCAATAGCATTAACATTTCCACCGCCAGCGCTTTTGTCGCCGCCACTTGTGGCGTTAAAGTGGCAAAGCACGGCAACCGTAGCGTTTCCAGTAAATCAGGCTCCTCCGATTTACTGGCGGCTTTTGGCATTCGTCTGGATTTATCCCCGGAACTGGCACGTAAGGCCCTTGATGAGCTCAATGTCTGTTTCCTGTTCGCCCCGCAATATCACACCGGATTCCGCCATGCCATGCCAGTGCGCCAGCAGTTAAAAACTCGAACCTTGTTCAATGTTCTTGGCCCGCTGATTAACCCGGCACGTCCGCCACTGGCAGTTATTGGCGTCTATAGCCCGGAACTGGTATTACCCATCGCTGAAACCTTGCGTGTCCTGGGATATCAACGGGCAGCCGTGGTGCATGGCGGCGGGATGGACGAAGTCGCCGTACACAGCCCAACGCATGTCGCCGAACTGCGGGATGGCGAAATCACGTGTTATCAATTGACTCCAGAGGATTTCGGCCTGAGTTTCCATGTCAAAGAAGCATTAACCGGCGGCACGCCGGAAGAAAATCGTGATATTCTGGCGCGCCTACTCAAGGGCCATGGCGAACGCGCTCATGAAGACGCCGTGGCCATTAACGTTGCTATGTTATTAAAAGTATTTGGCCATGAAGATTTACGCGAAAACGCTCAGCAGGCAATTAAAGCCATCCGCAGCGGGCAGGCTTATGAACGCGTTATTGCTTTAGCAGCACGAGGATAATCATGCAGGAAACCGTACTGAATCAGATAGTCAGGGACAAAGCCGTTTGGCTGGCCACACGCCAGGCACAACAACCGCTGGCAACGTTCCGGAATGAAGTCAACGCTGCCAGCCGTGATTTCTATCAGGCGTTGCAGAGCGCACGGACTGTTTTCATCCTTGAATGTAAAAAAGCCTCGCCATCAAAAGGCTTGATTCGTCAGGATTTTAATCCAGCGCTGATTGCCGGGGTGTATAAAGATTATGCTTCCGCTATCTCTGTTCTGACCGATGAAAAATATTTTCAGGGCAGCGTCGAATTCCTGCCTCTGGTCAGTGCCGCTACCACACAGCCGATTTTGTGCAAAGACTTCATTATCGATCCTTACCAAATCTGGCTGGCGCGTTTTTACCAGGCCGATGCCATTCTGTTGATGTTGTCAGTGTTGAATGACGAACAATATCGTCAACTGTCGGCCGTTGCACACAGCCTCAAGATGGGCGTACTGACCGAAGCCAGCAATGAAGCGGAACTGCAGCGGGCAATCACGCTGGAAGCAAAAGTGGTTGGGATCAATAATCGTGATCTGCGCGATCTCTCGATCGATCTTAATCGCACGCGTCAGTTGGCGCCACGTCTGCCGCAGGGCGTCACGGTGATCAGTGAATCAGGTATCCATAATTATGCTCAGGTCCGTGAATTGAGCCACTTTGCCAATGGCTTCCTGATTGGCTCGGCCCTGATGGCGGAAGACAATCTGCATACCGCCGTGCGGCGGGTTATTATCGGTGATAACAAAGTGTGTGGCCTGACACGCGCGCAAGATGCCCTGTCAGCCTACAACGCCGGCGCCGTTTTTGGCGGACTCATTTTCGCCACACACTCGCCACGATATATCAATGAAGCGCAGGCACGCAGCGTGATGGCTGGCGCACCGCTCAACTATGTTGGCGTATTTCGTAATCACAGCGTGAGTGACGTTGTCACTATGGCTGAGCACCTGGCGTTGTACGCCGTACAATTACATGGCGATGAGGATCAGGCCTACGTAGCAGCTTTACGTGCTCAGTTACCGGCCAGGACAAAAATCTGGAAGGCGCTCAGTGTGAAAGACGTTTTACCGGCGCGTGACTGGCAACATGTTGATCGTTACCTGTTTGACAATGGCAATGGCGGCAGTGGTAAACGCTTCGACTGGTCATTACTCCGGGGCCAGGATCTCAGCAATGTACTGCTGGCTGGTGGCCTCGGTCCGGACAACTGCGGTGAAGCCGCGCAACTGGGTTGTGCCGGTCTTGACTTCAACTCTGGCGTAGAAAATGCGTCCGGCGTGAAAGATGGCAACAAAATTGCCGCCGTTTTTCAGGTGCTACGCAGCTACTGATTTAATGAGCCCGTTCCCTGGGCTCCCTCAAAGTAAAGAGAACTCACATGACCTTATTAAACCCCTATTTTGGCGAGTTTGGCGGCATGTATGTGCCGCAAATCCTGATGCCAGCGCTACGTCAACTGGAAGAAGCGTTTGTCAGCGCGCAAGCTGACCCGGCATTTCAGGCCGAGTTTACTGATTTACTGAAAAATTATGCCGGTCGTCCTACTGCTCTGACGCTATGTCAAAACCTGACCAAAGGTAGCAAAACCCGCCTCTATCTGAAACGCGAAGATCTGTTGCATGGCGGTGCGCATAAAACCAATCAGGTATTGGGGCAGGCATTACTGGCGAAACGCATGGGTAAAAGCGAAATCATCGCTGAAACCGGTGCCGGACAGCATGGTGTGGCATCCGCGATCGCCTGCGCACTGTTTGGCCTGAAATGCCGTATTTATATGGGGGGCAAAGACATCAAACGTCAGTCACCCAACGTGTTACGTATGCGTTTGATGGGCGCGGAAGTGATCCCGGTATACAGCGGTTCTGCCACCCTGAAAGACGCCTGTAATGAGGCGCTACGCGACTGGTCCGGCAGTTACGATAAGGCCCACTATATGCTGGGCACTGCGGCGGGCCCGCATCCTTACCCCACGATTGTGCGTGAATTTCAACGCATGATTGGTGAAGAAACCAAAGCGCAAGTGCTGGCAAAAGAGGGCCGATTGCCAGATGCGGTGATTGCCTGCGTTGGCGGTGGATCAAACGCCATCGGCATGTTCGCTGATTTTATTGATGAGCCCGCTGTCGGCCTGATTGGTGTCGAACCTGCCGGGCACGGTATCGAAACCGGAGAACATGGCGCCCCGCTGAAACACGGGCGTACCGGTATCTACTTCGGTATGAAAGCGCCGATGATGCAAACTGAAGATGGTCAGATAGAAGAATCTTATTCGATTTCTGCCGGGCTCGATTTTCCATCCGTGGGGCCGCAACATGCTTATCTGAACAGTATTGGCCGTGCCGAATACGTTTCGATTACCGATGAGGAAGCTCTCGATGCCTTTAAGGCGCTCTGCCGGTCAGAAGGTATTTTGCCCGCTCTGGAATCATCACACGCGCTTGCCTATGCACTGAAAATGATCCAGCAAAATCCAGATAAAGAACAGGTTCTGGTGGTTAGCCTTTCCGGCCGTGGTGATAAAGACATTTTTGCCGTTCAGGAAATTCTGCAAGCTCGGGGAGAAATATAATGGATCGTTATCAGCAATTGTTTACTCGCCTGAAAGAACGTAAAGAAGGCGCATTTGTGCCCTTCGTCACGCTGGGCGATCCCTCACCTGCGCTCTCATTAAATATTATCGACGCACTGGTGGATGGCGGTGCTGACGCGCTGGAACTTGGCATCCCGTTCTCTGATCCGCTGGCGGATGGCCCCACCATTCAGAATGCCACCCTGCGGGCTTTTGCCGCCGGAACAACACCATCAGTGTGCTTTGAGATGCTGGCCGCCATTCGTCAAAAGTATCCGACATTACCGATCGGTCTGTTGATGTACGCCAATCTGGTGTTTAACAAAGGGATTGACACATTTTATGCCCACTGCGCCGAAGTGGGGGTCGACTCGGTACTGATCGCCGATGTGCCCATTGAAGAGTCCACGCCGTTCCGTCAGGCGGCAATTCGCCATAATGTTGCCTCCGTTTTTATCTGCCCGCCCAACGCCGATGATGACTTGTTACGTGAAATAGCCTCACATGGGCGCGGTTATATTTACCTGCTGTCACGCGCTGGCGTCACGGGTGCGGAACAACGGGCAAATTTGCCCCTCCAGCATTTAATCACTAAATTACGGGAATATAATGCGGTGCCGACACTGCAAGGTTTCGGTATTTCAGAGCCTTCACAGGTAAAAGAAGCCATTACCGCTGGCGCGGATGGTGCTATTTCTGGTTCCGCCATTGTAAAAATCATCGAAAAAAATCACCATCAACCTGAGATCATGCTGGCAGAGTTAAAAAACTTTGTAAGCAGCCTGAAGGCCGCGACACGCTGATCGCCATAAGAATGCTTTGTCATATGATAAGGCATTCTTTCCTTTCTTTTTTTAGCTTTTATTTGTGCATTTCACGCAGTTAGCCCACACTGATAAATGGGTCTGCCATTAAGGGCGGTGTTCCCTGTATTGTGACAAGGAGATAAACCATGAAGTTTTTTAGTGTACTAAGCGGCACAATAATAGCGGCGACAGTAGCGATGACACTCAGTGCATGTGCTCCCACATCCACTCAGGAAGGGACCGGCGGGTACCTCGATGACACGGTGATCACCACGAAAGTGAAAAGTGAGTTATTGCGTGATGACTCGCTGAAAGCAAGGGAAATTAACGTAGAAACATTCAAAGGTCGTGTGCAATTAAGCGGTTTCGTTTCCTCACCACAAATGGCGAACCAGGCAGTAAAAGTCACACGCAAAGTGGCGGGCGTCAGATCTGTTGTCAACAATATGCAGATCAAATAAACACGCTGCCAGAAGATCAAAGGCCGGTGATCCCGGCCTTTTTAGCAATTAAAACCGATAACCTATACCAAAAAAGAATACCCAGGGATCAATACGGGTATTGATGTTTTGTTGTTGGCCATTGGCTTTGAATTTCACTTCGGTATCAATATCCATATACCAGACTGACATGTTCAGCATCCAGTTCTGATCGATTTCATAGTCCAGCCCCACCTGTCCGGCCATACCCCATGAATCTTTCACGCTTAAATCGCTCAGTCCGGCATCACGCCCGGTTTGGTTAAAATCAGTATCAAAGAAGGTGGTGTAGTTAATACCTGCCCCGATGTAGGGACGTATTTTACTGTTACTGTCGAAGAAATAATATTGCGCCATTAAGGTCGGCGGTAACTGGCGTACCGTGGCCAGCGTCCCGGTAGCAGCCAGACCCACTTTATGGCGGAATGGTGTCGCGGCCAGTAGTTCGATACCGACATTATCTGTCGCCATCCAGGTAAATGTCAGTCCCAGCTGGGTATTATTATTGACATCAAAGGATCCTAACCCTAAAACGTTATCCGATCCTTCCGTAGGGCGTACAGTCGCCGTCCCTGCACGCATGAAAAAATCGCCTGCCTGATGCGCACTGGCTACCACCGGCATGGATGCCACTAACGCCAGTGCTAATGCTGCCACTTTCATAACGACTCCTTTTATAATAGAGAGCTACTGGTCTGAGAATATTAAGTAACACATGTTTACAACGAATTTAAGGAAAGATCATGCAAATCAATTTATTCAAACTCCTCAAAAAACAATGGTTTGATTTAGATCAAGAATCAGTGGTTCTAACGAGCACAAATTGCCGTTGAAGCAGGCTCAGCAAAAGAATATTTTTACCGTTGTTACTCTCGATGTGATTTTGGTTCGAAGCCTCAGGGGGCGGGCGATCAAATGACCGATAATCTCAATCCTTGTGTTAGCTGTGGCGCCTGCTGCGCTTGTTTCCGTGTCTCTTTTTACTGGGCGGAGGCTGATGATGCCGGCGGCTGCGTTCCTGTTGGTTTGACCGAGCCGCTGAATTTATTCTTACGCTGTCTGCAAGGGACAAACAGTAAAACACCCCGCTGTATCGCATTAAGGGGGGAGATTGGTCATGATGTTTCTTGCCGTATTGATGAAAACCGTCCAGGCCCCTGCCATGAATTTTTTATCTCCGGTGAACAGGGTGAATGGAATGAAGCCTGTGATCGGGCACGGGCAAAGTATGGCCTGGCCCCACTTTTTACCCCGATGTTACCAGGAATAACCGAAAGTTATGTAAGTCAGGGTGCAAGCATCACCCCATACCATGTACAATTGCCGGATCGGCAAAATGGTTCTCATTAAAGGAGTGTACATGTCTATCACGGCGAGCTCGTTATACCGTGACACGGGAAATTTTCTTCGTCATCAGCTTATTACCATTTTTCTTATGGCGCTGTTGACATCATTCATTACCGTTATTATTGGGCTTGCGCTCACACCTGCGGCTGAACAGATGTCCATATTGTCTGTCGGGGAAAGCGGCAGTACTCTCTCGCTCTTTGAGATGGTGCAAAACATGACGCCGGAACAACAACATGTTTTGCTGCGGGCTTCCGCTGCGGGAACCGTGGCATCGCTGGTGGGTAATACATTATTGCTCGGCGGAATGCTGTATCTGATTCCGCTGGTGTCATCGGGTCAACGTGTCAGTGCATTGCGGGCAATCGGTGCTTCAGCCCCCTTATTACCGCGTCTGTTATTACTGACTTTTCTGATCACGCTCATCGCCCAGTTAGGCTTTATGGCACTGCTGATACCGGGTGTAGCATTGTGCATTCTACTGTCATTATCACCCGTTATTCTGGCAACAGAAAAAAAAGGCGTGTTTTCCGCCATACGAGCCAGCATTCGTCTCGTATGGCGTCAGGCCAAAATCGTGGCGCCCGCGGTGATCCTGTGGCTACTGGCAAAAATCATTTTGTTGCTGCTAGCTTCGTCGTTTACTGTACTGCCCGCCAATGTCGCCTCCGTGCTGTTAAACGCGATCAGTAACCTGGTTTCAGCCATCCTGATTATCTATTTGTTCCGCCTTTATATGTTGTTACGTTAATGCAAGGCTATATACCATCGCAGGTAACATCATCGGCATTATGTGGGAACCCTTATGAAGCAGTTACTTGATTTTCTTCCCTTAGTGGTCTTCTTTGTTTTTTATAAGTTGTATGACATCTATGTCGCCTCCGGCGCATTAATTGTCGCTACCGGTCTGGCGCTGGTCGTAAGCTGGGTGTTGTACCGTAAACTGGAAAAAATGGCCCTGATCACATTTGCGCTGGTCGCGGTATTTGGTACATTGACCCTGGTATTCCATAATGATGAGTTCATCAAATGGAAAGTCACTGTCATCTACACGCTATTTTCCATTGCCCTGCTCTTCAGTCAGTACTGGACACAACAACCGTTGATTCAACGCATGCTGGGTAAAGAGCTACACCTACCGGCAAATGCCTGGCGCAAGCTTAATCTCGCCTGGGCTTTATTTTTTCTTGCCTGTGGTCTCGCCAATATTTATGTCGCATTTTGGTTGCCGCAAGCGCTTTGGTTTAACTTTAAAGTCTTCGGTCTGACCGGACTGACGCTACTTTTTACCCTGCTGAGCGGCGTTTATATCTATCGCCTGATGCCACAAGAAGAGAAGTAATCTTCCAGGTTGATGTACAGGACATTTTATCCCCATATTTTGTGAAAGAAACGGCGGAATGGACGAAAAATATAGAGTTCCACAAGGTGAAATAGTGCTACGAACCATGGCAATGCCGTCAGACACGAATGCCAATGGCGATATTTTTGGCGGCTGGCTGATGTCGCAAATGGATATTGGCGGCGCTATTCTGGCGAAAGAAATTGCGGCAGGCCGTGTCGTGACCGTGCGGGTGGATGGCATGACATTTCTGAAACCTGTCGCCGTTGGTGATGTCGTCAGCTGTTATGCGCATTGTCTTCGCACTGGAAACAGCTCAATGACGATTAACGTGGAAGTATGGATTAAAAAAATCCCGTCGGAAGCGGTTAACGCGCACTATTGCGCTACAGAAGCGGTGTTTATCTATGTCGCCGTCGATGATAAAGGACAATCGTGCCGGTTACCGTCAGAAAAAATCCATTATCATTACCCTAACCAGGACTAAGCGCGAATGGATGGCGGCCAATAACACCGCCATCCACGCGCATTATTCAATGTTCGCCCCGTTTTCAATACGAAATACAATATTCATTGTCAGGTTACTGCCGGGCTTGCCCGTTTCATAACGCCACTTTCTCATTGCCTGTTTCACTTCGCGCTCAAACATGTTACGTGGCTCTGCAGAAAGAATTCGCACATTATTAACCCGCCCTTCACTGTCCACATCAAACTGTACTCTTACACGACCTTCCACTCGCAGGGCAAATGCGCGTGCCGGATAAGCGGGCTTGCTGACATTGAGCGCATGTGGACCGCTAGCGACCGCCTGTGAGGGCGCAGACGAAAGTTTCGGCGCCGTAGACGGCTTAGGTGTCACATCTTTCGGCGCATCCTGCTGAGACGATTGCGTCTGTTGGGGCTTGATTTTGAGTTCCTTCTTCGGCTTCACCACCACCTTCTTCACCGGTTTTGGCTTCGGTTTAGGCTCAGGTTTTGGAATCGGCACGGGCTCTGGTTTAGGCGGTTCAGGTTCAGGCACCGGCTCAGGTTGTGGTTCAGGCTGAGGAACCGGTTCCGGGGCCGGAGCTGGCGCCGGCTGCGGTTGAACTTCAGGCGCTACCATGGTCACACTGATCGGTTGAGATGCTTTGGGTATTTGAACAACCTGATGAAAAGAAGCATACAAAAAACCAGCAATTGCCAAACCATGCAATGCAACTGAGAGCAAGACAGGAATGGACAAATGTGTCGGTTGTGGTGTTGTGAGCGTGGTCATAAGCATTCGGCTAAGTAGTGAAGCACCAATAGTAAATGCAAATAGCAATCAGTTTCAATAACGAAACTTGACGGCAATGATAAAAATCGTAAAACCACCCTCGCTTGCACTGAATCAGACTGCCGGTTATCTTTCAATTGCAGAAAACGTTATGATGACTTACCGTTATCGCGAATTTACACGACCCGAAAGGAGTTCTGAACGTGCTCTATGTAATCTATGCTGAAGATAATGCGGATTCACTGGAAAAACGCACTGCGGTACGCCCTGCTCATCTGGCTCGACTCAGCTTGCTCCATGATGAAGGCCGTCTGGTAGTCGCCGGACCAATGCCGGCCGTAGATAGCAATGATCCGGGCGTTGCCGGTTTCACCGGTTCGACCATTGTGGCTGAGTTTTCGTCCCTTGAAGCCGCGCAATCCTGGGCAAACGATGACCCTTACCTTGCCGCTGGCGTCTATAAGCACGTTGCTGTCAGTCCATTTAAACGGGTGTTCTGAGCATGACAGACCTGAGTGCTGTTTTGTCTGTCACCCGTAATTATCCACATGGGTGATAAACAAAATAGACCGCCGCTGTTGCTGAGCTAATTGATGGCGCACTGCATGCATGCGCCCATAGCGCCGGGACTGCCCTTCCAGCCAGCGTGTCCGACGACGTTGAACCTGGCGTAGCATACGCCAGCGAGCAACTTCATTTCTGCTCCGTTTCACGTTATTTCTCACTCGTTGTATAAATACAAGGCGCATTATAACGCGTTACAACGCCTGACCACATCCGATCTCTCGCGTTAAGCGTAGCGAAAGGGTTCCGTCTGTCACCATCAGCACGTAAACTGCAACTACCAGAGCGTGAACAGGACTTCCACTTAATGACCACTTTTTACACCTTAATCAGCTGGCTCATCGTATTTGGTTATTGGTTACTGATTGCCGGTGTGACACTACGAATATTAATGAAACGTCGGACTGTCGCATCAGCCATGGCCTGGCTTCTCATTATCTATATTTTGCCACTGGTCGGTATCATTGCTTATCTTTTGTTTGGCGAGCTACATCTTGGCAAGCGACGAGCTGAACGCGCGCGCACCATGTGGCCTTCTACCGCTAAATGGCTAAACGATCTGAAGTCGTGTCACCATATTTTTGCCACTGAAAGCAGTGAAGTTGCGCGTTCGCTTTTCCAGTTGTGTGAAAACCGCCAGGGCATTGCTGGCGTGAAGGGCAATCAACTGCAATTATTGACCTCTGCTGATGACACCATGAAAGCGCTGATTCGCGACATCCAACTGGCGCGGCACAATATTGAGATGGTGTTTTATATCTGGCAGCCAGGTGGACTTGCCGATGAGGTGGCTGAAGCACTGATGGCGGCAGCACGTCGCGGCGTACATTGCCGTCTGATGCTGGACTCCGCAGGCAGCGTCGCGTTTTTTCGCAGCCCGTGGGCAGAGATGATGCGTAATGCCGGTATTAATGTGGTTGAAGCGCTGAAAGTTAATTTACTGCGTGTTTTCCTGCGCCGCATGGACCTGCGTCAGCATCGCAAAGTAGTATTGATTGATAATCATATTGCTTACACTGGCAGCATGAATTTGGTCGATCCGCAGTTTTTCAAACAAGATGCGGGTGTCGGACAATGGATTGATCTGATGGCGCGCATGGAAGGTCCGGTAACGACAACCATGGGTATCATTTACTCCTGCGACTGGGAAATAGAAACCGGAAAAAGGATTTTACCGCCACCGCCGGATGACAATATCCTGCTTTTTGAGCAAGAAAGCGGGCACACTATTCAGGTGATCGCCTCCGGCCCGGGTTTCCCGGAAGATATGATCCATCAGGCATTACTCACCGCGGTCTACTCTGCGCGTCAGCAATTGGTCATGACCACCCCGTATTTTGTCCCCAGTGACGATCTGCTCCATGCTATTTGCACTGCGGCACAGCGCGGTGTAGAGGTCAGTATTATTGTCCCACGCCATAACGATTCGCTGCTGGTCGGCTGGGCAAGCCGATCATTTTTCGCTGAGCTACTGGAAGCAGGTGTCAACATTTATCAGTTTGAAAGTGGTTTGTTGCATACCAAGAGCGTTTTGGTCGATGGACAATTAAGTATGGTCGGCACAGTAAACCTTGATATGCGCAGTTTATGGCTGAATTTCGAAATAACCCTGGTGATTGACGACGACGGCTTTGGGAACGACCTGTCGTGCGTTCTGGACGATTATATTGCCCGTTCGCGGCTGGTCGATGCAAAACGATGGTCACGGCGCGCCTACTGGAAGCGCATTGTTGAACGACTGTTTTACTTCTTTAGCCCATTACTGTAAAACGAGCGAAACTGTGCAACGCCACAACCGATACGAGACGCACTATGGATTTAAATAATCGCCTTACTGAAGATGAAACGCTGGAACAGGCTTACGATATTTTTCTTGAGCTGGCAGGCGATAACCTCGATCCGGCAGACATTATCCTGTTCAACCTGCAATTTGAAGAGCGTGGCGGCGCTGAACTGTTTGATCCAGCAGAAGACTGGCAAGCGCATGTGGATTTTGATCTCAATCCCGATTTTTTCTCTGAAGTGGTGATTGGTTTGGGCGAGGCCGAAGATGAACCGATCACGGATATCTTTGCGCGCGTACTGTTATGCCGCGAAAAGGATCATAAGCTGTGCCATATCCTGTGGCGTGAGTAAACGTCACATCGCCGGACCCGGCGGCGCCGCATTGGCCACAGACAATTCAGTTTAACAGCCCCGGGAAAATGGCCTTGATTCCTGTCACCACAAACTCAATACCCAGAGCCATCAGTAATAAGCCCATGATACGCGTGATGACATTGATGCCGGTCTGACCAAGCACACGAACCATCATCGGCGCTGCGCGAAAAAGTAACCAACAACAAAAAGCAAATATGGCGATCGCCAGGCTGAATCCCAGCCAGTTAAGCCAACTGTGGTAACGTGTACTCCAGACGATTGTCGAGCTGATTGCCCCTGGACCGGCCATTAAAGGGAGCGCTAGCGGCACGACACCAATACTTTCACGTACCACTGTCTCTGACTTCTCCTGCTTGTTTTGTTTATCCTCACCCAGTTTCCCGCTAATCATTGACATCGCGATAGTGACCACCAGAATTCCGCCCGCGATACGGAAAGAATCAATGGAAATACCGAAGACACGCAATATTGCGTCACCTAAAAACAGTGACGTCCAGAGGATAATAGCCACTGCAAGACTGGCAGTGAGGTTGGTTTTATCACGCTCCGCTGCCGTCTGGTAGCGGGTCATACTAATGAAAACCGGGATAATTCCGACCGGATTCACCAGGGCAAATAAACCAATAAAAAATTTTATATAGCCAGATAAATCTAAAATTGCAGGATTCACTCAGCACTCCTGACCTGACTAAAATCAGGCGCTCAATTTAACGGAAAAGCCCACGAGTTACCAGTCAAAAAAGCCAGAGAACCCCGCTAATTTTATCATAATCATCCAGATAAGACCCAATATGTTACTATATTGTTTGGCTTATGGTGTTTTTATTAAAGCAATTTGTCACTGGCAGTTTGACTTTCCCTCTTTCCGGCCAAAACCGCTAGCTGAATGGTGTCAGCATGCAGATAATATGATCTAAATCACATAACACCTCCCCCTTAATGGGTAAGCTCAACACAGACAAACAAGCGTGTTACCTTTCTGAAAATACGTGTTTAGATGTCCATGAAAATAGAGCTCTTTCAGTAAAATAGCATGATTTTTAATGAGTATTTCAATGTCTGGTCACGAATTTGCCCACGACACATTGACGGGGCACCGCTATACTCCTGACTTCAGGCTTGTTTACTAAAAGAGTTTAACTTCCATCAGGAGAGCATTATGGCCGTTACTAATGTCGCTGAACTTAACGCACTTGTTGATCGCGTTAAAAAAGCCCAGCGTGAATATGCCAACTTTACTCAAGAACAAGTTGACAAAATTTTCCGTGCGGCAGCACTGGCTGCTGCAGATGCCCGTATTCCTCTGGCTAAAATGGCCGTTGCTGAATCAGGTATGGGTATTGTTGAAGATAAAGTGATCAAGAACCACTTTGCTTCAGAATATATCTACAATGCGTATAAAGATGAAAAAACCTGCGGTATCCTTGATACCGACGATACCTTTGGCATCATCACTATTGCAGAACCCATCGGTCTGATCTGCGGTATTGTTCCCACCACCAACCCAACATCTACCGCTATTTTTAAAGCGCTGATCAGCCTAAAAACACGCAACGGCATTATTTTCTCCCCTCATCCACGGGCAAAAGACGCTACCAATAAAGCGGCGGACATCGTATTGCAGGCAGCGATTGCCGCTGGCGCGCCGAAAGATATTATTGGCTGGATTGATGCGCCGTCTGTTGAACTGTCTAACCAATTGATGCATCACCCGGCGATCAATCTGATTCTTGCCACGGGTGGTCCAGGCATGGTGAAAGCCGCCTACAGCTCCGGTAAACCAGCCATCGGCGTGGGTGCGGGTAATACACCGGTGGTGATTGATGATGCCGCCGATATCAAACGCGCTGTTGCCTCTATTTTAATGTCGAAAACCTTTGATAACGGCGTGATTTGTGCTTCTGAACAATCAGTGATTGTGGTCGATTCTGTTTATGAAGCAGTGCGTGAACGTTTCAAAACCCATGGCGGTTATCTGTTACAGGGGAAAGAGTTAAAAGCCGTGCAGGATATTATCCTGAAAAATGGCGGCCTCAACGCTGCCATTGTTGGTCAACCCGCAGTGAAAATTGCCGAAATGGCGGGGATCAGCGTGCCGGGAAATACAAAGATTCTGATTGGCGAAGTAAAACTGGTCGATGAATCTGAACCTTTTGCGCATGAGAAACTGTCTCCGACACTGGCGATGTATCGGGCTAAAGACTTCGAAGATGCGGTAGATAAAGCAGAGAAATTGGTGGCAATGGGTGGGATCGGTCACACCTCCTGCCTGTATACTGACCAGGATAACCATGGCGAACGCGTCAATTATTTTGGCGATAAAATGAAAACCGCCCGTATCCTGATCAATACACCTGCCTCTCAGGGTGGGATCGGTGATTTGTATAACTTCAAGCTGGCGCCATCGCTCACGTTAGGATGTGGTTCATGGGGGGGAAACTCTATTTCAGAAAATGTCGGACCTAAACATCTGATCAATAAGAAAACCGTGGCCAAGCGAGCTGAGAATATGTTGTGGCATAAACTTCCGAAGTCTATTTACTTCCGTCGTGGTTCCTTGCCTATCGCATTGGATGAGGTGGCAAGTGACGGTGCAAAACGCGCATTCATCGTAACCGACCGTTTCCTGTTCAATAATGGTTATGCTGACCAAATCACCTCCGTATTAAAAGCGCATAATATCGAAACAGAAGTCTTCTTCGAAGTTGAAGCTGACCCGACACTGAGCATCGTGCGTAAAGGTGCAGAGCAGATGAACTCCTTCAAGCCAGACGTCGTTATTGCGCTTGGCGGGGGTTCTCCTATGGATGCAGCTAAAATCATGTGGGTGATGTACGAACATCCTGAAACGCACTTTGAAGAGCTGGCTTTACGCTTTATGGATATCCGTAAACGTATCTATAAGTTCCCGAAAATGGGCGTGAAAGCGAAAATGATCGCGATCACCACTACCTCGGGTACCGGTTCTGAAGTGACACCTTTTGCGGTAGTGACCGACGATGCCACCGGCCAGAAATATCCGCTGGCAGACTATGCATTAACCCCTGATATGGCCATTGTGGATGCCAACCTCGTGATGAACATGCCGAAGTCACTGTGCGCCTTTGGCGGGCTGGATGCGGTCACCCACTCACTGGAAGCGTATGTGTCAGTACTGGCGAATGAATATTCTGACGGTCAGGCACTGCAGGCATTGAAGTTGCTGAAAGAATACCTGCCAGATAGCTATCGTGACGGAGCAAAAAATCCTGTTGCGCGCGAACGCGTGCATAATGCCGCTACCATTGCCGGCATCGCATTCGCTAACGCCTTCCTTGGGGTTTGTCACTCAATGGCCCATAAACTGGGTTCTGAGTTCCATATTCCACACGGTCTGGCGAACGCCATGCTTATTGCTAACGTCATTCGTTACAATGCTAATGACAACCCGAGTAAGCAAGCCACGTTCAGCCAGTACGATCGCCCGCAGGCACGCCGTCGTTATGCTGAAATAGCTGATCATCTCCAGTTAAGTGCGCCAGGCGATCGCACCGCTCAGAAGATTGAAAAACTACTCATCTGGCTGGAAGGTATTAAAGCGGAGCTGGGGATTCCCAAATCCATACGTGAAGCCGGTGTACAGGAAGCTGACTTCCTGGCGAAAATCGACAAACTGGCAGATGATGCGTTCGATGACCAGTGTACCGGTGCAAACCCGCGTTACCCGCTAATTGCTGAGCTGAAACAAATTATGCTTGATAGCTACTATGGTCGTGAATTTGTCGAACCATTTACTGATTTGGCAGAAGAGAAAACGGCTCCGGCAGTGAAAGTAGAGAAAAAAACCAAAAAGGCCTGACAGTGAAAGTAAATGAGCGCTGAGATATCATCACTAATCAGCGCTCTCCCCCTTCCGATGCCAGTAAAGGGAGGGTAACCACACACAATGCGATGTTGAGCCTTATCATCCATGGACAGTAACCCAGGTTGTTGTCCACGGATATCTCTGCTGCTCTTCAGAACCCTCTGCACGTACAATCTCACATCCCCAATGAGCATCCTGATAGTGCGTCAATAACACCAGAATGCGTTCAGTAAAATGATGGTAAAAGTAGTTGTGCCGAACATCATTCACTGCACAGCACGATATCTGCCTGTCATACGCCTGTATACGCCATCATTGGTAGTGCCTCCAATGAGTAGAACATGTATTTCTCAATGAAGGCCCCGATGACTTTTTCATGTAACTCAACAGAACGTGAGAAACAGATAGTCCTGCGAGCCAGCCGCTTGATGCGGGTTCTCAACGTCAGGTTGTTCCGCTCAATGCGCTGAGTCAATATTTTA
>JAATFO010000071.1 GCA_015655145.1 Enterobacterales bacterium | reverse complement strand
TTTACCACCCCGGAAATCCATGCGCTGGCAGAAAAGTATCTGCACTGCTCGGCCAACTGGAACAGCGTGGTCAGAGACGGGCAGGGGATGGTCACCGGGGCGGTCAAACCGGTGAAACTGGTGACCTTCACCAACCGTCCGGACGAGCGCTGGCAGCGGACGGTCTATGATATGGACGGGAATAAAACATGGAAATAATTCGTCTGGCCGGACTGCTCCCGGTGCTTGTTCTGACGGCCTGTCACAGTGCAAGCCAGTCCAATACTGTTGTCAAAAGCGATGTGCCGACAGAGTGGTATTTTAACTTTTTCACGCCGAAGGCGCTGCCCGCATTGGTGACGTTCGCCGTTATTTTTGATGCTGACGGTGGGGTATCGCGGTTTGTTACGTTGAACAGTACCCCAGATATGCCCGGCGTTATCGGGGAATGGAACGATCGAGATCGGGCGCCGGGGGGGCACTGGAATCACGTCAAGTACCCGCCAAAGCAGTTTTTTTTCTGCTGGGATTCGGTAATAGATAAAAAGGTGTATGAAACCTACCTGACCCTGCCTGATGACGTTGTGGAAAAAATGCGTAGTGCCAGCGGGAAAAGTGATCCGTACCATGATACCTATGACACCGTGCTAATTGGTCTGGCACCGGAAGGAAAGGTGGCTGTCTGGCTGCAGGGCATAGGATTTGAGACTAATTATCGCGTAACGCCGTCAGTCCTGAATACAGTGTCCGGGGATAAATTAGACATTTGCAAAGGGATTACACGATTTTCTAACGGTTATGAATATGGGAAAAATACTGAGGATTTTATCAAAGGGAAAAAATACCCTTACGGTAGTTGGTAACGAGAGAAATTCCTGAAAATAAAAAGGATCTTCTTGAGATCCTTTTTTTCTGGGCGTAATCTTTTGCCCATAAACGAACCAACCCGCCAGAGGCGGGTTGGTTCGGGTTCGTTGAGCAGCAAACTCATCGGAACCGGACGGTAACTGGACTTTAGCGGGAACAGTCACCAAATCTGTACGGTTAGTTTAGCCTCTAAAGGCTGATACCTTCAAGTAGTCGTATATATTTATATAAATATATACGCGTAAAGTAACCTCCCGCTAATTCCCCAGTTACCAATGGCTACCGCCACTGGCGATTCGTTGTGCCTTTCAGGGTTGGACTCAGGAGAACGTTCCACTGAGCATCAGACCCCGTCTACCGTGCAAAAGCCAAAGCCACCGGAGGACGTGATGGTCGGGCAACCTCTTCCGATGGGGTACTGGATGTGAAACTGGGCGTCCCCAAAGAGATGGGCGGCGCGGGGGGCGCAGTGACTAACCCGGAGCAACTGTTTGCTGCGGGATATTCTGCCTGCTTCCTCGGCGCGATGAAGTTTGTCGCCTCCCGCGATAAAATTAGCCTGCCAAAAGAGGCGTTTATCGAAGGAGAAGTGGGGATTGGCCCATTGCCGACCGGGTTCGGCATTGAAGCCACACTGAGCATTCATTTGCCTGGCATGGACAGCGCGGCGGCCCGTAAACTGGTTGATGCCGCGCACATCGTTTGTCCATACTCCAACGCGACGCGTAACAACATTGACGTGACGTTGAATATCATTGATTAAGGTGTTCTTATCTTGCCGCGGGCGGTATTTCCCCCGGTCCGCGGAAATGTTTTATCACACTCTTTTTTGCGGTTTATCTCGCCAATTCGCACCTGCTGATTACGCTTATCTGGTTCGCTGGTCGTTGGTATGAACAGCGCTTACCAGGAGAGGAAAATGATTAAGTCTCGTTTAAGCGGCATAGTGCTGAGTGCATTATTGCTGAGCTTTAGTGTCGCGGCAGTGCCTGGCGATAAAGTGATTAAACCGACGCGTGGCGTCATTGATGCCGTTAACGGTAATACACTGCAAGTCACCACCCGTCAGGGAGAGAAAATATCTGTTGAACTGACGGATAACACGAAAGTGAACAGTGTCAGTCAGGCGAAAATGGAGGATATCAAGCCGAATAGTTTCATTGGTACCGCGGCGGTACCGCAGGTCAATGGCACCTTAAGAGCACTGGAAGTTCATGTTTTTTCCCCTGAGTTACGTGGTACTGGTGAAGGATTTAATGCTTTCGAATCCGCCGACGGTAAAGTCAACACCATGACCAACGGCACCGTAGGCCAGCTGGTGAATGCGCATGGACGGACGATGACGGTGAAATACCATGACCTGGAAAAAACGGTGATTGTGCCGGACGACGTCCCGGTGGTGCTCATCGCGCCGGGGAATAAATCGATGTTGACGGCGGGCATGCAAGTTGTGCTGTTCAGTATAAAGAATGATCAAAATCAATGGGTGGCGCGCAGTATTTCCGCCGGTAAAGACGGGTTGAAACCACCGATGTAAACCGGATGCGCGTAGCAGCGCTGATATTTTTTATATCCCGACCTTCGTACCCGGCGGGATGTGTCCGGGACGAAAATTGACTGCATAATTCACGCGGGTATGTTTAACTACGCGCCTTGTTAAGCAGCGGTGTCAGAGCTTTGTCGCTCAGAACCCTCCTGTTTATGAATGATCAGGACGTATAATTTACCCTGCGGCGAACTCTGCCGCGACGCAATGGTCTGATTAGCGCTTATGAAATCACCAGTCACGTCGGGAATAAAGAAGATCGAATGAATTATATAAAAACACTTACTCAGCAGAAGCTTTCGTTTCTGTTGGCGCTCTACATCGGTATTTTGTTGAATCTTCCCATTTTTTATCGGCGTTTTGACCCTTTTCTGACACATTCTACCCTGGTTAACTGGTTTTCCGCTGTCGCTGAAGTCGTGGCCATCGTACTGCTCACTTTCTTCCTGATGCGGTTGTTGTCGCTGGGCGGTAAATTCTTTTATCGTGTTGTTGCCACGCTACTGGTGCTGATTTCAGTCGCCGCCGGTTATTACATGGCGTTTTTTAATGTCGTGATTGGCTATGGCATTATCGCCTCGGTCATGACTACCGACACCGACTTGACAACAGAAGTGATTGGCTATCAGTTTGCTATCTGGATGGTGGTCATCAGCGCATTACCCCTATTGATGATCTGGTGTAATAATTTAAGTCTGACACTGATTGAACAACTGAAAACGCCCGGCCAGCGTTTGAAGCCACTGGTGATTATGGTGGTGGCGGTGGCGCTGGTCTGGCTGCCGATTCGTTACTTCGGTAAAGTGCAAAAAGCGCAGGAAAGTCTCACAAATATCGATTTGCCAAGTTATGGCGGGGTGGTGGCGCACTCCTATTTGCCCTCCAACTGGCTGGCGGCGCTGGGTCTGTTTGTCTGGACGCGAATGGATGAGTCGATGGGCAGCGCTGAGCTACTCGATCCGGCCAAACAGTTTACCTACGTGGCGCCACCGGGCATTAATGATACCTATGTGGTATTTGTGATTGGTGAAACCACCCGCTGGGACCATATGGGCATTCTTGGCTACAATCGGGATACCACGCCAAAACTGTCACAAGAGAAAAATCTCGTGGCATTTCGCGGCACATCCTGCGACACCTCCACCAAGTTATCGCTGCGCTGCATGTTTGTGCGCGAAGGCGGCACCATGGATAACGCGGGACGCACGCTAAAAGAACAGAATATTTTTGCCGTGATGAAAGAATTGGGCTTCAGCTCTGAGCTGTTTGCTATGCAGAGTGAAGTCTGGTTTTACGATAATACCGATGCCGATAATTTTGCTTTCCGTGAGCAAATTGGTTCCGAGAAGCGTAATCAGGGCAAGGCGGTGGATGATATGCTGCTGATCCCTGAATTGAGCGCTTCACTGGCGCGCCATCCGCAAGGGAAACATCTGGTGGTGTTGCATACCAAAGGTTCTCATTATCTTTATTCACAGCGCTATCCCCGTGAGTACGCCCGTTATCAGCCTGAATGTATGGGGGTGGATGATGAATGCAGCAAAGACCAGTTGATTAATGCTTTCGATAATTCAGTCCTGTATACCGATACTGTGCTTGATAAGGTCTTTGATCAGCTACGCGATAAGAAAGCCATCGTGTTCTATGCATCGGACCACGGTGAATCGATCAGCGATAACATGCATTTTCATGGTACGCCGCGTGAGATGGCGCCTCCTGAGCAATTCCGTGTGCCGATGATTGTCTGGGCATCCGATAAGTATCTGGCTGATCCCATTAATCAACGCGCATTTGAACAGTTACAGGCGGAACAACGTGTTGGCGCGACTCACCGGCATGTTGAGTTTTTTGACACCATTTTGGGATGCCTGGGTTATACCTCCCCCGATGGCGGCATCAAAATGGCCAATAACTGGTGCGCGATACCAGGAAGTCACTTGTAAGGCGGTGTGCGTGATGAGGGGTTACTCATTGTTGACGTTAGCTGCATGATGAATGCTTTTCAGGCAAACAGGACGACTTTCATAAAAAGTCGTTGACGCTAAAAAAGCGGCGCAGTAACATGCGCCCCCAGCGGTGAGTGGCGCAGCCTGGTAGCGCACTTCGTTCGGGACGAAGGGGTCGGAGGTTCGAATCCTCTCTCACCGACCAATATTTTTTCACGGTAGCGGTGGATGCTGCCGGAATGTAAAAAACCTCGCGCCTGACAAGGTCTGCGGGGTTTTTTATTTGATGTTCTCGACTCGCCGTTACGGTTGTGTCAACGAATCCCGGTTGGCGGATGGTTGTCGTTTTCCTTTGACGTTGCAGGGTGCTTTTCCCTGTATGGTTATCCCTTCCTGTTGTTTTGACTTTTGCCGCTAACTTATCGTTATGTCCTGTTTATTTCCTTTTTTCAGTTCCCGTGCGCGAGTCTCACGGCAAGGCTTAATTCGCGTCACGCTTCACCGTGGACGCGCAGGGCATTGTTGACTATTTATTATACACATTGGTCAGCATTTTTAACTGGTTAACTCTTGTATAACAACATTAATCATTTAATAATGCCCTCTTTAACAAGATGGTTTGATTATTTTTTTACAGTAAAAATAACTGTATTTTCAGATGATAATGCGTATTTTGTCAGCTTAAATTTAATTTTTTAGATTTTTAATCTAAAAAAAATAATAAAATGTTATTTATATTTTATTATTTTTCTCTCTGCCTGATGTAAATATCGAGATGTTGTATTGACGTTGCTTTAAACTGTTGACAAATTGGTGCCGTAAACTGGCCCGTTCGTCTGGCGGATCCCACTGAGTCAGACATGGTTAAGACGACGGTTTCCTTCTCTTGCCGCCTTTGGGCAGCTTGACTGACCACATTAAAAAAACACAGGTCGGGTGTTACGTACACAACACATCATAATTGGAGCATAAACATGCGTATTTCTCTGGATAAACCCAGAATGTTGAAGCTGGGTCTGAGCCTTGTCGCCATGACTGTTGCCGCCAGTGTTCAGGCTAAAACCCTCGTTTTTTGTTCCGAGGGCTCTCCTGAGGGTTTTAATCCCCAGTTATTTACCACCAGCACCACGTATGACGCCAGTTCTGTGCCTATTTATAATCGACTGGTGGAATTCAAACTCGGTACCACCGAAGTCGAATCAGGTTTGGCGGAAAAATGGGATGTCAGTAGCGACAGCAAAATCTACACTTTTCACCTGCGTAAAGGGGTGAAATGGCAGACCACCAAAGATTTTAAACCCACACATGATTTCAATGCCGATGATGTGGTGTTCACTTTTTCCCGTCAGTTAGATAAAAATAACAAGTATCACGCGGTTTCCGGTGGTGGTTATGAGTATTTCGAAGGCATGGATATGCCGAACATTATCAGCAAAATCGAAAAAGTAGATGATTACACGGTGCGTTTCACCCTGACCCGGGCGGAAGCGCCTTTTCTGGCTGATTTGGCAATGGACTTCGCCTCAATTCTGTCGGCGGAATATGCTGACAACATGCTGAAAGCCGGCACGCCGGAGAAAGTTGACCTCAACCCGGTTGGGACGGGGCCATTCCAGTTACTGCAATATCAGAAAGATTCCCGCATTCTGTATAAAGCGAACCCGGATTACTGGGGTACGAAACCGAAAATCGATCGTTTAGTGTTCTCCATCACACCGGATGCTTCAGTGCGCTATGCCAAGCTGCAAAAAGGCGAATGCCAGATGATGCCGTTTCCGAATCCGGCGGATATTGCGCGCATGAAACAGGATAAATCCATCAATCTGATGGAGATGGCGGGGCTGAACGTGGGGTATCTGTCGTTCAACGTAGAGAAAAAACCGCTGGATAATCTGCAAGTGCGTCAGGCACTGACCATGGCGGTGAACAAAAAAGCGATTATTGAGGCGGTTTACCAGGGGGTGGGCCAGGAGGCGAAGAATCTGATCCCGCCAACCATGTGGAGCTATAATGATGCTGTACAGGATTATCCGTACGATCCGGTGAAAGCCAAAGCGCTGCTGAAAGAAGCCGGTATGGCGGATGGTTTTGCTATCGATATTTGGGCGATGCCGGTACAGCGACCTTATAACCCGAATGCACGTCGCATGGCGGAAATGATCCAGGCTGACTGGGCGAAAATTGGTGTGAAGGCCAACATCGTCACCTATGAGTGGGGTGAGTACCTGAAACGCGCTAAAGCCGGCGAGCACCAGACGGTGATGATGGGCTGGACTGGTGATAATGGCGATCCGGACAATTTCTTCGCCACGCTGTTTAGCTGTGCGGCGGCAAAAGACGGTTCCAACTATTCGCGCTGGTGCTACAAGCCCTTTGAAGACCTGATCCAACCGGCCCGTACCGAGTCTGATCAGAGCAAACGCATTGCCTTGTATAAACAGGCGCAGGTGGTTATGCATGATCAGGCGCCGGCGTTAATCATTGCCCATTCAGCGGTCTATGAGCCAGTCAGTAAGAAAATATCCGGCTACGTGATGGACCCGTTAGGTAATAAACATCATTTCGACAAGGTCGATATCCAGGAATAATGCAGCGGGTCAGGCATGCCTGACCGTTGTACCTCTCCCTGCAGGCGTGTTTTGACCGGTTCATTTCACGCCTCTGAAGGAAGTTCCGCTCGGAAGCAAAATGGTAAAGGCGCCAGTAATGGCGCCGCAATCGGTGTTATCCGATAGCAAGATGTGAGCAAATAACATCCTGTTCGTTACGTGCGACAGGAGATTACAGAGAATCCGGATTATGTTGCAGTTCATACTCCGACGTTTGGGGCTTGTCATCCCAACGTTTATTGGTATTACACTTTTAACTTTCGCATTTGTCCATATGATCCCCGGCGATCCAGTGATGATTATCGCAGGAGAGCGTGGGATTTCGCCGGAACGTCATGCCCAGTTAATGGCGCAATTGGGGTTGGATCAGCCCTTATGGAAACAGTACCTCACCTATATTAACGGTGTATTGCATGGTGATCTGGGCATTTCACTACGCAGCCGCCTGCCGGTGTGGGACGAATTTGTGCCACGCTTCAAAGCCACACTGGAACTGGGCATCTGCGCCATGATGTTTGCCATTGCGGTCGGAATTCCCGCAGGCGTGCTGGCGGCAGTCAAGCGCGGTTCGGTGTTTGATCACATGGCTGTTGGCATCTCGCTGACCGGCTACTCCATGCCGATTTTCTGGTGGGGCATCATGCTGATCATGCTGGTTTCCGTGCACCTTAATTTGACGCCGGTATCAGGGCGACTGGATGACGCGGTCTTTCTGGATGATTCCTACCCGCTGACCGGTTTTGTTCTGATCGATACGCTGATCTGGGGCGAACCTGGCGACTTCAAAGATGCGGTGATGCATATGATCTTGCCAGCGATTGTGCTGGGCACCATCCCGCTGGCGGTTATTGTGCGCATGACGCGCTCGGCGATGCTGGAAGTCTTGGGCGAAGATTACATTCGCACCGCCCGCGCCAAAGGCCTGACGCGCGCACGGGTGATTATTGTGCACGCATTGCGTAATGCCATGTTACCGGTAATCACGGTGATCGGTTTGCAAGTCGGTACCCTGTTGGCGGGCGCTATCCTGACGGAAACCATTTTTTCCTGGCCAGGTCTGGGGCGCTGGTTGATTGAAGCGTTGCAACGCCGCGATTATCCGGTGGTGCAGGGCGGGGTATTAATGGTGGCGATCATGATTATTCTGGTCAACCTGCTGGTCGATATGCTTTACGGCGTGGTGAATCCACGTATTCGTCATAAAAAATAACCGGGGCCATCACATGTCTCTTATTGATTCCGGCAACGTTACTGTTGCACCACAGCCGATGACCCCTTTACAGGAATTTTGGCATTATTTTCGCCGTAATAAAGGCGCTGTTATCGGCCTGGGTTATATCGTGCTGATGATTTTGAGCGCGATATTCGCCAACGTACTGGCGCCCCATGGCGCTGCGGAACAGTTTCGCGATGCGTTGCTACGCCCGCCCGCCTGGCAGGAAGGGGGAAGCTGGCATTATCTTCTGGGTACTGATGATGTTGGTCGCGATATTTTGTCGCGTCTGATGTATGGTGCGCGCCTGTCGCTATTGGTGGGCTGCCTGGTCGTGGTTTTGTCACTGATCTTTGGGGTGATTTTTGGTCTGCTGGCCGGTTATATCGGCGGCGTTGTCGACGCCGCCATTATGCGCCTGGTTGATATCATGCTGGCGTTGCCCAGCTTGCTGCTGGCGCTGGAGCTGGTGGCTATTTTTGGTCCTTCTATCGTAAATGCTTCTCTGGCGCTAACGTTTGTGGCACTACCGCACTATATCCGTCTGACCCGTGCCGCGGTGCTGGTGGAAGTGAACCGTGACTACGTAATCGCCTCGCGGGTAGCCGGGGCGGGCGCGTTACGGCAGATGTTCATCAACATTCTGCCAAATTGCCTGGCGCCGCTGATTGTGCAGGCTTCTCTGGGTTTCTCTAATGCAATCCTCGATATGGCTGCTCTGGGGTTTCTGGGGATGGGCGCACAACCGCCCACGCCGGAATGGGGCACCATGCTCGCCGATGTGTTGCAATTTGCGCAAAGTGCCTGGTGGGTGGTGACCTTCCCTGGGGTCGTTATCCTGCTGACGGTACTGGCGTTTAATTTGATGGGTGATGGTTTGCGTGATGCCCTCGACCCGAAACTCAAGCAATAAGGCGGCATGGCGATGGCATTACTGAATATAGACAAATTGTCGGTGCGTTTTGGCGACGATAACGCGCCATTCCGCGCTGTTGACCGGATCAGCTATCAGGTAGAACAAGGTCAGGTGGTGGGCATTGTCGGTGAGTCGGGATCCGGTAAATCAGTCAGTTCGCTGGCGATCATGGGCCTGATTGATTACCCCGGTAAAGTCCTGGCCGATAAGCTGGAATTTGAGCAGCAAGATCTGAAAAAAATATCTGAAAAAGAACGCCGTCAACTGGTTGGTTCAGACGTGGCGATGATTTTTCAGGATCCGATGACCAGCCTGAACCCGTGTTACACCGTGGGTTATCAGATAATGGAAGCGATCAAAGTGCATCAGGGCGGTAATCGCCGTACGCGTCGTCAGCGGGCGATTGATCTGCTGACGCAAGTCGGCATCCCTGATCCGGCATCACGCCTTGATGTGTATCCTCACCAGCTTTCCGGAGGCATGAGCCAGCGGGTGATGATTGCCATGGCGATTGCCTGTCGGCCAAAGCTGTTGATTGCCGATGAGCCGACCACTGCACTGGATGTCACCATTCAGGCGCAAATTATCGATCTTTTACTTGAATTGCAGCGTCAGGAAAATATGGCCCTGATCCTGATTACGCACGACCTCGCGCTGGTGGCGGAAGCAGCACAACACATTATTGTGATGTATGCCGGTCAGGTGGTGGAGACAGGTGAAGCGGCGGATATTTTCAGGGTGCCGCGTCATCCTTATACCCAGGCGTTGTTACGGGCATTGCCGGAATTTGCGACCGATAAAATGCGGCTGGCTTCACTGTCGGGAGTGGTGCCGGGAAAATATGATCGGCCGAACGGGTGTTTGCTGAATCCGCGCTGTCCGTATGCGATCAGTCGTTGCCGTATCGAAGAACCTGAATTACATGATATTCATGGGCGTCAGTCCAAATGTCATTTCCCTTTGGATGAAGCCGGGAGACCCACTTATGAGTCATGAAAATAACCAACATCAGTACCTGTTACAGGCGATTGATCTGAAAAAGTACTACCCGGTACAAAAAGGGTTATTGGGTCAGGAACGTCAGGTAAAAGCGCTGGACGGCATCTCTTTCAACCTCGAACGTGGCAAAACGCTGGCGGTGGTGGGCGAATCAGGTTGTGGAAAATCCACCCTGGGTCGCCTGCTGACGATGATTGAAACGCCGACCGACGGGCAGCTTTACTGGCACGGTCAGGATCTACTGAAGCCAGATCCTCAGGCGCAAAAATTGCGGCGACAGAAAATCCAGATTATTTTCCAGAATCCATATGGTTCGTTGAATCCGCGGAAAAAAATCAGTCAGATTTTGGCCGAGCCGCTGATCATTAACAGTACTCTCAGCAAAGCGGAACGGCGGGAAAAAGTGCTGGAGATGATGGCGAAAGTGGGCCTGAAAACGGAGCATTATGATCGTTATCCTCATATGTTCTCCGGCGGACAGCGCCAGCGAATTGCGATTGCCCGGGGGTTGATGCTTGAGCCGGATGTGCTGATTGCCGATGAGCCGGTTTCCGCTCTTGACGTTTCTGTACGCGCGCAAGTGCTGAATTTGATGATGGATTTGCAACAGGAGATGGGGCTTTCTTACGTCTTTATTTCTCATGATCTCTCCGTGGTTGAACATATTGCCGACGAGGTCATGGTGATGTATCTCGGTCGTTGTGTGGAAAAGGGCAGTAAAACGGCGATGTTCGCTAATCCGCGCCATCCTTACACACAAGCGCTCCTCTCAGCGACACCCCGACTTAACCCGGACGAACGCCGTGAACGGATTAAACTGAGCGGTGAATTGCCCAGCCCGTTGAGTCCACCACCGGGTTGCGCTTTTAATACCCGCTGTCGCCGCCGTTTTGAGGTCTGCACCCAACAGCAACCGATGCTGAACCAGTATGGTGGAGAGCAGATAGCCTGTTTTGCGGTTGATCGCGAGGAACAATAGTCGCCAGATAATCCGATCCCCTTTACTTTTTACCGGCGGTGCGTGTTGCCTGAATCCCGTTGCGATTCGCTCATGTGCTGCCTTATTGCCTCACGGCACTGCGAAACTTATTGACGATAAACAACTGTCAAACAGCGGGAACGTTTATTTGTATTATCATTACCTGCCTCTTATTGATAAGATTTATTTCAGTTAATTTCACTGACTAAAATCCATGAATTTTACAATCAATTGTTATTCATGATTATTTGTTTTTTACTGTATGGTAAATCAATAGGTAATGATGATTTTCCTGATGTAAGTCGAGGAGGAATTTCCGGTACAATTAAAAGGCTGGATGGAATTATTCGATTGATTTGACCTGATAATTAAATAGGAATAATCTCACCGCAATGAAATTTGTATGATATATTTTAAAATGTATGTCTTTCTGAATAACTAAAACTCAATGAAAAGCTATGATGATCTGCAACGTTTCAAAGAAAAAACGCACACGCAAGATATCCATTTCAAAGATATGTCAGAGCAAACTTTAGCGTCAGATAACACCCATTGGGCTATTATCAAACAGCTTTTGCAGAATGAAACGGGTGATTCTGTGCTGGATCGTGGGCAGAGTGTTGATCGGGTCACACCGCAACCGATTCAAAAAGATGCGTTTGTGGCGCCGCCAGTGGCGAGTCCCCTGGTGGGCGAGCCTCCTGCACCCGGCGTAAAAAGTTCGTTGCTGGACAGCGTAGCCACTACATTAAAATCTGCAGTCTCATTGTCTTTAAATGAGGTAAAGCAGCCTGATACCATCATGTCTGCGTTGATAACACCGCCGGTTAATGCCGCAAGTGAACCCTTACCTTTATTGCAACAAGCTGCGCAACATATTCATCCTGAACCATCTCCCTCCACCTCTGAACGTTATAAGCCGCTATTCCGTGCGCGCGGTGTGACAGCCATTGTGTCGAAAGAAACATTGTTAAAATCGCTGCTGGAGAAGATAGCTTTATGCCACTAGTGTGCGTCTGTTCGCCAAAGGGGGGTGTGGGTAAAACCACCATGGCGGCTAACCTGGCCTATGCCCTGGCGCGGGATGGCAGTAAAGTCCTGGCGATTGATTTTGATGTACAAAATGCACTACGCCTGCATTTTGGCGTGCCGCTCTCGGATGGCCGTGGTTTTGTTGCCCGCTCAGCGGAGCAGTATGACTGGAGTCAGTCAATCCTCACCACCGGGGGAAATATTTTTGTCCTGCCTTATGGCGAGGTCACCGAAGAACAACGCATTAGCTTTGAGAATAATCTTGCTAACGAGGCTAATTTCCTTCCCCGGGGACTCGGTACTGTGTTGAATTATCCAGGTCTGGTGATTGTTGCCGATTTTCCTCCTGGCCCAGGGCCGGCGTTGAAAGCGATAAGCGCACTGGCTGATTTACATCTGGTGGTAATGATGGCGGATACCGCCTCGCTGTCATTGATGCCGCAGATTGAAAATCATCGGCTGATCGGGGCGCCGCTTAACACCAGGGCAGGTCATTACTTTATTTTAAATCAAAGTGATAACAGAAGAAGCATTAGTCGTGATGTTACGGCCTTTATGCAACAGCGACTGGGCAGCCGATTGATTGGCGTCGTCCATCGCGATGAAAGTGTTGCCGAAGCCAATGCCTCACAACGCTCAATCTTTGATTTCAGCCCGGTCTCTGCGGCGGCATTCGATATTGAGCTGATCAGTAAACGTGTTATCAGCCTGTTGGGTATTAGCGTGGGTAACGGCGAGATGCACACCATGTTACGTTCACAATAATGTTCCGACATTATTATTGTGGACATTTTTATCGTGATAGACCCAATAAATTCTTGTTGCAGAAGGCAGCACGTAACGCATCAATGATGTGTTACGTGCTTGCCGACATCTCCGCAGCCTGAACGATGATGGGTATAGTTAGGCAGTTAATAATGACGTCTGTCGTCAGGGTAAATCATGAATAAAGTGCTGTTCTGGCTGTTACTACTGGTGTTATCTCCGATGGCGGTCATCATTGTTATCACCCCCATGGATAGCCAAAAACAATATATATTTGGCTTAATCAGCATTGCGATTTTGTTTCTGCTGGGATTAAGCAAAAATCAAAAAATCTCTCTGGTGATGGTGATTTTGTCCGCCTTAATGTCAACGCGCTATATTTGGTGGCGCGCGACAGAAACACTGCATTTTAATTCAGAAATAGAAGCTATTTTGGGTATCGGGTTGTTTATTGCAGAACTCTATGTCTGGCTGATTTTGATCCTGGGTTTCTTGCAAACCACCTGGCCATTAAAACGGACCATTGAACCTTTGCCGGACGATATCAATCTGTGGCCCACTGTTGATATCTACGTGCCGACATATAATGAAAGTCTTGATGTGGTGCGTGACACCGTGCTGGCTGCGCAATGCATTGATTACCCAGGCAATAAGTTAAAAATTTATGTGCTGGATGATGGTAAGCGAAGTGAATTCGCGGTCTTCGCGGCCGATGCCGGTGTCGGGTATATCACGCGCAACGACAACCAGCACGCGAAAGCCGGCAACCTGAATCATGCGATGAAGCTCACTCAGGGCGAGCTGATTTGCATCTTTGACTGTGATCATGTGGCGACACGGGCTTTTCTGCAGGCAACTGTCGGCCCCTTTTTGAAAGATCCGAAACTGGCGTTAATACAGACGCCACACCACTTCTATTCCCCCGATCCTTTCGAACGTAACCTGCGGGCTGCACGTCATATTCCAAATGAAGGGGCGTTATTTTATGGCCCGGTGCAGCAGGGTAATGATAACTGGAACGCCACGTTCTTTTGCGGTTCTTGCGCGGTCATTCGCCGCTCAGCACTGGATGAGATTGGTGGATTTGCCGTGGAAACAGTGACGGAAGATGCGCACACGGCGTTAAAATTGCAACGGCGAGGCTGGGGCTCGGCATTTTTGGCCATCCCGCTGGCGGCCGGGCTGGCGACGGAACGCCTTGGGTTACATGTGATTCAGCGTACGCGTTGGGCTCGCGGCATGACCCAAATTTTTCGGCTTGATAACCCGTTATTGGGCCGGGGTCTGAAGTGGCAACAGCGCCTTTGCTACCTGAATGCAATGTTGCACTTTCAGTTTGGTTTGCCTCGGGTAATATTTCTTACCGCGCCCCTGGCCTACCTGTTATTTAATCTCAATATTGTCCACTCCTCCGCGGCATTAATTTTTGCCTATGTATTACCCCATCTGGTCATGTCGTTACATGTTAACTCCCGGATGAATGGCCGGTTTCGTTACACGTTCTGGGGTGAGATCTACGAAACGGTGATGGCATTCCATTTGGTTATGCCAACGCTGATGGCGTTACTGTCGCCGAAACATGGCAAATTCAACGTGACCGATAAAGGCGGTTTGCTGGATGTCGGCTTCTTTGATTTCAACATTGTGCGTCCACATATCATTACTGTCATATTGCTGTGCATTGGCATTGTAGCCGGCCTCGTCCGTGCGTTGGCGCATAATTATTTTAATGTCGATCCTTATGTTATTGCCTTAAATATCGGCTGGGCGTTGTTTAGCCTGATTATTTTGATGGCGGCGATCGCTGTGGCGCGCGAGACTCGGCAAGTACGCAAAACGATTCGTATTGATGTGGAAATCCCGGTCATCATCCATTATGCCAGCGGTATCTCTTCCCGTTCGACCACGTCTGACTTATCTATGGGCGGCGCACAGATCATCGCACCCGATCAACGTCACAGCAGCGATGAAATTGAAGAGATTGATTTGTTGCTTAATTCTGGCGCAATCACTATTCCCGCCAGCATTGTTACGGCCGATGATCATATAATCCGTCTTAAATTTAAGGAAATTCCCTTATCGCGACGTCGTGAGTTGGTGCGGGTGGTGCTGGCGCGCGCAGATGCGTGGATTCAGCCCATGTATCCAAAAGACAAGCCGTTGTATTCATTGCTGACTATTGTGCGCACGGTATTCGAGTTATTCTGGCTGACCTGGAAAGCACGGCGCGATAAACGCAAAAGCCCGGTCGAAGAGCAGCAAGAGGATCACGCGGCATGAAACTCACGCGTAATCCGCTGTTGTTGGTACTTGGTTTCATTAGCGCCCTGTTGCTGCATCCTGTACAGGCGGCTGATACGCCGCCTGAGGTCCAGAACAGCGCGGTGCTGCCAACGGCTCCGGTCGCTAATGACGCCGGGGCGGCGGAACAGCAGCTCCGTGCGGCGGTGGATCACGATCCCTATGCACCGGGCACCGTCACGCCGCAAGCGATGGACAGTACTGCTACGATTGCGCCCTCGCTGCCAGTACCACCGACCACCTTATTTCAACCTGTCAGTAGCCATATTACCGTCGCGCAGATCGGGCAACCACAAGGAATAACGTTGACGGGAGGCCAACTTCAGGCGGGTATAGTCTTTACGCTGCCTGGCGATCAGGTGATCACTCTGGCCCGGCTTAATTTATCGTTACGGGTCTCACCCGCGCTGGCCGCGCGGAATACCTCATTGCAATTGATGCTCAATGGTCAGCCCCTGGGGACCTTGCCGTTAGGCGCTTCCGACAGTGATATCGCTCACTATGAACTTGATATTCCGTCCGCCATGGTGGTGTCGAGCAATAACCTGAGTTTTAAAATTAACGATGCGGATAAATTATTGTGTGAGCGTAACAGCGCCGCACAATATCAGGTTACTATTTTGCCGGATACGCAACTGGCGCTGGAAGGGCAACTGCTTAATCTGGGCACGCAGATGCGCCACTTCCCGCGGCCTTTTATTGATCCCATGCAGATGACGGCCGCCAGCGTATCAATGGTCTTTCCGGATAACGTAACGCCAGCCGAAGTCAGTGCGGCGGCGACAGTTTCATCATGGCTGGGTATTCAGGCGGATTATCGTGGTATCCGTTTCCCGGTAACGCGTGGGGAATTGCCGGAAAAAAATGGCGTGGTATTTGGTTCGCCGGGTGAAAAAGTGGGGTCGCTGACATTACCTGATGTGACCGCGCCAACATTACAACTGGTGGATAACCCGAATAATCCCATTTATAAATTGATGTTGGTGGTGGGACGCGATGAGGAACAACTGCGTCAGGCTGCCTGGCGTTTAATCCGCCAGCCTCTTGATATCGACGCGCCAACCTTGCAGGTCGAGCCACAGGTCTTGCCGGCACGTAAAGCCTACGATGCGCCCCGCTGGATCAATACCGAGCGTCCGGTGCGGTTGAGCGAGCTGTTACGGCAGGATCAAAGTCTGACCACCAATGGTATCTGGCATGATGCCTTACGGGTAAATTTCCGCGCCGCACCCGATCTGTTTTTGTGGGATGGTGATACCTTCCCGGTGCGCATTGATTACCGTTTCCCGGCGGAAAGCTGGATTGATGAGGAGCATTCTTTCCTCAATATCACCCTGAATGGTACCTTTTTACGCAACTTACCGGTCAATAAAATTGGCTTACTGGAAAACATCTGGCATCGGCTTGGTGGCGATGCGCGGCAGGAAACGTACGCGCTAAAACTCAATCCGTACCTGATATACGGTGATAACCAGCTACAGCTGTATTTTAATATTAAACCGCAGGCCAGCGCGCCTTGTGGTGTCTTACTCAATAACAATATTAAAAGCCGTATTGAAGATGATTCGTTTATCGATCTGAGCCATACGCGCCATTTCACCCTGCTACCCAATCTTTCCTATTTTGTCGGGGCGGCATTTCCTTTCTCCCGCATGGCGGATTATTCGCAAACCGTGTTGATGTTGCCCTCCCGGCCAGACAATGCCGAGATTGCCACATTGCTGGATATGGCCGGTCGTGCGGGCAACGCCACGGGTGTGGCGTTATATCGAAACAGCGTGTTGTTCGGTATCCCTTCCGGGGGCGCCTATCTTGAGCGGTTAAAGCAAAGCGATGTGCTGGCCGTATCCACCATGGCGCAGGCGGCATTTAATCAGGCCATGCTGGCCGGTTCCCCTTATGAAACCAGCCAGGGCACGTTGAGTGTCCGGGCACCTGACACCATGGAACGGCTGCACGCCTGGTTGATGGGTGACTGGTATCGACAACCACTGGATGCTGATCGCTATTTTTCTTCCAACGAAGCCTGGCGCGGGTTCATCAGTTACCGTTCTCCATGGAGTCCGGCACGTTTAGTGGTGATGGCTATCGGCAGTAATAACGAACAATTGTTGCGTTTACATCATGACCTGGGCGCCGAAAAAATCAACGCGGGCATTCGCGGTGATACGGCGATTATCACCGATGAAAATGGCATTCGCAGTTTCCGGGTGGGCCCGCAGTTCCCGAGTGGACAGATGCCCTGGTACATGATGGTGGTCTGGTATGCAAACCAGCACGCGGTGCTACTGGCTTTCCTCGCGCTGTTACTGGCGGCGGTCGTGGGAAGTGCGGCGTTTGTTATGCTAAAACGGCATGCATGGAAACGCCTGCATCCACAAGAGCACACTGATATCACTGGCGATAAATAAGGATACATAATGAAAACGATAACCTTAACCGCCAGAATACATCAGACCCTGTTAGTGAGCAGTGCGCTGACATTCAGCCTGTTTTCCCCAACACTGCTTGCTGTGGAAAATAATCCGGCCCTGCAGGCGCTGTTTGACCAGGCGGTATACTGGCACCAGAAAGCGCATGATGATTTAGCGAAAGACGCCCTGCAAAAAGTATTGATGGTGGATGCCAACAATACGCAGGCACTTTATCTGATGGCCTTGTACGCGCAGCAGAATGGTGACAGCGTGCTTGCCGAACAATGGCGAGCGCGCCTGAGCCGGGTTTCACCCCAGGATCCTAATCTGCTCAGTCTGGCTAATGACCGCCAATTGCAATCGATTCCTCAGGGGCAATTATCGCTGGCGCGGCGTCAGGCGCAGAGCGGTAATATTGCTGCCGCGTTGCAAACCTGGCGTAATACGTTTAGTGGCAATACGCCGCCAGATAGCGTGGCGGCGGAGTACTATTTGACCATGGCGGGCGATCGTTCGCTGTTACCGCAAGCTATTGATAATTTACGCCAGTTCGCCGGACAGCATCCGCAAGATACCAACGCACGACTGGCACTCGGCAAAGCGCTAACCTATCAGGACGCCACCCGGCGCGAAGGTTTGCAACTGCTTGAAGGCCTGGCTGACGGGAAACCCGAAGCCGATCGTTCATTACGTCAGGCTTTACTCTGGTTAGGCCCGCAGCCGGATGACGCACCGCTTTATCAACACTATCAACAGCGCCACCCCGAGGATCGTAACGTGATGGAGTATTATCGCGCGAATGTGGGCGGCGCAGAAAAAGGGCAGGGGTTCAGTGCGCTAAATCGCGGAGATGTTACGCAGGCGCAGAATTCTTTTGAACAAGTGCTGCAAGCCAATCCACAGGATGCGGATGCGCTGGCGGGCATGGGTTATGTGGCCCAACGAAGTGGTAACTATGCCGCTGCCGCGGATTATCTTGACCGTGCGGCGAAACAGGGGGGCGCCGAGGGCGGCCAACGGCAACAACAAGCGACCGATGCGCGTTTCTATGCGCAACTGGCCAGTGCGCAGCAAGCGCTGAAATCCGGTGATAGCGCCCAGGCGCTGGCGATCAGTGCACCGTTAACGCAGGCTGACGGGGAAAAAGGCATCGCCGCCATGCTGTTTCGGGCCGATGCGTTACGGCGTAGCGGACAGCTTGAGCCAGCGGAACAAAGTTTTCGTGCGGTGTTGCAGCGTGATGCTGATAATCGCAATGCGAAAGAAGGCTTGTATTACATTCTGCGCCAACAGAATCGTACTGAAGAAGCGAGCACTTTATTGTCCTCATTGCCTGCCACAGTACGCCAGAGTATGACGCCACGCGTCGCCAGCAGCAGTGATCCGGTCCGCCAGCAGGCGAAACAGGCCCTGGCCGCAGGCAATACCGCGCGGGCGATCAGCGTATTACAACAAGGCATCGCGCGTTTCCCCAGTGATGGCTGGCTACGGCTTGATTTAGCACGTATTTACCGCCAGCAGGGTGACACCGTTTCTGCCGCCAATACTATGCAACCCGTGTTTCGCAGCGGAGCAAGCACTAACGAACTGTATGCCGGGGCGCTCAACGCCAGTGAGAGTGGCGCATGGCAACAAGCCAATTCGTTGCTAGCCCGGATCCCGCCGCGCAGTCAGAACGCCGGAATACGCGCGCTGGCGCAACGGGTTAATTTTAATTTGCAGATGACCATGGCCGACCAGTATCTCGCTCGTGGGGAGAACGTGGCGGCGGCCAATACGCTGAAAGCGCTCGCCATGACGCCGCCTTCTGAACCCTCTGATGTCGGTAAACTGGCGCAAAGCTTGTTTCAGGCGGGTGATGTGACCAGCGCCGTTAGCGTGGTACGGAATAATTTACAGCGGGGCGTGCAGGGTAATGCGGGCGACTATGCGGCGCAAATGGCGGTACTGAATCAGGCCGGATTAGGTGTCGAGGCGCAACGTTTTCTCAGTGATCCTGAGTTGCAGACCCGCAGCACGCCGACTCAACTTGCCGGTATCCGTAATGGGTATCTGATTAACGAGGCTGATCAGTTGCGGGAGAAAAAACAATATGCCGCCGCGTATGACAAACTGATTGGCGCTTTGCAAAGCGATCCGCAAAACGCCGATCTGATGTTTGCCATGGCGCGCCTTTATCAGTCCGGCAAGATGAATAAGGAAGCAGGGGTGGTTTATGATTATCTGCTCACGCACGATACGCCGAATCAGGATGCGCGCACGGGGGCGATTGATGTCGCCCTGGCGCAACACGACACCGCGAAAGCGCGTACGCTGGTAAATGGCCTGCGCGGCGAGCAAACTCCGGATCGGCTCTTGTTGCTGGCGCGGGTGGCGGAAGCGGAAGGCGATCATAATCAAGCGCTCAGTTATCTGCGTACTGCGCGCGGTAAGATGATTGGTCTGCAAGGTGCGGAAACCGGCAGCGTACCGAGTATCGGTGGGCTGGTTCTGGCGGACAACCCGTTTATCAATCGAACCACGCTTTCCCGTCATGGTTCCGCTTCGCGCTACGGCGGCGTGATGCCGTGGCAGCAGGATCCCGCGCACCGTGACAGTGACGGGCAGGTATCCGCGAATGGCGTTACCCATGTGGCGGTACAGCAAAACCAGACCTTGCATCAAATCGACAGCATGATGGATGACCTGGAGCAGCGCACGGGGACCTGGATGCAGGGAGGGGTGCAAATTCGTGGTCGTGACGGTGAATCGGGTCTGAGTAAGTTGACTGAAGCCAAAGCGCCGCTTAGCTGGTCAACAGTTCCGTTTGGCGACTCGCGCTTTGAATTCACTATGACGCCCGTTGCATTAAGTGCAGGTAGCACCAGTGGTGATTCGGATCGTCGTTTCGGCACCGGCGCATTATCACAGGCGGTCAATGTTGCGGTACAAACACTGAAAAATGAAAAAGTGCTGAATAACGGCAAAGACTATGAGTTTAACGATCTGAACCCATTGACGACCAAAGGGCGGGCAACACTGCAAAGTTTGCAGACTGTACTGGCGACGGCCACCGATAAAGCCGATGTTGATGAAGTCAGCGCCAGCCCGGCCGGGTCGCAAAATGCGAGCGGCGTGGAATTAAAACTGGCGCTGAGCAGCGATCAGTACAAAATCGATCTGGGCAGCACGCCACTGGGACAGGACCTCACCACGTTGGTGGGCGGCATTCAGTGGTCACCGAAGATTACCGATTATTTAACCTTAATTCTGACTGGCGAACGTCGCGCGGTGACGGACAGTTTACTCTCCTATGTTGGGGTGACAGATAAACTCTCGGGCAAAACGTGGGGACGGGTGACGAAAAATGGCGGCAACGCGCTGCTGAGCTATGACAATGGGGATGCCGGTTTTTACGTCGGCGCCGGGGGGTATAGCTACCTGGGTGAGGATGTTGCGAGCAATAAGAGTTTGGTGGCGAACGCGGGCGCCTATGTTCGCCCGTTCCACTATGATGACCGTGAACTGAAAGTCGGGCTTAACATGAGCTGGATGGATTTTTCCAAAAACCTGAGCTACTACAGTTATGGTCAGGGGGGTTATTTCAGCCCGCAGGATTACGCCAGCGTGTCATTCCCGGTGGAATTCAGCCAAAAATATGACGATTTGAATGTCCGTATCGGCGGTGCGGTGGGCTACCAGTCATACTCTCAGGATCGCAGCGCGTATTTCCCCAACAATGCTGATTATCAAAGCGTGCTGGAAGAGGCGGTGGCTAACGGTTATGGCAAAGAAGCCTATTATTCTGGCGGCAGTAAAAATGGTATCGGCTATAGTTTGCATGCGGGCGCGGATTATAAAGTGAATCAGGATGTCACCATTGGCGGGCAATTGGGCTACGACACCTTTGGTGATTATAACGAGAGTACCGCCCAACTTTATTTCCGCTATATGCTCGGAGACAAATAAGCATGAGTGTAAAACAACCTCCACATCAACCCGGATGGTTTGACCTTTTCAGCGTCATGGTGAGTGGTATGATGGAGAATGCGGGGGAAGCGGAAAGCTACGCTTTCCTGCAACAGATGGGCGATGATTTGGCCGGACGTTATCCGCTAGCGGAAGCGCGCACGGTGCAAGATCTGGAAGTGCAGATCAATTTGGCATTAGCACGTTTTAACTGGGGTTTTGTTGAAATACAACCACAGGAAAACGCACTGATACTGGTGCATATGGCCGTACCAGGTGGTGATGGCGAATTACATGATCGTTACTGGCGCAAGGCATTTGGCGCGGTATTGACCGGGTTGTACGCCCGCTGGTTGCGTGAACAGGGCGGATCGGATCATGTTCCGTTGGTCTGTGATAGCGCCGCCGATAACACCTCGCTGAGGTTCCGTTATCAAAAAGGTGAGTAATAAATGACACTGAAGCGGTTCTGGTGCTCGGGAATGTGGTTACTGATGGTGATTATGTTGAGTGCTCCGGCCGTCGCCAGCGATAGCTGGAACCGTTATAAAGATCGCTATCTGTCAGCCGATGGTCGCATCATCGATAGCGGTAATCACAATGTCAGCCATAGCGAAGGACAAGGTTACGCTATGTTACTGGCGGTGCATTATGATGACCGTCCAGGCTTTGACCGCTTGTGGAGCTGGACGACAGCTCATCTGAGCAACAAGCAAAACGGCTTGTTCTACTGGCGGTATAATCCGGCAACGGCAGATCCGGTGGTGGATAAAAATAACGCCGCCGATGGCGACGTTCTGATTGCCTGGGCGTTACTGCGCGCGGGCGAGAAATGGCATGAGCCGCGTTATCTGCAACAGTCGGATAAACTGCAAAGTGCGATCATTTTGCATAACGTGGTGACTTACGCCGGTCATACTGTCATGTTGCCAGGGGCACAGGGCTTTAATAAAACCAGTTACGTGGTACTCAATCCCTCTTATTTTTTGTTTCCCGCCTGGCGTGACTTTGCCCGACGCAGCCACCTTGCGGTGTGGAATACGCTGATTGATGATGGCATCGATCTGTTAGGTTCGCTGCATTTCGGCAGTAGCGGATTGCCTCTGGACTGGGTGGCGCTCAATGCGGACGGCAGTGTCGCGCCGGCTACCGCCTGGCCACCGCGCTTTAGTTTTGATGCGGTGCGTATTCCGCTTTACCTGTGGTGGTATGATCAAAAAAGCTTACGGTTGGTGCCGTTTCAGCAGTTTTGGCAGAATTTCTCCCGGCAACACACCCCGGCCTGGATCGATGTGTTAAGTAATAACAGCGCGCCTTACACGTTAGCGGGCGGAATGCTGGCTATCCGTGATCTCACCATGGGAGACAGCAGCAACCTCAATGAGACCTTGTCGGACACGCAAGATTATTATTCTGCCAGCCTGCAATTATTAACCTGGATGGTGTGGCAAGAAAAATAACATCCAGGCCGTTGCGCCCGTGCAACGGCCTGTGGGCGAAAGACCCATGCCGCGGCGACTCACGGTGGCAGGTTGTGTCAGGATTAAGCCATCGGGTTATTTCATCAGCCTGGGAAAACAGGCAAGGCAATATCACCACAAGATTAACACTGATTAAAAACGGCATCCGTGAGATATACTGAATATTGCTTTTTGCCCTCTCATCCTGATTTAACAGGGTCTGGAGAATAGCTTTGCACGTTAGTCGTTCACTTACGATCAAGCAGATGGCAACGGTTTCAGGTGTTGCCGTTATCACTATCTGTATTTTTATCGTTATTCAGCTTTTCCATTTTGTGCAGCAGCGCAGAACCGATTATGCCCAACAGATGGAGAATATTGCCCATACGGTGCGCCAGCCGCTGGCGGAGTCAGTGCTTAAAGCAGATATTTCGCAGGCTGGGTATATTCTCAACTCACTGAAACCCGCCGGCATTTTAACCCGTGCCGACGTCGTGTTGCCGAATGCTTTTCAGGCGCTCCACGCCGATTTCGGTGTGGAAAGGCCGGTGCCTCGCCTGGTGGCTCGATTGTTTGAACTCCCGGTCCAGATAACGGTTCCCCTCTATTCAATTGAACGTACTGCTTCTCCCAAGCCACTGGCGTATCTGGTGTTGCAGGCGGATTCCTGGCGGGTTTACCAGTTTATCCTCAGTACGGTTTCAACCATGGTGACGACGTATTTTTTGTTGGCGCTGATCCTGTCCGTGGCGATTAGCTGGTGCATTAATCGGCTGGTTGTTCATCCATTACGGGATATTTCACGAGAGCTGCAGGCATTACCGCCGCAGGATATCCTTACTCATAAGCTAGAGATGCCGGCACTGCATCATGATGATGAAATTGGCATACTGGTGCGCAGCTATAATCGCAACCAGCAAGTGCTTGAGTCGGTTCACGATGAGATGAGTCGTCTGACCACGCATTTTACCCTGACTGATTTACCCAACCGCACCTTATTTCTCGCCTTACTTGAGCAACAATTGAATATGGTTGCCGATGCGGAATCATTCACGGTGCTGGTGGTACGTATTGAGACATTGCTGGAAGCCAATGGTGTGTTGACTGACGAGCAGCGTGACACCCTGGTATTGACGCTGGTGGAAAAAATCCGTGGCTTGTTGGATGAGAGTACGGTCCTGGCGCAACTGGGGATCAGCGATTTCGCGGTACTGGCGAAAAAAGCCAATAATCCGTTCCGTGCTATACGCCTGGCGCGTAACCTGATGATCCGTCTCAATCAACCGGTCACCTTGCAACAGATGCAACTGCGACCAAATGCGAATATTGGTATCGCGCAGCGCGACAATGCCAGCCTAAGCGCCAGTGAATTTTTAAGCCGGGCGATTTCAGCTATGATGTCAGCGCGCCATCAGGGGAAAAATCAGATTCTGTTTTTTGATCCGCTGCTCGCGGAACGGGCGCAAAAACGTCTGACACAGGAACACGATATTTTACAGGGACTGGAAGAAGAGCGTTTTGCCTTATTTCTTCAGCCGCAAATCAATATGTCAACCGGTGAATTGGCAGGCGCCGAGGCGTTATTACGTATGCGGCAGGCTAATGGCAGCTACAGTCTGCCGGAAGACTTTGTCGCTAATGCAGAGGAGATTGGCGTTATTGGGGCGCTGGGGCGCTGGGTGTTTGAAGAGTCATGCCGGGTATTGGCCAGTTGGCAAAAACGGGGCATAACCCTGCCGCTCAGTGTCAATATTTCAGTACTTCAGTTGCGTGAACCCAACGTGGTAATGCATTTGCAAGAGTTATTGCAGCGCCATCGTATTGCGCCAGGGAGTTTTGTGCTGGAAATTACCGAAACGGCACAACCCGGGAATATGGAGCTGGCCATGAGCTTGCTGCGCGAATTGAAACAAATGGGCGTTGCCGTCGCACTGGATGATTTTGGCATGGGATACGCCAATCTTAATTATTTACATCAATTTAAATCATTGCCAGTAAGCAAGTTGAAAATGGATCGCAGTTTTGTTTCCGCCTTGCCTGATGACGATACCATGGTAAAAATTGTGGCGGCCATTGCCGAGATAACCGAACTGGATGTGATCGCCGAAGGGGTTGAAACCGCTGAACAGCGTGACTGGCTACTGGCGCGCGGTATTACTTTGGGTCAAGGCTATCTGTATGATGAAGCGTTATCGCTTCTGGCATTTGAAAAATGGTTAGCGCCGGTATTGCATCCATAAGGTAATCGGGTGCCTCGTCTGTTTTGCCATCGCCTGTCATTGCGGTTTTTTCCGGAATGAAGCGTTTCAGTTCATAAATATTGACTCTGTTTGCGACAATATATGTCAGGATATATCAATCCTGTTAATGCGGTGTTATTTTCGCGCTGTCGTTCGATGACATACCCCTGGATTTTGGGGCACAGGAAGGCGGCAAGTGCGTGGATGAGCACCGCCAACACTGTTACCACCTGGAAGACATGGGTATAACTACAGTGATGTGAATCGAATTCTAATGTCGTTAATGGACCCGCTTTTATGAAAACCTCTTTGTTCAAAAGCCTTTATTTTCAAGTGTTAGCCGCTATTACCCTCGGTGTTCTGATCGGTCATTTCTATCCGGATCTGGGTACGCAAATGAAGCCGCTGGGTGACGGTTTCGTGAAACTGATCAAGATGATTATTGCCCCCGTCATTTTCTGTACCGTGGTGACGGGTATCGCCGGTATGGAAAGTATGAAAGCCGTTGGTCGTACCGGTGCGGTGGCGCTGCTCTATTTTGAAATTGTTAGCACCATTGCGCTGATTATTGGCTTGATCGTGGTGAATGTGTTGCAGCCGGGTGTCGGCATGAACATTGACCCTGCGACGTTAGATGCTAAAGCTGTGGCGATTTATACTCAGCAGGCTGAGCAACAAGGGGTAATCGCCTTCTTGCTGGATGTGATCCCGGCGAGTGTGATCGGCGCCTTTGCCAGCGGTAATATCCTGCAGGTGCTGCTCTTCGCTATACTGTTTGGTTTCGCATTGCACCATTTAGGTGAGAAGGGCGCGCTGATTTTCAATGTTATCGAAAGCTTTTCCCGCGTCATCTTTGGCATTATTAACATGATCATGCGGCTGGCGCCGATCGGTGCTTTCGGTGCGATGGCGTTTACCATCGGAAAATACGGTGTTGGCTCACTGGTGCAATTGGGTCAGTTGATTATCTGTTTTTACATCACCTGTATTCTGTTTGTCGTGGTGGTATTGGGCCTGATTGCCCGTTTCACCGGTTTCAACATCTTTAAATTCATTAGCTACATTAAAGAAGAATTG
>JAATFO010000126.1 GCA_015655145.1 Enterobacterales bacterium | reverse complement strand
TTAATCTAACTTGGTAAGTGAAACAATCAAAAATTTACTGATTTATCAATGACTCGGGGTGCCCTAAGGGGCTGAGAAATACCCGTACCACCTGAACTGGATAATGCCAGCGTAGGGAAGTCAGATGCCTGACCGCATCGCCTTCTTGATCGCCGGTTAGGAGAGTAATATGCCACAACCTGACCTTATTTCTGACGCTACCGTCGTCGAGTCCCTGTTATTGTTTCGTCAGCATGCACCGTTGGTGCATTGCATCACTAATGATGTCGTTCAAACCTTTACCGCTAATGTGTTGTTGGCATTGAATGCCTCGCCCGCCATGGTTGTCGATGTAAACGAAGCCGCGCAGTTCAGCGCCCTTGCCGATGCGTTACTGATCAATGTTGGTACGATAACACCCGAGCGTAGCCAGGCTATGCGGGCGGCTATTGATGCGGCATGCCAGAATGGAAAACCCTGGACCCTCGATCCAGTGGCGGTCGGGGTGCTGTCATTACGTAGCGAATTTTGTCAGCAGATAGTGTCACAACAGCCAGCGACAATTCGTGGTAATGGCTCTGAAATCATGGCGCTGACACAACAGACAGGCGGCGGGCGCGGTGTCGACAGCCTGCATGGGTCGGACATCGCTTTACAGGCAGCACAGCAACTGGCGCAGCGGAGCGGGGCTATTGTCGTGGTCACCGGAGAAATTGATTATGTCACTGATGGCGAACGCACGCTGGTGGTGCCCGGCGGTGCGGCATTAATGACGCGTGTGGTCGGCACCGGTTGTGCGCTTTCAGCTGTGGTGGCGGGGTTCGCTGCTCTACCGGGCGATCGCTTATACCATGTGGCCAGCGCGTGCCGGGTGATGTCTTGCGCCGGGGAACGCGCGGCGCGACAAGCCAGTGGGCCTGGCAGTTTTACTCCGCTCTTTCTTGATGCGCTATGGACGCTGGGCGCGGAGGGCGGGATATGAAACGTATTAATGCCCTGAGCATCGCTGGCACAGATCCCAGTGGCGGCGCCGGAATTCAGGCTGATCTCAAAACGTTTTCCGCGTTGGGTGCTTACGGCGCCAGCGTGATCACTGCACTGGTGGCGCAGAATACTCAGGGTGTGCAATCAGTGTATCGTATCGATGCTGAATTTGTCGGTGCGCAAATTGATTCGGTGCTCAGTGATGTGCGGATTGATAGCGTCAAAATTGGCATGTTGGCGGAAAGTGCTATCATTACCGTGGTGGCTGATCGGTTGAAGATTGCCATGTTACCTTGGGTCGTACTGGATACCGTGATGCTGGCAAAAAGCGGAGATCCATTGTTATCGCCATCAGCGGTGGTGACGTTGCGTCAGTGTTTGTTGCCACAGGTATCGCTTATCACGCCGAATCTGCCGGAAGCGGCCGCGTTGCTTGATTGTTCAATAGCCCGTAATGAACAAGAAATGTGCGTACAAGGGCGAGCGCTACGCGAAATAGGTTGCCAGGCGGTACTGATGAAAGGTGGGCATTTGAGCACGGTAGAAAGCCCGGATTGGTTGTTTACCCCAGAAGGCGAGCAACGCTTTACTTCTCCCCGAATCAATACTCAGAACACGCATGGCACCGGGTGTACCTTGTCGGCGGCGCTGGCGGCTTTACGACCACGGCACGATAGTTGGGTTGCCACCGTTGATGAGGCAAAACGCTGGTTGCAGGGCGCGCTGTCGCAGGCCGATTCACTGGAAGTAGGAAAAGGAATTGGTCCCGTGCATCATTTCTGGCGCTGGTGGTAGCGCACATAAAGCTCTTTTTCCTGCGGATCGTTCTGAAAAATGGAGTCAGCAATTTGCTTTCGTCGCCTTATCAGGTCCAGTCTGTTGGCGGTCATTAATTCCATGGCCATTCGGGCCAGTAAATACTGACCCATTCACTACAATTCAGGAGCTAAGTATGACGGATATCGTACAGTTATTGGGCAAAGAAGCGGACACACTTTTGCAACATCGCTGCTTGACCATCCCAGCGGATAACCTTTACCTGCCAGGTACCGATTATGTTGAACGTGTAATGATCGATAATAATCGTTCGCCGGTGGTATTACGTAATATGCAAACGCTGTATAACACCGGGCGTCTGGCAAAGACGGGCTACCTGTCAATACTGCCGGTCGATCAAGGCGTGGAACACTCTGCCGGGGCCTCTTTTGCCGCTAATCCGCTCTATTTTGATCCGAAAAACATTGTTGAACTGGCGATTGAAGCCGGATGTAACTGTGTTGCTTCCACCTATGGTGTGTTGGCTGCGGTATCGCGGCGTTACGCGCATAAAATTCCCTTTATGGTCAAACTGAACCATAACGAAACCCTGAGTTATCCCACCCAGTACGATCAAACATTATATGCCAGTGTTGAACAGGCGTTTAATCTTGGCGCGGTCGCGGTTGGCGCTACCATTTATTTCGGTTCGGAGCAGTCGCGTCGTCAGATTGAAGAGATTTCTGTGGCGTTTGAACGGGCACATGAATTGGGTCTGGTGACGGTTCTGTGGGCATATCTGCGTAATAGCGCATTCAAGAAAGACGGCACGGATTATCATGCCAGCGCTGATTTAACCGGCCAGGCGAACCATCTGGCGTCGACTATCGGCGCGGACATTGTGAAACAGAAAATGGCCGAAAATAATGGCGGCTACAACGCCGTGAAATTTGGTTATACCGATGCGCGTGTTTACAGCAAACTGACCAGCGAAAATCCGATTGATCTGGTGCGTTATCAACTGGCGAACTGCTACATGGGCCGTGCGGGATTGATCAACTCTGGCGGTGCTGCAGCCGGTGAGACGGATACGGCTGAATCAGTTCGTACTGCGGTTATCAACAAACGCGCTGGCGGTATGGGACTCATTCTCGGGCGCAAAGCGTTTAAGAAATCAATTGCCGAAGGCGTGGCATTGATTAATGCAGTACAGGATGTTTACTTGTCTAAAGAGGTCACCATTGCTTAACAGCATCGCTGTCGGATACAGGCTCAGGGTTGTTCAAACCAGGCGCTGTTCTGTTCGGCGATGGGGGTGATAGAGAAAATCATCTCTTGCAGATGTCGACGTAGCGCAATTTCTGCGGCGTCGGCATCGTTGTCTGTCAGGGCCTGGTAAATCTGTTGATGCTGACGGATCAAGCTCTCAGGCGGTGACACTTCACTGAGCGTCAGAAAGCGTACACGGTCCATGGTGGCCTTGATATTTTCCACCGTTTCCCACGCCAGCTCACAATGGATACTTTGTGCAATCAGGCGGTGGAAAACATCATCAAGTTGTAAAAAAACATGGCTGTCCTGCTGTCGGGCGGCCAGTTTTTGTAATTGCAGGTTATGTTCCAGCGCCATCAGACTTTGTTGGGACGCCTCTGTCGCCGCGCGTCTCACCACCGCAACTTCCACTGCCTCACGGATAAACCGGCCATCGGCGACACGCTGCGCTGAAATTTTCCGCACAAATGTTCCGCGTTGCGGCAATACCTGCACCAGCCCGGCTTCCGCCAGTTTTATAAACGCTTCGCGTACGGGCTGACGTGAAACCTCGAAACGGTCGGAGATCTCCTTTTCCGACAACAGCGAACCCGGATGGATGGCACAGGTGACAATGTCCTGACGCAAAAAACGATAAATTTGCTGATTAACGGGTTCACTGGTGGTGATGGTGTAGGCAGTTGACATACATAACATCCGTTTAGTGTCAGGACTCGGTTCAAGTCCTCAGTCTAACAGCCTGTGGTCAGCACGCCAGTGCTTTTAGCGTAAAGTCATCAGTAGCTTGTCATCAGCTGTGCGACCGTTGCGCGCGCCCCTTGCTGGTGTAATTGTTGCCAGAAGAAAGATAGCCGTGCTCTGAAACGGCTGTTATGTACCAAATCATGTCCAAACACGGTATTTATCGTTAGCAAGGCAGTTATACGGTTTTCTCCGTCGTCACTGTCACTGACGCGTTGCATCAGCAGTATTTTTAACGGATCCTTTATCGCAATCGGATTACCGCGCTCATCCACACCGCTGACATAACGCATCCAGCCGGCAACACCAAGCGCCAGTAAGTCAAAACGGCTACCGTGGTTAAGGTGCCAGCGAATGCTATCAAGCCAGCGTTGCGGCAGTTTTTGTGTGCCGTCGCTAGCGATTTGGTCAGTACGGTGTTTAATGGCGCGGTTTTGATAGCGGGCGATCAGTGCATTAGCATAAGCATGCAGATCAACCCCGTGTATCTGTAGGGTAGGTGCCTGCTCCGACAGCATCAATGTACGGGCGGCATTCAGGAAGTGGTTATCGTGCATGCAATCGCTGATATGTTCGTATCCCGCCAGATAGCCAAGATAAGCCAGGAAAGAATGACTGCCATTAAGCATACGCAGTTTCATCTCTTCAAAGGGCAGTACATTAGCCACCAGTTCGGCGCCCGCTTTCTCCCATTCAGGACGACCATTGACAAAATTATCTTCAATTACCCACTGAAAAAAGGGCTCGCACTCGACGGCAACCGGGTCACAGGTGCCAAGTCGGCGGCTCAGTTTTTGCAGTGAATCGGCGGTCATGGCGGGCACAATACGATCCACCATAGTGGAAGGAAAGGTGAGATGCTGACGAATATAGCGTGCCAGATCGCTGTCCTGCTGTTCGGCCAGTTGGATGATAACGTTGCGGGTAACATGACCGTTTCCCGGCATGTTATCACAGGACATGACACTAAACGGGGCCAAGCCCCAGGCACGGCGGCGTTTAATGCCTGCAAGGATGAATCCGGGTAGCGAGATGGGTTCATCAGGGTGGGCAAGGTCATGCTGAATTGATGGATGGCTGAGATTCAGTTCACCAGTGGCCGGGGAATGACAATAGCCTTTTTCGGTGACCGTCATTGAGACAATCGCGATGTCGGGCTGGCACATAGCGTCAATCACGCGATTCACGCCATCGCTTTTCGCATGTAGCGCGGCGGTAATCACGCCGATTACGCGCGTTGAAAGGTGATCATCGGCCATTTCTGTTACGGTGTACTGCAATGATTGCGCCCGTAATGCGGCAATTAATTCGCCGCTGTTAAGGTTCACTTCACAATAGCCCCAGTCGCTGCCGGCCTCCTGTGCCAGCTTGTCACAGCACACAGCCTGATGCGCACGGTGGAAGGCGCCAAAGCCGATATGCAGCATGCGAGTACGTAAACCGGAACGATCGTAAGTGGTTAGCTGGGTGTCTGGCGGCAGTTGTTCAACGGATAACATAGTCAGTCCTTGTTAAGGCTGCGGGCGCAAATTACGCGCCCATGGGAATCAGACGGAAAGGGGTATTTTTCCGGGTTTAGGGGATTTAATAACGAACAGCACCAGCACGGCGCCAAGTGCCGCAACTGCGCCAGCCAGAATAAACGCACTGTCGAATTTACCGGTATTTTGCACGATAAAACCCGTCACAATGGGGCCAACAATGCCTGAGATGCTGCCAACCAAATGGACAAAACCGCTGATCCCGCCGACGCGGCTTTTATGCACCACATCCTGAATGATTGCCCAGTAAATTGCCCCGGTAATATAAAGGAAAAACAGCGATACCGACATTAACAGTACGGCGGAACTGACGTCTGTTACTGTCCCCGCGAGGGCAACACAAATCGCGGCGACCAGCAGTGAGATCACCAGGACAATTTTTCGTGAAAGTAATAATTTACCGGTAATAGTGAAAATCTTATCAGAAATCCAGCCGCCTAACGCCAGGCCTACAAAGCCGACTATCCAGGGGATCACGGTCGTCATACTCATGGTTTTGATATCCAGACCATGTGCCTGTACCAGCCAGGCCGGAAACCAGCTCAGGAAGAAGAACAAAATGTAGTTATAGCAAAAGAACGCGAAGGCGGTGACGATGATAATCGGCTGGCGCAGATAGTAGCCAAGGCCATGTTGAGACTGGGTTAAATTATCTCTGGCGTTAGCTTCCTGCTCTTTTAACTGCTCAATCAGCAAACGTTCCTGTGTTGAAACATGCTGGCTTTTGGCCGGTGTATCGGCAGCGACAAAGAACCAGATCAACATCCAGACGATACCAATGGAACAAATAATAACAAACGCCGGACGCCAGCCGAAAGCCAGTGCCAGATAGCCGATAATCGGTCCGGCTATCGCACCGCCAAGCGGCGATCCTGCGCTGAGTAGCCCCATAGCCGTTGCTGCCTGTTGCTTCGGAAACCAGCCGTTAATCGCTTTATTTGCTGACGCGCAAATCGGGCCTTCGGCCATGCCGAACAGTACGCGCAGTACCAGCATTGACCAGAAGCCGGTTGCCAGAGCAGTCATGCCGCAAAACAACGACCACATTCCGACGGCGACACCAAGAACCCGTTTGGGGCCGAATTTATCGGTGGCCAGGCCACCGATAAAATTGAACAGTGCATAGCCAAAGAAGAAGCTGCCGAAAATCAGACCAAATTGTTCGGTGTTGAGCAGTAAATCTTTTTCGATCAGTGGAACGGTAAGCGACAGCGCGACACGATCAAGGTAATTGATCATGTAAACCAAAAACAGCAGCAGTACGAGAGTCCAGCGTAAATTTTTGAACATGATAACTCCTTAATAATTATAATATTGAGTCTAAGGTTAAGGTGTTCGCTAGCAGAGGCTGATAGTGCAGATGTCGTAAACATAACGGGTAATCCACACAGTTACTCGATCTGTAAAATGATCTTGCAACAGGTGCGCGGATCTTGCTCAAAGAGTGTCATTGCCTGCTCAATCTGGCTAAGAGGCAGATAATGGGTCACCAATTTTTCTGGCTGGACGCGTTTTTGCTCAAACCAGCGAATGACTTGCGGGAAGCGGTGGCTATTGAGGCGGGATGTAAACAGCGACAGCTCTTTACTGGTCAGACTTTGTTGCGTGATGGTACAAGGCGCGCCGGAAAAACCGAGCAAACCGATACGCGCTGCCGGCGAGGCCAGCATGGCGGCTTCCGCCAGAATCGATGGATGGCATGCTGCATCGATAATCAGTGTCGGCTCTACACCGTTCAACTGTGCCGCCAGCGGCGTATCGCTGTTATTCAGTACGGCATCAGCGCCGTTATCTGATGCCATCGCCAGCCGTTCCTCCAGCCGGTCGGCCACGATCACCTGTTTTACCCCATACACGCCTTTCAGCACCTGAAGCACGGTTAAACCGATGGGACCGGCACCGTAAATCAGGGCGATATCATGAAGAGTGGGTTGCAGGAAGGCGGCAATATTGGCAGCGATGGTGAATGGTTCGACCAGACTGGCAAGCCGATCAGGAATACTGTCAGGGATCGGCGTGGCGTTGGTTGCCGGCACCAGGGCATATTCACTGAACCCCCCGTCACGATGGACGCCGATCACCTGTAATTCGCGGCACACGTTCGGGCGGCCTACCGAGCAAGGGTAACAGCGGCCACAACTCACCACTGGATCGATCACAACACGTTCGCCTGTCCGCGCTTTGTCGACGTCGCCGCCGACGGCATCAATCACACCAAAAAACTCGTGACCAATAACCCGAGGATAACGGGCAAACGGATTGTGTCCATGCCAGATATGTACATCAGAACCGCAAATGCTGGCGTACTTTACTTTTACCCGGACTTCTCCTGCCGCTGGCTGAAGGCATTCACGATCCTGTAACCGCAGTTCGTCAGGGCGTTCAATGACCACACTTTTCATTTTTATCTCCTTACCAGTTCCACAGTGTGCCGTCTTCCAGACGTGCAACCGGTAAACAGGCTGCTTCGTAGGGATATTTCGCCGCACGTTTCTCATCAAATTCGATACCGAGGCCCGGTTTATCGCCCGGATGCATATAACCGTTATCGAACGTCCAGTTGTGCTGGAAAAGTTCCAGCATTTGCGCCGAATAGCCCATGTATTCTTGTACACCAAAGTTTGGTACCCACAGGTCAAAATGCAGCGCGGCGGCCATGCAGATCGGCGAGAGATCGGACGGGCCGTGCGAACCGGTACGGACCTGGTACAGTGATGCGAAATCAGCAATACGTCGCATGCCAGTGATCCCGCCAGCATGGGTTATGGTGGTGCGGATATAGTCGATAAGTTGTTCTTCGATCAGTTGTTTACAGTCCCAGATACTGTTGAATACCTCCCCGACGGCAATCGGGGTGACGGTGTGTTGACGAATCAGGCGGAAGCTTTCCTGATTTTCAGCGGGTGTCGGATCTTCCATCCAGAACAGCCGGTAATCTTCAATGCTTTTACCAAATCGGGCTGCTTCAATGGGGGTGAGCCGATGGTGCATATCGTGTAGCAGATGCTGGTCAAAACCGAATTTATCACGGATGGCGGCAAACAGTTTCGGGGTGAAATCGAGGTATTTTTCGCTGGACCACAGTTGTTCTTCCGGCCCATTACCTTTGGTGGCGGGCTCATAGGACAGGCCTTTTCCTTTTGCCATGCCGTAAGTGGTTTTCATACCGGGAATACCGCACTGGGCGCGAATTGCCCTGAAGCCCAGTTCTTTATGCCTGGCGAAATCGTCGATCACTTCATCGATGGTATGGCCGGTGGTATGGCAATACACCATAACGCCGCTGCGCGAGGCGCCGCCCAGTAGCTGGTAAAGCGGCATATTGGCAGCCTTGCCTTTAATATCCCACAATGCCATATCGATGGCGGAAATCGCTGACATGGTGACCGGCCCGCGACGCCAGTAAGCGCCCTTGTAGAAGAATTGCCAGATGTCTTCGATTTGGTGCGCATCACGACCAATAAGTTGTGGGCAGAGATGATCTTTCAGATACGAGGCTACTGATAATTCGCGGCCGTTCAGGGTGGCATCACCAATACCGCTCAACCCTTCATCGGTGGTGATTTTTACAGTAACAAAGTTCCTGCCGGGGCAGGTTACAAAGACGTCTGCTTTAACAATTTTCATCTTCCAGGCCTTCCTGTAGCGGCTTCAGTGATGAAAAAATACGCTTATGGTATGCTACCATACAAGATGTTTGATGAAATTATTAGATGATGATCACATTCCTACCACCCTCAGGGTCGACGGTGTGCTGCAGTAATAACCTGCACAAGATGTACAGTTTGATGCCCGACCCGCGGCGGATCAGCACCTCAGAAGGCGAATGAAAATACGCGTAGCCTGGTGTGCCGGATCATGTCGCCGGGAAGACAGGCGCTAACGGATGAAGACAGTCAGGGGTGAAGCAATGCCATCGGCAACGAGCAACCCGGGCGCGGTTCACGCGCGCCACAGGAAATTGCCGTGTTATGCCAGTAGCTCACATGACGGAGGTAAGCGGCAGGAGAGTGCCTTTGGCAGCACTTCAATGTGGAAGTCAGTTCCTGTTAATGGTTCACCATCAAGATTAAAGGTCATTTCGTGCGTCGCGTGCAGGGTCAGCCAGGGCAGCGAAGCCGTGATCATATTGGGATTGTCGTCATTGCGTGTCAGCGAGTGTAGCAGAGTGGGTAACAACTCCTGCGACGGCACAACGCTCAGTGCCAGTTCGCCGTCATTAATCAAGGCCGAGGGACATAAGCGCTGTCCGCCACCCGCCTGACGGCCATTGCCAATGCCTGTCACCAATGCATCACCTTGCCAGCTAAAACCCGGGCCGTTAATCTCACAGCGATCGGCTTTCAGGGTATCCATCCGCATCAGACCATGGATAAAATAGGAAACCCCGCCCAGCGCTGATTTTAGCTTCTCCGGCGTTTCGGTGGTGATCCGGGTGCCAAAGCCGCCGGTGGCCATATTGATGAAATAATGATTCTGGTTGACGCAGCCGAGGTCGATATCCACAGCATGACCATAGATGGCCAGCCGTAATGCCTGCTCCATATCTTCAGGGATACCCGCGCTGGTGGCGAAATCGTTCGCCGTGCCGAGCGGCAAAATTCCCAGTACCGGCCTGTGCTTCGCCTCGCGTTTTGCCAGTGCGGTGGCTATCTCATTAATTGTTCCGTCACCGCCGCCGGCAATCACGGTTTCTGCGTTGAGTTCCAGCGCTTCGGTGATGTAACGTTCACCATCGCCGTGTTCCCAGGTCACGCGCACGGTGATGGGAAAACCTTCTTCGCGCAAAGTTGTTATTGCGCTGCGCAACATGTCATTACCGGCGCCTTTACCGTTAAGGATCACCATTGTCAGTGGATGTTTTTCCATTTTTATTCCCCGATGTGCGGCCATTGGTTTGATTATACGCTAAAAAATACGGTGGTGGTGATAGCACCAGAGAGGCGCTCATTTTCATCGAAGTCATTTGGCTGTGACTGCCCGGAGGGGGGAAAAGAAAACCCACTCGGGGGAGCCGGGTGGGTAAATGAGGTGGTTCCTGGTACAACCTGCTGTTTTTTGTTACTCGTTTTAAGCTGAACGAGATGATAGTCAGAAAATGTCATGCTGAATGTGATCAAATTCTAAAATCGGTAACAATTAATATATTAAACCACCTGTGTCGGTTGATGAGGCTGGCGTGTAGTGGTGCCAGCCAGGTTACGCATCAGTAAGGCAAAGCGCAGGTCAAGCTCTTCCGGCACGGCTAACCAAACGACATGTCCATTGCCGGGAGCAACGTCAATGGTGTGCGCTTTATGATTTTCCAGTTGGGACAGGATAAAGCTGATATTTCCCGCCGGGCTCATAAGCTCAAGACTGTCCCCTGTCGAGAATTTATTTTTTACCTCAACCTGCGCTAACGAACCGCGTCGTTCACCGGTAAATTCGCCGACGAACTGTTGGCGATCGGATACTGAGTAGCCGTATTGGTCATTTTGCTCGCTGCCATGGGTATGGCGACGTAAAAAACCTTCGGTATAACCACGGTGCGCCAGTCCTTCCAGCGTATCCAGTAATGTCGGGTCGAACGGTTTCCCGGCATCGGCATCGTCAATGGCCCGGCGATAAACCTGGGCGGTGCGGGCGCAGTAATAGAAGGATTTCGTTCGTCCTTCAATTTTCAGCGAATGCACGCCCATGTTGCTCAGTCGTGCTACATGAGCGACCGCGCGCAGGTCTTTTGAGTTCATGATATAGGTACCATGTTCATCTTCAGAGGCTGTCATGTATTCGCCAGGCCGCATTGCTTCTTCAATCATAAATACTTTGTCGGTCGTCGGCCCTGCGCCGAGAGTGGAGGCAATATTTTGTACCGGGATCGATGAATGCTGGTGAACAATGTTACCGATATCGTCCTGCTTACCTTCCTCGACATGGTATTCCCAGCGGCAGGCGTTGGTACAGGTTCCCTGATTCGGGTCACGTTTGTTGAGGTAACCTGAGAGCAGGCAGCGACCGGAATACGCCATGCACAGTGCGCCATGAACAAAAACTTCGAGTTCCATCTTCGGCACCTGTTGACGAATTTCTTCAATCTCCTCCAGCGACAGTTCACGGGAGAGGATCACCCGCGTGAGCCCCTGTTGTTGCCAAAATTGTACGGTTGCCCAGTTTACGGTATTAGCCTGAACGGAGAGATGAATCGGCATTGCGGGGAAAGCGATACGCACCAGCATAATCAGGCCGGGATCCGACATGATTAAGGCATCCGGTTGCATGTCGATGACGGGCCTGAGATCCCGAATGAATGTTTTCAGTTTGGCGTTATGGGGGGCAATGTTGACCACCACGTAAAATTTTTTGCCCAGAATATGCGCCTCATTAATGCCTTTGGCGAGATTTTCATGGTTGAATTCGTTGTTACGTACGCGCAGGCTGTAACGAGGTTGGCCGGCATATACTGCGTCTGCGCCATAGGCGAACGCATAACGCATATTTTTCAGTGTGCCGGCCGGAGAAAGAAGTTCCGGTTTTAACATGGTGTTCTCAGTCTGATGTCAGGTCAGAAATTGCGAACGGCCGATGAGTGTGTCGGGTACAAACATGCAAGACTTGCCACGTGATGATGGCGCACACGGTGATCGCCCGCTAAAAAGGTGAGGAATTCTAAGCAGGGCGGGTAAGAAGTAAATTGCGCTAGATCAAACGACAGGCATTGGCCTCCCAGCGGTAACCCATACCGTACACCGCACGAATAAAAGACTGCTCGCTGTCGAGCACTTCCAGTTTGCGACGTAAGTTTTTGATATGACTGTCAATGGTGCGATCGGTGACAACGCGATAATCGTCATACAGGTGATTGAGCAATTGTTCACGTGAAAACACTTTGCCGGGCTCCTGGGACAGTGTTTTTAGCAAACGAAACTCAGCAGGGGTTAAATCGAGCGGTTGATCACACCAACTGGCCTGAAAACGGCGCTCATCCATTATCAGGTGTTGCGTATTTTGCACGTCTGCCGGCAGGTTTTTGCAGCGACGTAAAATGGTTTTAACCCGCGCCACCATTTCACGGGGGCTAAAGGGTTTGCAGATATAGTCATCAGCACCGATTTCCAGTCCGAGCAGGCGATCGATCTCTTCGATTTTGGCCGTGACTATCACAATGGGTAATTCGGAAAAACGGCGAATTTCACGGCACAAGGTCAGGCCATCAACGCCGGGCAACATCAGATCGAGCAAAATCAGCGCCGGCGGCGTTTGCCGCACAAAATCCAGCACGCTGTCACCGCGCATCAAGTGCGCTGTGCGGAAGTTGGCGGCCTGTAGGTAGTCCGTCATCAATCGGGCAAGTTTGGGCTCGTCTTCCACCACTAAAATCAGCGGATCGTCATGGTCCTGGTGCATACACTGTCTTATTCACGGTTTGTTGTGTGGTAATTCTACCCTGATTTGCAGCCCGCCTGAATCAGCATGATCGGCGATAATTTGTCCGCCATGTGCTTCGACAATATTCTGACAGATAGCGAGGCCAAGTCCGGAGCCGCCGCTGGCCCGATTACGCGACCCTTCCGTACGGTAAAAACGGGCGAAAATTTTTCTGAGTTGATCATCGGACACACCCGGTGCTGAATCATTGAAACTGATACTGATGTAGCCTGTTTTCTGTGTCAGGGTAATCTGCAAACTGCCGCCAGCATCCGTGTAACGTAAACTGTTTTCCATCAGGTTAGTGAACAATTGCATCAGACGATCGGGATCACCAAAGAAAGGGGCATGCTCTGGCATCGTGAGGGTGAGTGTCAGTTGATGGCTGCTGAAACGTTCACCAAAACTGGCGGCGACCACCCCAATCAATGCAACCAGGTCGGTGGCGCATTTACGGTATGCCAGCGCGCCTTCGTCGGACAGCGAAAGCTGATGCAGGTCGTCCACCAGTTTGGTCAGGGTGACGACTTCCATCTGTAACGAACTGATGGCCGCGGGGGTCAATTGCCGCACCCCATCCTGCATGGCTTCAAGCTCACCGCGTAAGATTGCCAACGGGGTGCGGAGTTCATGCGAAATATCCGCCATAAAGGCTCGACGCATACTTTCGTTTTTCTCCAGTGAACTGGCAAGACGGTTAAAATCTTGCGCCAGTCGGCCCAGTTCGTCACGGCTTCCGACTTCAACGCGGGTGGCAAAATCACCAGCCGCCAGGTGATGCGTGCCAGCGACCAGTCGTCTCACCGGTGCCAGCAAACCACGTGACATTATCCAGGTGACAGCGGCGGCCAGCAATGTCGACAGTGCGACAATCAACCAACTGGTGCGTTTTTGTTGTTGATCAAAACTGATATCGGCGCTGCTGGTCAGCCGCTCCGGCGGCGAGCCGAGTACCCAGCCGACAATGTGGCCGTTATCTGTGGTGATATTACGCCGTGTCCCGCCCGACGGTATAGGCGCGCGCGGCCCCACCAGAACATGGTATTGTTGGTCGATAATCCAAAACTGGGTACGCCAGCCGTGTGGCGGCAATTGGTTATTCGCTTCCGGATTTTGTTCCAGTGAACGCAACAGGTTAAAGACCAACTTGTTGTTATTCCGTAAAAAATCCCAGTTACCGTGCTGTTGATACTGATCCGCCAGTGCATCACTGAGCATGATGAGACGCTGCTCGTTGCCCCGTTTGATGTAATCAATAAAGCCATGCTCAAAACTTAACCGCACCCCCCAGTGCATGGTGATCAGCACCAGCATACAGGTGGAAAAAATGGCGCAGAACAGTTTAGCGCTGATACCCACGCGCATTTTTCTCATGATGACGATTTCCCCTGCCGGTTGAGGAAGGCATTTTTGCTGATATCCGCAGGAACGCGCCAGAATACCAGCGCCGGAAGCGCAATCACCAGCGCCATACACAGATAGGTCGGGATGAAGGTATGCTGTGCGATAATGCTGCCCGCCACGGCAGCGTTACCGAATGTCCCCAACAACAAACCAGCAACTGTCACGCCGATACTCATCGCCAGTTGCATGATCATTGACAGTAAACTGTTGCCGCTGGACGCTAAATCGTCCGGTAGTTCTTTTAGCGTGAGTGTGTTCATTGATGAGAAACGGATAGCATTGATCATGCCTTGTAAGAATAGCACTACCGGTAGTGCCCACACCCAACCGAGGAGAGCCACCAGTGGGAACAGCAGCACAACGCCAGCCAGTGCCAGCGTACTGCCCACCAGTACGTTGCGATAGCCAAAGCGATTGACAATCTGCACCACGATACGTTTCATACCCATATTGCCGAGCACCATCGGGATCATCATCAACCCGGCATGAAATGGGGTGTACCCCATACCGAGTTGCAGAAATATCGGCGCAATAAAGGGCAGCATTCCACTGCCGATGCGCCCCGTCAGGCTGCCCAACAAGCCAAGCGCATAGAGGCGATTATCAAATAATTTCAGACTGAAGAGTGCATTGTTGTTATTGCGTGCATGCAACAGATAAAACAATAAGCAAAAAATACCCGCGAGGATCAAAACGCCTAATAATAAGGGCGAAATGCCAAGGCCGTGCTGGCCATCAAGCGCCAGCGTCAGGGCTGCCATGCCGATGGCCAGCAAGATGAACCCGGAGAAATCGAAACGCCGCGTTGGCAGTGAATAATTAGGCATCAGTGTGATGGTGGCGATGGCGCCGACCAGCGCGACAGGCAGGTTAATCAAAAAAATCCAGTGCCAACTGGCATACTCCACCAACACGCCGCCCAGCGCCGGGCCGACCAGCGGGCCAATTTGCCCCGGTAATGTGACAAATGTCATGGCCGCCATGTATTGCTCACGAGGAACGATTTTCATCACTATCAACCGTCCAACCGGTACCATCATGGCGCCGCCAATACCTTGCACCACGCGCGCCATAACTAACTGATTCAGCGTGCCCGAGAGGGCGCAAAATAATGAACCAAGGCTGAATAACAGGATAGCGCTGAAAAAGATATTGCGTACCCCGACGCGGTCCGCCAGCCAGCCGCTGAGTGGCAACATCACCGCCACGGTTAACACGTAAGAGACAATCACCGAGTGCATATGCAGCGGGCTGACCCCTAAATCATGGGCCATGGCGGGCAGGGCGGTATTGACGATGGTGGTATCCAGCGTCTGCATAAAAAAGCCAAAAGCGACAATCCACAACTGCCAGCGTATTGTCGCCGCTTGAGGGTTCATGGGCGCAAATATCCTCTCGTATTAGGCGATGGCGTACTCTTGTCACGATGTGGTCAGCGCAACAGGTTTTTTTTGTCGCCGTAACTTATCCATAAACAGGTACACCACCGGGGTGGTATACAGCGTCAGTAACTGGCTCATTACCAGACCGCCGGCGATGGTAATGCCTAACGGCTGACGTAATTCAGCCCCGTCGCCCTGGGCCAGAACCAAAGGCAATGCTCCCAACAGCGCCGCCAGCGTGGTCATGATAATCGGGCGGAAACGCAATAAACAGGCCTGGAAAATGGCATCGTGGGCGGATAAATTGCCGTGGCGTTGCGCACTCAGGGCAAAGTCGACCATCATAATGGCATTTTTTTTCACAATGCCAATCAATAACATAATACCAATCAGTGCTATCAGGCTAAAAGGCGCATTAAACAATTCCAAAGCCAACAGCGCGCCGACCGCGGCGGAGGGCAAGGTAGAGAGAATAGTCAGCGGGTGGACATAACTCTCATATAAAATACCGAGCACGATATAAACCGTGGCAATGGCGGCAAGGATCAACCAAAGCTGGCTGTTTTGCGTTTGCTGAAACAGTTGCGCGGTGCCGGCAAAGCTGCCGCGTACGGCTGGCGGCACGCTGAGCGCGATCATGGTTCGCTCGATAGCCTCTGAAGCCTGCGACAGCGAAACGCCTTGTGGCAGATTAAACGAAAGGGTAGAGGCCGCCGACAATCCCTGATGGTTCACTGACAGCGGGGCATTGGCGGGTTGCCATGTGGTAAACGAAGAGAGTGGGATTGGCGTGCCGGCGCTATTGATGACAAACATATGACTCAGGGCGCTCATGTCCTGGGTGTAACGCGGTTCGACTTCCATGACCACTTTGTACTGATTCAGCGGTTGGTAGATCGTGGAGATCTGGCGCTGGCCAAAGGCGTTATTCAGTAATGCGTTGACAGCGGAAACATCAATCCCCAGACGATACATACTCTGACGATCATAGGTCAACGCCATTTCCGCCCCTTTATCTTGTTGGTCTGAGTTGACATCCGCCAGTTCAGGCAGGGCGGCAAATGCCTGGCGGATTTTGGGTTCCCAACTGCGTAAATCAGTCAAATTATCGGACAACAAGGTGTATTGGTAGCTGGCGTTCGCTTCCCTCCCCCCGGTGCGAATATCCTGCACTGCCATCAGGAACAGACTGGCGCCGGGTTCTTGCGCCAGTTTCACGCGCAGGCGGGCGATGACCTGTTGCGCACTTTCCTTGCGCTCACTGAGCGGTTTAAGCGAGATAAACATGGAGCCGCTGTTGGTGCGCGATCCGCCGGTAAAACCGGTCACATTGTCTACTGCGGCATCTTCACGGACGATCTTCATAAAATCTTCCAGTTTGCCGCGCATCGCCTGAAAAGAGATGCTTTGGTCAGCGGAAATAAACCCCATCAGTCGACCTGTATCCTGCTCAGGGAAAAAAGTTTTGGGGATGGTGATATACAAATAAATCGTCAGCGCGATGGTGGTAAGCAGCGCCAGCAGTGTCCAGCGTGCATGGGCCAGTACCCAGTGGAGTGAACGTCCATAGCCTTGCTGCAACGTCAGCAGCAGTTTATTTATCCCGCCAATCCGCGGCTGGCTCTGCTTTTTATTTGCTTTCAGTAGCCAGGCGCACATCATTGGGGTCAGGGTAATGGAAATCGCCAGCGAGATCAGAATGGCCACGGACAGTGTAACAGCGAATTCACGGAACAAGCGCCCGACAATACCGTTCATCAGTAGCAGTGGAATAAAGACCGCCACCAGTGAAATACTCATCGATAAAACCGTAAAACCCACTTCCCTTACGCCCTGTAGCGCCGCCGCTAACGGTTTCAGACCGGCTTCAATATGGCGGGCGGTATTTTCCAGCACCACAATCGCGTCATCGACAACAAATCCGCTGGCGATAGTCAGCGCCATCAGTGATAAATTATTCAGGCTAAAACCACACAGATACATCGCGGCAAAAGTACCAATCAATGACACCGGTACGGCGACGGCGGGAATCAATGTTGCACGGGCTGAACGCAGGAAAAGAAACACCACCAAAATCACCAGCGCGACGGCAATCACCAGCGATTGCTCCACTTCGTTAAGTGAAGCGCGAATAGTGGGAGAGCGATCCTGTGCTACTTCCAGCGTTATTGCCGCAGGAATGATTTCCTGCAATTGTGGTATTGCGGCGCGAATACGATCGACCGTGTCGATAATATTGGCCTCTGCCGTTTTGCGGATCACCAGCAATACCGCCGGTCTGGCATTGGACATCCCGGCGTTACGCACATCTTGCACCGAATCTTTTACCGTGGCGACATCCTGCAGACGCACAGCGGCGCCGTTGTGGTAGTGGACCACCAGCGACTGATAATCAGCGGCGGTACTCAGTTCATCGTTGGTCTTCAGTTGCCAGCGCTGTTGTTGGTTCTCCAACACACCTTGTGGTTTACGCACATTGGCGCTGGCAATGGCCTCACGCACCGCATCCAGCGAGACGCCCTGATTAAACAGGGCCTGCGGGTTGAGCTCGACACGCACTGCGGGCAAGGAGCTGCCGCCCACGGTCACATCACCGACGCCATCAATTTGCGACAGTTTTTGCGCCAGACGGGTTGATGCGTAGTCATAGATCTGGCCGGGTGAGTAGGTATCGGATGTCAGCGTCATGATCATGATCGGGGCATCGGACGGATTGATTTTGCGGTAGGTGGGACGCGCGGGCATCCCGGTAGGCAACAAACTTTGGGCGGCGTTGATGGCGGCCTGCACATCGCGGGCGGCGCCATTGATATCCCTGTCATAATCGAAGACCAGAATAATCCGCGTGCTGCCTAATGAACTGGATGAGGTCATGTCGCTCACCCCGGCAATGCGCCCGAGCGAACGTTCCAGCGGCGTCGCGACCGACGAAGCCATGGTCTCAGGCGAGGCGCCGGGCAGCGAGGCGCTGACCAGAATTACCGGGATATCCATCTGCGGTAGTGCCGAGACCGGCAACAGTCGGAAACCGAGGATCCCCACCAGCGTAATGGCCACCGCTAATAAACAGGTTGCTACGGGGCGGTAGATGAATAGTGCAAAAAATTTCACGTTGCTATCTCCCGCGACTTGCCGTCACGGCGCGAATGGCGTGCCAGGCGGTCAAACAGCAGGTAGATCACCGGGGTGGTGAACAAGGTCAGGATTTGACTGAGAATCAACCCGCCGACCATGACGATACCCAATGGATGACGCAGTTCAGCGCCGACGCCGGTGCTGAGCATCAGCGGCAAGGCGCCCAGCAGTGCCGCCAGGGTGGTCATCAATATCGGGCGGAAGCGCAGTAAACAGGCCTGGTAAATCGCCTCCCCGGCGCTTTTCCCTTCTTCACGTTCGGCGGCCAGCGCGAAATCGATCATCATAATGGCGTTCTTTTTGACAATGCCAATCAACAAGATGATGCCGATAATAGCGATGATATCCAGCTCATTGCCGCTGAACATCAATGCCAGCAATGCACCGACGCCCGCTGTCGGCAACGTGGAGAGGATGGTGACCGGATGGATAAAACTCTCATACAGAATGCCGAGCACGATATACATCGCGACCACCGCTGCCACGATAAGCCATACAGTACTGCCAATCGCGGACTGGAAAGCCAGCGTGCTGCCCTGGAATTGGGTCATGATGTCAGCGGGCAGCGCCAGTTGTTGTTCTGCCTGGCTGATTGCGGCAACCGCTTCACCGAGAGAATAACCATCACTGACGTTGAACGAAAAGGTGGTAGACGGGAACTGGTCCAGATGGTTGATGGTGAGAGGACCGTGACGTTGCTCAATGCTGGCGATGGTGCTGAGGGGGACGTTACCGCCACCGCTGGCCGGCAGGCGAATACCGTCCAGCGCGGCAAGACCGGACATACTGCGGTTATCTTGCTCCAGCACCACGCGGTACTGATTCGCCTGAGTATAAATCGTCGAAATCAGGCGCTGACCAAACGCGTTATATAATGCATTATCGACATCGGCCATGGTGATGCCGAGTCGGCTGGCATTGTCGCGATTAACATTAACCCAGGCTTCCAGTCCCTGATTTTGCCAGTCACTGCTAAGATCCTTCAATTGCGGTAATTGCTTCAGGCGCGCCAGCAATTGCGGTACCCACTGACTGAGCGATTCGAGCGAGCCGGCCTGCAAGCTGAACTGATATTGTGTACGACTCAGTTGGGTATCAATGGTCAGATCCTGTGCCGGTTGTAACCAGAGGGTGACCCCGGGCATTGTTGCGGCGTCGTTTTGCAAACGGGCGATCACCGCCGCGATACGATCATCACGCTCAGCTAATGGTTTGAGATTGATTTGCAAACGTGCGCTATTCAGCGCCGGATTTGTGCCGTCAACCCCGACAAACGCGGTCAGACTTTGCACCGCCGGATCCGTCATAATACGAGCGGCTACATCTTGTGTACGTTGCGCCATGTTGGCATAAGAAACTGACTGCGGCGCTTGCAGCGTACCCTGAATAATGCCGTTATCCTGCAGGGGAAAAAATCCTTTGGGGATCAGGGTCCACAATAACACCGTGAGCAACAGGGTGCCGATAGCAACCCCGAGCGTCAGCCACGGATGATTCAATACCCGTGTAAGCACCCGTCCATAGGCGGCGATCACCCGGGTGAACAGGGCTTCACTGGCCCGCGAGAAACGATTTTGCTGGCGTAGCGAGGCGGCACTGAGCATCCGTGCGCACATCATTGGGGTTAAGGTCAGTGAAACTACCGCAGAAATCAGAATGGCGATCGCCAGAGTAACGGCAAACTCACGAAACAAACGACCGACGATGTCACCCATAAACAGCAGTGGAATGAGCACCGCAATCAACGAAAAGGTCAGAGAAATAATGGTAAAGCCAATTTCCCCGGCACCTTTTAGCGCAGCCGTCAGCGGCTTTTCGCCTTTTTCGATATAACGGGAAATGTTTTCAATCACCACGATAGCATCGTCCACAACAAAACCCGTGGCAATGGTCAGGGCCATCAATGTCAGGTTATTGATTGAGAAACCGAAAAAATACATGGCGGCGAAGGTGCCGACCAGCGACAACGGGACGGCCACCGCCGGAATAATGGTGGCGGGTATGTTGCGCAGGAACAGGTAAATGATCATGACAACCAGCGCCATGGCCAACATTAATTCCAACTGAACATCATGCACCGAGGCGCGAATGTTCGTGGTACGGTCAGAAAGCAGACTGACATTGACCGATTTTGGCAATGACGCCGTTAGCCCTGGCAGCATCTGACGGATGTTGTCTGCCGTGGTAATAATGTTAGCGCCAGGCTGGCGTTGCACGTTAATCACGATGGCGGGTTGTTGGTTGGCCCAGGCCCCAAGGCTGTTGTTTTCCGCACCCTGTTCAATGCTGGCCACATCGCGCAAGCGTACCGGGGCACCATTATTGTAAGTGATAATCAGTTGCCGATAATCTTCAGCGGACTGCATCTGATCGTTCGCCGACAGCGTGATCGATTGTGTCGGACCATCGAGGCTGCCTTTGGCGGAATTAATATTGGCGTTACTGATGGCACTACGTACCGTTTCACTGTTGAGCCCCAATGCCGCAAGGGCTTGCGCGTTCATTTTTACGCGTACTGCCGGGCGCTGCCCGCCTGATAACGTCACCAAACCGACGCCAGAGACCTGCGCGATTTTTTGTGCCAGCCGGGTTTCCACCATATCCTGGACTTGCGTCATCGGCATGCTGCTACTGGTTACCGCTAAGGTCATGATGGGCGGATCGGCCGGATTCACTTTACTGTATACCGGCGGATTGGGCAGATCGGTGGGCAGCAGGTTGGTGGCTGCATTGATAGCGGCCTGGACTTCCTGCTCGGCGACATCCAACGCCAGTGTTAGCTGGAATTGCAGCGTGATCACCGAAGCGCCACCCGAACTTTGCGAAGCCATCTGTTTCAACCCTGACATTTGCCCGAATTGTCGTTCCAGCGGGGCGGTAATCGCCGAGGTGACCACATCGGGACTGGCACCCGGATAGAGGGTCACTACCTGGATTGTGGGATAATCCACTTCCGGCAACGCCGAAACGGGGAGAAAACGGTAGCCGATAATGCCCGCCAGCAAAATAGCCACCATCAGTAGTGTGGTGGCAACCGGACGCAGAATAAACTGCCGCGACGGTCCGCCAGTGGCATCAGGTGGTATCACCGACATCAGGCGCTCCCTCCTTTGGCGGAATGCGAGGTTGTTTCAGCGGAAACGACGCCGGATTGTGCGGCAACCACTTCGACGGCAGCGCCTTCGGTGAGACGATCAAGACCATCGGTGACGACACGTTCACCGGCTTGCAGACCGGCATTCACCACCACTTTTTGACTATCTTGCAGACCAGGAATAACCTGTTTTTTATTGACTTTATTTTCCGCATTTACCACCCAGACAAAGTTGCCTTCATTGCCCATTTGCAGCGCGGCTATTGGGATTACCACGGCCGCGTGCAAGGTATTCACTTTTAAGCGGACGTTGACGAATTGATTGGGGAACAGCGTGTCAGCCCGGTTCTCAAAGCGCGCTTTAAGTTTGATGGTGCCGGTGGTGGTATCAATTTGGTTATCGAGACTCAGTAACTGGCCGTTTGCCAGCGGGGTACTGTTACTGCGATCCCACACTTCTACCGCGAGCGGCTTGCCCTCTTTTTGGGCCTGCAGGATCAGCGGGATGTCATTTTCTGGCAGACTGAATACCACATCAATGGGGTATGTCTGGGTTATCACCACGATACCGTTGCTGTCGCCGCTACTGATGGTGTTGCCGATATCAACCTGTTTCAGGCCTACGCGTCCCGCAATGGGGGCGGTGATACGGCTGTAAGTGAGATTAAGTTGCGCACTGGCGACACTGCCTTCGTCGACTTTGATACTGCCACGACTTTCGTTGACCAGTGCGCGTTGTGCATCAAGCTCTTGCTGCGACACCAGATGGGTTTGGACCAGTTGTTCATAGCGGGCAAGATTGCGAAGCGCATTGGTGAGTGTTGCCTGATCTTTCGCCAGTTGCCCTTCGGCTTGCGTCAGGGCTACCTGATATGGACGAGGATCGATCTCCGCCAGCAACTGACCTGCTTCAACCTGTTGTCCTTCAGCGAAATGCAGAGCCATCAATTGTCCGTCAACCCGGCTACGTAACGTGACGGTATTGACCGCAGTGACGGTACCGAGCCCGGAGAGATATTGCGGTACGTTTTGCGTTTGCGCGCTGGCGGCTTGCACCGGGGCTAATGGCAACTTACGTTGTTCGCCCTTACCGCGATGCGGTTGGGCTCGGGCTTCCTTTTCCGTGGGGGTGCTGGCATGCCGCCAGCCATAATAGCCGCCGGCGGCAACCAATATAGCCATAGCCAGTAATGATAATTTTATTGCGAAACGGTGGGTGGCATTCATCGTGTTTTAGTGCTCTCCGGCAAGTGGTTGTGCATTCCAGGCGGGGGTAAAACCGAGAACCCGCAAAAAGAACTCAGTTTAGTCACTCCAGGTGACTAAAAAATGGAGGAAATGAGAATAACTGTATTGGTTGTGTAAGTATTTCTTCGTTGAACGGCTTTTCGTATTATGAAGCCACGCGTGGCAACCCGTGGCTTACATCATTGAGCGCTTAGCGAAAGAGTAGCTGTGCCCAGCGTGCAAGACCCGCAGTGACAGAGCCAAAATCATCGCCGCGGGCCAGTGGGATCGTCGGAAACTGTTGTTGCAGCGCCTGACGTAATAAGGGGGAGCGTGCGCTACCGCCAGTGAGGTAAATCACCTCAGGCGAAGTGCAACTGGTTTCCAGCGCCTGTTTCACCTGTTGCTGAATTCGGTCCAGTAACGGCATCATGGCATGTTTTAACTCGGTTTCCGTAAGCCGGGCCCTCAGCGTCGTCGCGATAAATTGCAACGATGCTTCCACCTCATGGTGATCCGCGAGCGCAATTTTCCCCTCTTCGGCGGTACGTACCAGGCGATAGCTGAGACGTTGTTGCCAGACTTTCAGCAGACGTTTAACCACCTCCGGGTGTTGGGCATTACGGATCATGTCCAGCAGTTGCTTACGATGACGTGTCGCGTAAAAGTCACTTTGCGCGGGCACATCATTGATAGCGACGGCATTCCACCAGGGCAGAGCTGGCAGGGCGATACCGGTTACAGTTTGACCACCCAGACCAAGATGCGGCATTAGCGTTTTAAACGCCAGCATAATATCGACATCGTTACCGCCAACCCGACAGCCGCTATGACCCAGCAAGCTGGCGCCGCGTTCTGCTTTTTCGCGCCATTGCGGCCCCATCAATAGCATGCTGCAATCGGTGGTGCCGCCGCCGATATCCACCACCAACACCCGCGTTTCACGCGTCAATGTCGCTTCATACTCCAGCCCGGCGGCCACCGGTTCAAATTGAAAGGCCACTGCCTCAAATCCGGCCCGTTGCGCCGCCCGGCTAAGAATGCCTTGTGCTTGCTGATTCGCCTCTTCCCCCCCGGTACCCTGAAAGTTTATTGGGCGGCCAATGACGGCTTGCCGGATGCGACAGGCTAGCTGCGCTTCGGCCTTCTGGCGGATATGTAACATCATGGCACAGACCAGGTCTTCGAATAGCGCAATTTGCTGTGGTTTCAGCCCCTTGGCGCCAAGGAAGGATTTGGGGGATTTGACGAACCAATGCTCTTCAGGGTCGGCCATATATTGGCTCAGGGCGGCAAGACCAAAGTGCACGCTGTGGGCGTTAACATCAATGTCTTCCTCGCGATTTAAGCGCAACGCGTTGCGTAACAACGCCTTATTTTCCTCACTGGGTGCAGCGACCTGATGATGGCGGAACAGCCATTCGCTGATGGCTTCGCGCGTGGGGGCACACAGCATGGAGGGCAAATAAGGCGAGGCGTTTTCCAGTAACAACAAACGGGGCGATCCCTGTTCCATCACGGCCACCGAGCAGTTGGCCGTACCGAAATCGAAACCAATAAACACGCATCTCTCCTGTCGCCAACCGAAAAAGGCAGCGACTTTAGCGCAAGGCGCGGCGAATGACAATCAACAAACGCCGGTGACGCAGGAGGCAATCCGTTGGTTAGGCGGGCTGATTATTGCCGCAGGCAGCGGAACACCACGATTACTGGCGTAATTTGAGCAGATCGGCGCGCGTCCAGGGTTTATCAAGACCGCCGAGGCTGGCCGACAGATCTTCAAGAAAATGCTGGGTGGTGGCGACGTGTCCGGACCCCATCAGTAACAGTGGGATAAATAAGGTGGCGCCGATTTGTGGCAGATTAAAGTTTTTCAGTTGTGCATGCCGTTGCGAAATCAGGAATGCGCTACTGAGGGTAAATCCTAACAGTAATCCAGTGATGACTTCACTGACCGAATGTGCGTTGAGCATCAGACGCGAGACGCCGACCAGCAGCGGGATCAGGTAACCGGTAACCAGCGCCAGCGTGCGCCAGAAGGTTGACATGCTTCCGGCAAGCAGCCAGAACATGACAGGCCAGAGTGTGGCTGACATCGCACTGTGGCCACTGAAACCGGTAAAATTGTAGCGTGCGCTGCCAATGCCAAAACCCAGAAACAAAATTTTCGACATACTGACTAACCCGCCGGCCAGGCAGAAAGCCAGTACCCAGTACCAGACCGCCCGGCGATTATTATTTTTCCATGGCATCAATAAAGCCATGATCACTGCGGTGGGGATCAGCAACATGCTGTCGCCAAAATAGGTTAACATTTTCCAGGACATGGCGTTCCTTCAGATTAACAGCGAATGCAGTGAGGCCGGAGACCAGCCAACACATGTTAGAACGCGTTCCATTGGTGCGTCATCGCGCGTAGTTTGCGCACGGTTGGTGCGAAAACTACCGATGCCAGTGACATCTGCCGGGAACGGTTCTTCATGTTTTTGCCGGTCAGTGAAAGCCCGCCAGGCATCCGGCTAGTTTATCGATGAAATGCAGGGAGGTAAAAGCGGATTGTCTGAAAAGCAGTATCTTGCATTTTTCTGGCATCAACTCAGTGAGTTCCCTATAATTATGCCGTATTAGCCCGCTCATTTCCTGACCATCGCTGATGTTTTGGTGCGCAGACATCATGTCATGCGGTGTCACATTGCTATCAGGCCGTTAATTTTATGACTGACACGTCTCATCAATGCGTTATTGTCGGCATCGCTGGCGCATCCGCATCAGGGAAAAGTTTGATTGCCAGTACGCTGTACAGCGAAGTGCGTGCGCGCGTGGGCGATGAGCATATCGGGGTGATCCCTGAAGATTGCTATTATAAGGACCAAAGCCATCTGACCATGGCGGAACGGGTCAAGACTAACTATGATCACCCCAGCGCCATGGATCACAGCTTGTTGTTACAGCATTTACAAATGTTGAAATCAGGCCAGGAGATTGAATTACCGGTGTACAGCTATGTGGTGCATACCCGGAGCAAAGAAACCCGCCCTTTCAGGCCGAAAAAGGTCATCATTCTTGAAGGCATTTTGCTATTGACTGATGCGCGTTTACGCCAGGAAATGAATTTCTCTATTTTTGTTGATACCCCACTTGATATCTGCCTGATGCGGCGGATGAAGCGCGATGTGAATGAACGGGGCCGTTCAATGGATTCGGTGATGGCGCAGTATCAGAAAACGGTACGCCCGATGTTTTTGCAGTTTATCGAACCCTCCAAACAGTATGCCGACATTATTGTGCCGCGCGGAGGGAAAAACCGCATCGCGATCGATATCCTGAAAGCAAAGATCGATCAGTTCTTCCAATAATATGTCCACACAGCGGCGGCAAGCTTGTTGTCGCGTCATACGGCATTTTAGGGTAATTAACAGAGAACATAGCGTTTTTCCCGCTGCTGTGGCAGTGTTAGCGGCAATTACGTTGATGGAGTAAACGGCGATGAGATTATGTGATCGTGATATTGAAGCCTGGCTTGACAGTGGCAAACTGACCATCACGCCACGCCCGCCAGTGGAGCGTATCAATGGGGCGACGGTCGATGTACGTTTGGGGAATCAATTCCGTACATTCAGCGGCCATACTGCGGCTTTTATTGATTTAAGTGGCCCGAAAAATGAAGTCAGCGCCGCACTGGATCGCGTTATGAGTGATGAGATTGTGTTGCCGGAAGGTGAGGCTTTTTTCCTCCATCCCGGCGAACTGGTTCTGGCGGTAACCTATGAGTCAGTGACTATTCCTGACAATCTGGTCGGCTGGCTCGACGGGCGTTCATCACTGGCGCGATTAGGCTTAATGGTCCATGTGACCGCGCACCGCATTGACCCTGGCTGGCAAGGGTGCATTGTGCTCGAATTCTATAATTCTGGTAAGCTACCGCTGGCCTTGCGTCCAGGCATGTTGATTGGCGCACTGAGCTTCGAACCGCTATCGGGTCACGCTGCGCGTCCGTATAACCGTCGACAGGATGCTAAATACAGAGATCAGCAAGGTGCTGTTGCCAGCCGAATTGATAAAGACTAAGTGCCTGAACCGAGGATTGGATGAGAAGATTGATTACCACGCTGGCCATTTTGCTGGTGGTGGTTGTGGCCGGCATGAGCGCACTGGTACTGCTGGTTAATCCCAATGATTTCCGCGCGTATATGGTGCGGCAGGTTGAGCAGCGCAGTGGTTACCAATTGCATCTTACCGGCAATCTGCGTTGGCATGTGTGGCCGCAATTGAGCATTCTGGCAGGACGGATGTCCGTGACGGCGCCTGGCGCGCAGCAACCGCTGGTCAGCGCGGAAAACATGCGGCTGGACGTTAATCTTCTTCCCTTGCTTTCTCATCAGCTTAGCGTCAAACAAGTGATGCTGAAAAATGCGATTATTCGGCTCACCCCGGATAGCGCCACGCAGCGCCCGCAGAATGCACCGATAGGGCCGCATGATTCGTCGACGCCGGCGGCGATCAACGGCTGGACGTTTGATATTGGCAAACTTAAATTGGCCGACAGCTTATTGATCTGGCAGCCTGAAAAGGGCGAGGCGCTGAACTTCCGTGAGCTGAATCTCATGCTCTCCCAGCATGACCGCAAGCAAGCCAGTATTGAGCTGAGTACACGCGTTAATCGTGACCAGCGTGATGTGCAATTGACGTTAAAAGGGCTGTTAAACGCCAGTGACTATCCGTATCGTCTTTCCGGCGCAGTCGAGTCGCTTGATTATCAATTCAAGGGCGTGGATCTCCCGGCACAAGGTATTCAGGGCAATGCCGCCTTTACGGCCGATTGGGTTAGTGAGGGTGAACAATTCTCGCTGGGCGATATTGCGTTAACGGCCAATGAAAGCCAGCTTCACGGCAGTGTGTCTGGTCAATTAGGCACTCATCCTCGTTTTCAGGCCGATTTCTCTTCACCCAATCTCAACCTGGATAACGTGTTGGCGATCAGTGTCGATGCTTCATCTGTTCCAGGCACTTCCCCATCGGGCAACCGGCCGGTTATTGCAGGCGTGGATGGCTCTCGTAATGAAGACAATCCGCTGAATGCGTGGGTATCATCGCTGAAGCTTCAGGTGAAGGCGCTGCGATGGCGCGGGATGGATCTACAGAACGTGGCGCTGGATGCGCAGAATCAACAGGGGTTGATCACCCTTAACACGTTGAACGGCAAGATCGGCGATGGTCATTTTTCGCTACCCGGGATGATTGATATCCGCATGGCGCAAACAAAAGTGACACTTCAGCCGGAATTGCAAGATATTGTCCTGTCCTCTTTACTTAACGCTTTTGCGTTACCGGGTACCATCGACGGTGTGTTTTCGTTGCATGGGCTATTGCAGGGCAATGGATTAAGCGTGGCGGCTTTCAGCCAGCACTGGCAGGGTAATGCAGACATTGCGTTGGACCATGCTCGTTTTGTCGGACTCAATTTTCAGCAGATGATTCAGCAAAACGTGGCGCGTAACAGTGACCAGATTAGCGCAGAAGAGAGCAACGGTAATGATACGCCATTCGATCAACTCCGAGGGAGGGTGACACTGAATAACGGGGTGATCGCGTTGGTGGGCTTACAAGGCAGTTCATCGCGTGTTAATTTTACCGCGCAGGGCAGTGTAGATTTAGCCAAAGAACAATGTGATGTTACCTTTGGGATAAAGGTGCTTGGTGGCTGGAAAGGCGATAGCGCGCTTATTGAAACCTTGACGCAGACAGCAATCCCATTGCGCATTTACGGTCAGTGGAGCAGCCTGCAATATGCGTTACAGGTTGATCAATTACTGAATAAGCGTCTCCAGGATAAGGCAAAATTGCGGCTTAACCAATGGGTGGATCGCCATCCGGATAATAACAATCAGGCGGGCACGAAAAAATAACGGCAGAGGGTGCGGGAGAAAAGGTGATGGCGCTGTGATGCGCTCATCAGTCATTCCCCACAGCACGATTGCCTGCCAGAGGGACAATTTGTACCTTCTGCACCCGGTGGTTGTCCACCTGTAAGGTACGGAACAGATATTCACCTAACCGGAGCTCTTCACCTTCTTGCGGAACACGTTGTAAATGTTCCATTAACAGTCCGGCAAGGGTGTGGTAATCGCGTTTTTCATCCAGCGGCAGCGCCACATGGATGACTAAATCATCCAGTGGCATATGCCCATTCGCGGTCCAGCTACCGTCTTCATTTTGCCTGATGTCATGGCGGGCATCGGTTTCTTCACTTTCATTAGGCAAATTACCGGCAATGGTTTCCATTACATCGCTCAGGGTGACCACGCCTTCAACAGAACCAAACTCATCAACCACAAAAGCAAAGTGCGTGCGAGCAAGGCGAAATTGCTCCAGCGCCTGCAATAAGGTTAATTGTTCCGGGAAAACCAGTGGTTGTCGTATCAGCGCGCGTAAATCCAGGGGTTTTTCATACAGTAACTGGTGCAACACATCAATGACATGGACCACGCCCAGTGGTTCATCACTGCTATCGGTGATGAATACCCGGGTATGTTGGTTACGATCTAAGTGCGCTTTGATCTGCGCCGGAGTGTCGCTGAGGTTAATCTGATCAATATCATGACGCGATGTCATAATACTACTAACACTGCGTTGCCCCATTCCCATTACTCGCACAATCATCAGCCGTTCTTGCTTATTGAAAATGGCGCGATTCTCTGCACTGTCGGCAAGCTGGGCCGTGTGCTCTGTATCGACATGGGGATTTTCATTGAGACCGCGTAACAGGCGTAATACCGCGTCGGCGGTACGTTTGCGCAACGGCGTTTTGGCGGAAAGAAAGCGTCGGCGATTGAACTGCGCTAACTGATTAAGGCCCTCGATCATCACTGAGAAACCAATGGCCGCATACAGGTACCCTTTGGGAATATAAAAACCAACACCTTCCGCCACCAGGCTGAACCCGATCATCAGCAAAAAGCTCAGACAAAGGATCACAATGGTAGGATGGTGGTTAACAAAATTCGTTAGCGGTTTACTTGCCTGAATCATCAGAACGATAGCAATAGTCACCGCTGCCATCATAACGGCCAGGTGCTCGACCATACCCACTGCAGTAATGACTGCATCAAGAGAAAATATTGCATCGAGTACGACAATCTGTGCCACCACTGGCCAGAATTTTGCCGCGCGTTTTTGTGAATTCTCCTCTTCATCCTTCCCTTCCAGACGTTCATTCAGTTCCATGGTCGCTTTGAAAAGCAAGAATATGCCACCAAATAACATGATCAGGTCACGAACACTAAAGGTATGGTCGGCAACTGTAAAAAGGGGTTGTATCAGTGTCACCAGCCAGGAGAGCGAAGCCAGCAATAACAGGCGCATCAATAAGGCAAGTATCAGGCCAGTTACCCGTGCTTTGTCGCGTTGTGATGGGGGGAGTTTTTCAGCAAGAATGGCGATAAAAACCAGATTATCGATGCCTAATACCAGCTCGAGAACGATTAGCGTTATCAAACCGGCCCAAATTGACGGATCAACGATCCATTCGAGCATTACAGTTTCACCTGTGAGGCTATGAATTATCCATTGATAGTACTGAATTAATAAAAAATGTACAAATAAACTGGCTGGGATGATTTTTACCACCTATTTTTAGCGAGTGTGATTTGCACTGTACTGACGTTTGTTTTCCTGATAACTACAGAGAATTAGCTTCTTGCCGATATTTTCCATAAAGGAATCGTCTGGCTGGCTGAGATAAATAAGTTGAGTCGCAGGAAGACGACAAACGAAGAAATTTTGCTGCGCTCAGTTCAGTAAAGTGATTTAAAAACGTGAGTGTAGCCAGTGTACAGGCAATCTTAAGGGTGATAAGTATATAAAACGTTCAATGAATGCATACCGCAAGGGAAAAAGCCATATGGCATAAATCTGATTTTTCCGCCCCCCCTCCTGAGCAGGCAGCAGTAATCATCTGTAGTAGGTAGTCTTTTTCCTAAAATAGTGCGCCCAGGCCGCTGCCCACTTGTAAAGAGGGTATTTATAATTAGTATAGCAACGGGTTAGTAAATGATTGCGACACTGTTGCAATTGGTGCGGATATAGGGATATCTAATGTCATGGTTTGTGCAATGGATTTTGCCAAAGTCGGTAAACATGCCTGTAGATGCTGCGAAAATACGTCAGTCAGGAGGCAAAGTCAGGCAGGTCAGGTATTGGCAGTGACGCGCCAAGGGCGGTAGCGTGCCTGTATGGCGGACGTAATCGGTTAAAACGCTGTTTTTTTAAACAAGTCAGTCATGCTGTGATTAATTCCTGTACGATGACACTGGCGATCTTATCCACGTTGTTTCTCCTCCTCCTGCTGTAAATCAATGATGGAAACATCACTGTAATTGTTTTGATACGCAGTGTTATCATTATTTAAAGATAATAACTGTGGTAAATATATTTTTATATAAATGCAAAATGATTAAAGATAAAAAATAAGAGTTAATTATGCGTGATATTGAAGTTGGCTTGAAAAGTTTAATGGCAAAGATATCTCTTTCATTGTCTGATTTTGTTTTTTTTAATGCGTCCTTATTGATAGCTGTTTATATTATTAACTTGATGCCTGACCATATTGTCAGCAACATGACGCTAAAGGATTTCGAATTAAAAGTTACATTGCATGTTTTCCTTTCTATTCTCTGTGTGGGATGGTTTTGGATACGTTTGCGGCATTTCACTTATCGTAAACCTTTTTGGTTTGAATTAAGGGAAATTTTACGCACTATTTTTGTTTTTGCCGTGATTGATCTGGCGATTGCTGCATTATCGGAATGGTCGTTCTCACGTAATGTCTGGATTATTACCTGGCTACTCGTATTAGCCCTTGTTCCCATGGGCCGTGCTTTAGTAAAAAAAGTGCTGAACCACTATGGCCTGTGGAAAAAACAGACCATTATTATCGGCAGCGGAAAAAATGCGCATGACGCCTATCTGGCGCTGCAAAGTGAAGAGGTTATGGGATTTGATGTCATCGCATTTTACGATGTTGATGACAGTGCGGAAAATCAGCGCCTGTTTGATGTACCGGTAATCAGCGAGGAAACCAGATTATGGCAAGCGGTCAATAGTGAGACTCAGTTTATTGTCGCCGTAGAATTTGAACAGAGCCAGTCACGTGATCTGTGGCTTAAAAAGTTAGCCAAGCACAATTGCCGCTCAGTTTCTGTGATCCCGTCTTTGCGTGGTGTCCCGCTTTATGGTACCGACATGGCGTATATTTTTAGCCACGAAGTGATGATTCTACGGGTTAACAATAATCTGGCAAAACGAACGTCACGTTTTGTTAAACGTGCTTTCGACATTATTGGTGCATTGGGTATCATTACGATGTTGCTTCCGGCGCTTGCACTGCTCATTTTCATGGTTGCGCGTGATGGTGGTCAGCCGATCTATGGTCATGAACGGGTTGGGTTTAAAGGTCGCAAGTTTAAATGCCTTAAGTTCCGTTCAATGGTGCTCAACTCGCAAGAGGTATTACAGCAGGTATTGGAAAATGATCCGGCGGCACGGGCGGAATGGGATAAAGATTTTAAGCTAAAAAATGACCCACGTATCACACGGATTGGGCATTTTATTCGTAAAACCAGCCTTGATGAACTGCCGCAACTGTGGAATGTGGTGCGCGGGGATATGAGTCTGGTGGGACCCAGACCGGTGATCGAAGATGAGTTGGCGCGGTATGCTGACGATGCGGATTATTACCTGATGGCAAAACCGGGTATGACCGGATTGTGGCAAGTCAGTGGACGTAATGATGTGGATTATGAAACCCGTGTCTATTTCGATTCCTGGTATGTGAAAAACTGGTCGCTATGGAATGACATTGCGATTTTATGCAAAACAGTGGGTGTCGTTTTCAGGCGTGATGGTGCTTATTAAAACAATGAAACAAGAAAGGCTGATAACAATAGGTAGAGTTAGCGTGTTGCGCGCGATTTTGTGAGAAAATGGTGGCCTTATGCAACTTGTGTCTGAATATCGGTGACGATGTATGATGACACCAACCGCAGGGAAATGTTTTGTGGTTAGCGTCAACGGGTCAATGTCGAGAATAAAAAGAAGGGTAGGGAGTCAAAAGAATGACCGTCAGTGACAAAGCATGAGCGCAAAATCATAATGTTGTAGACGCGCACACAGCGGCGGATTCGCCACTATCATTTAAATTACTTATAGCGATGACAATAGATGATTACAGTTAAAACTAAATTGCTGCCCATGTTGGTATCGGCCGCCTTGCTTTCTGGTTGTACGATTGTACCGGGAATGCACCTTTCCACCAGTGGAAAGGATGTTATTAAGCAGCAGGACAGCGATTTTGACATTGACAAATATGTCAATGTGTTTCCTTTAACGCCGCGGTTAGTTGAGTCTATGCGACCCAACCCCGCCATTGCGCAAAGCAACCCCGCTTTACAACAAGAATTGCAAAATTATGAATACCGTGTTGGGGTTGGCGATATTATCAATGTCACTGTGTGGGATCATCCCGAACTGACCACCCCGGCAGGCCAGTACCGTAGTGCGAGTGATACCGGGAACTGGGTACATTCAGACGGGACTATATTTTATCCTTACATAGGCAAAGTGCGGGTAGTTGGACGGACGGTGACCGAAATTCGTGCGGAGATCGCTAATCGTCTGGCGCAATATATCGAGAGCCCGCAGGTTGATGTCAATATCGCCTCATTCCGTTCGCAAAAAGTGTATGTGACCGGTGAAGTTACCACCTCCGGGCAGCAACCGATCACTAACGTGCCGTTGACGATACTGGATGCCATTAATGCGGCGGGTGGTCTGGGTGCCAGTGCGGACTGGCGTAATGTCATCCTGACGCACGATGGTCGTGAGCAACCGATTTCCCTCCAGGCGTTGATGCAAAATGGCGACTTATTGCAGAACCATTTGCTCTATCCAGGGGATATCCTCTTTGTCCCGCGTAATGATGATTTGAAAGTCTTTGTTATGGGTGAAGTGAAACAGCAGGCTACCCTGAAAATGGACCGTAGCGGCATGACCTTGGCTGAAGCGCTGGGAAATGCTCAGGGGGTCGATCAGGCGTTGTCCGATGCCACCGGGGTGTTTGTTATTCGCCCGATCAAAGGAAAAAACCGGACAAAACTGGCCAATATTTATCAACTTAACACCAAAGATGCCGCCGCGATGGTGATGGGAACTGAGTTCCACTTAGAGCCCTATGATATTGTTTATGTCACCTCCACCCCGATCGTCCGCTGGAACCGTGTCATTTCTCAGTTGTTACCGACAATCTCTGGCTTTAATGACTTAACAGAAGGTACCTTGCGTATTCATAACTGGTAAGCGGTACAGGACTAAAGATGATTAATTCAATTTTAGTAGTTTGCGTCGGCAATATTTGTCGCTCTCCTACCGGAGAGAGATTGCTGAAAAAGTCGCTTCCGGATAAAAAAATAATCTCTGCTGGTCTGAGTGCGCTGGAAGGTAAACCCGCCGATAAAACAGCAAGTGAAATCGCGCTAGCTCATGGGATTTCACTTGATGGGCACATAGCTCAACAAATTACGTCGAGTATGTGTCAGGAAGCGGACCTGATTCTGGTGATGGAGAGGAAGCAGGTCGATCAAGTTAATCAAATTAATCCTGCTGTGCGGGGTAAAACCATGTTATTCGGCCACTGGCTTGCTCAACAGGACATTGCGGACCCGTATAGAAAAAGTCGTGAGGCCTTTGAAGCCGTTTACGGATTGCTGGAAAACTCTGCCCAGAAATGGGTAAATGCATTAAGTCGATAGTTGAGATTATTCATGAATATAAAAAGTAAGGTTAAGGTCACGGCCAAAGAAGACGCGAACGACTGGGATTTAGCACTTCTTTTGGGACAAGTGATTGACCACCGCTGGGTCATTATTGCTGTGACTGCTTTATTTATGCTGCTTGGAACACTTTATGCACTATTTGCCACCCCTATTTATAGTGCAGATGCATTAGTTCAGGTAGAGCAAAAAAATGCCAATACGGTACTGAATGATTTGACAGAAATGTTGCCGAGTGCGACACCACAATCAGCCACCGAAATTGAAATTATTCAGTCGCGTATGGTCATTGGCAAAACCGTACATGATCTCGGTTTGGACATGGTCGTTCAACAAAATTACATACCGGTAATTGGTAAAGGATTATCACGACTATTGGGCAATAAGCCCGCGCAAATTGCCGTATCACGACTGAGTATTCCACGGACATGGGAAAAGCGTAATGTCGAGTTGACCGCAGATGATGCGCAGTCTTATACGGTTACTAAAGACGGTGATGTATTATTTAAGGGAAAAGTTGGTCAACTGGAAGAGCATGGTGATGTGAGCATGCTGGTGAGTGGTATTAATGCCGAAGAGGGCACCAGTTTCACCATTACCCAATTAACAAACCTTCAGGCGATCAAGGTCGTGTTAGATAACCTGACGGTAGCGGATAAAGGGAAAGATACCGGGGTACTCAGTATGAGCTATGTTGGCGAGGACCCGGAGTTGATCAGTCGAATCCTCAGCCAGATCGCCAACAATTATCTGCTCCAGAATGTGCAGCGAAAATCTGAGGAAGCAGAAAAAAGTTTGCAATTCCTGAAGATGCAATTGCCGCAGGTCCGCGCAAGTCTTGATCAGGCTGAAGACAAGCTTAATCGTTTTCGCCGTGATAATGAATCGGTGGATATGTCGCTGGAAGCAAAGTCAGCGCTTGATTCAGCGGTGAGTGTGCAAACACAGTTGAATGAGCTGACTTTCCGTGAAGCTGAAGTTTCTCAGTTGTTTACTAAAGATCACCCGACTTATCGTGCTTTGCTGGAAAAACGTCAGACACTGGAAGATGAACAAAGCAAACTGAATAAAAAAATTGCCCTGATGCCCCAAACACAACAAGAAATATTGCGTTTAACACGCGATGTGCAGGCAGGACAAGAAATTTATATGCAATTGCTGAATCGTCAACAGGAATTGGGGATCAGTAAAGCCAGTACGGTAGGTGACGTTCGTATCATCGATCCGGCTGAAACGGCAGGGCGCCCGGTCCAGCCAAAATCATTGCTTATTTTGCTTGTCAGTTTGATCGTTGGCCTGATGTTGTCGATTGGCGGCGTGCTGATCAAAATGTTCTTCCACCATGGCATTGAAAACCCGGATCAACTGGAAGATCTCGGTATGAATGTGTATGCCAGCGTGCCACTCTCTGAATGGCAACGGAAGAAAGATACGGAGGCGATGACAAAACGGGGCCACAAGGGGAATACCGATCCGCACAATAGCTTGCTGGCGTTGGGTAACCCAACTGATTTGTCGATTGAAGCGATTCGTAGTCTGCGCACCAGCTTGCATTTTGCGATGATGGAAGCAAAAAACAATGTGCTGATGATTACGGGTGCCAGCCCTGGCATCGGTAAAACCTTTATTTGTTCCAACCTTGCTGCACTGGTCGCTAAAGCCGGACAAAAAGTATTATTTGTCGATGGTGATATGCGGCGTGGTTATACTCACGAGTTATTAGGTGAAGACAACACCACCGGCTTGTCGGATATTTTATCGGGCAAGTCTGAATACAGCTCAGTATTAATCAAAAATGGCGCCTATGGTTTTGACTTTATTCCCCGAGGTCAGGTTCCGCCTAATCCATCTGAGTTATTAATGCACCCACGGATGACAACGTTACTGACGTGGGCATCGCAGAATTACGATCTGGTATTAATTGATACACCGCCGATTCTGGCTGTCACCGATGCTTCTATTATCGGTAAGCTGGCGGGCACCTCGTTGCTCGTGGCGCGTTTTGAAACGAATACGATTAAAGAAATTGATATCAGCTACAAACGTTTTGAACAAAATGGCATTGAGATTAAAGGTATTATTCTGAATGCGGTGGTGCGCAAAGCGGCGAATGCGTATGCTTATGGCTATGATTACTACGACTACAGTTACGGCAAAGAGACTAAAAAATAAGGCGAGAGTCATGAAGGAACCTTTCATTCATTTTTGAAAGGTTCCTTTGTCTTTTTAATTTAAGTTTTATTAGCCGTTTTTAGGGGTTAAAAAAGGTATCTGCCAATGAAGGATGTTTTTTTTTCAATCGTCATTCCAGCATATAACGCATCAAAAACAATCGCTGTCACTCTGGATTGTGTCGCCGCGCAGACATATAAAAATTTTGAAGTGATTATTGTTGATGATAAATCCAATGATGCTGAAAAATTAGCTGTTGTGGTAAACGATGAAAAATATCGGCATCTTAAAATAAACTTGGTACTTTCAGATATTAAACTGAACGGTGCCGGTGCCAGAAATAAAGGGATAGATTTAGCCAGTGGGGATTATATTGGTTTTCTTGATGCAGATGATGAATGGCATCCGGAAAAACTACATGAAAGTGTAAAAAAAATAACGGAACTGGAATCTCAGGGGCAGCAACACTACATTATTTACAGCCAGGTCAATATTTATCAGGATGGCACCTTTTTGAAAGTAATGCCATCGCAAGCGGTGGCATCGCAAGAGAGTGTCGCTGAGTACCTGTTTGGCTGCTACGGCTTTATTCAGACCAGTACGATTGTGTTGAAACGAGAGGATGCCGCGGCGATTAAATTTGATCCCAACTTTATTCGTCATCAGGACTATGATTTTTGTATTCGTGCAGATAAAAAAGGATTTCATTTCGTGATGATAGGGAATGCATTGGCCAACTATCATCTGGTCACCTCCTTTGGTTCTAAACATAAAGGTGAATCGGTAAAATATTCACTCTTTTGGCTTGATAGCATGAAGCCTTATTTGACACGCCGGGATATTTACACCTATATGGCATATAAACTGCCGTTACGTTATAAAATGGATGGTAAATCACTTCAGGCAAGTCTGAGTTTTTTTCGTTATTTCTTCTTAACAAATAAAAAAAATCGCGATTATTTTATTGGTCGTTTAAAAAATAAGATTTTTGAACGCTGGAACAGAAAGAAAAGTTGATTATTACCGTTGTAATATAACTGCTTATACAACCATTTATTGAAATAAACCCAATAAAAATGTACGTGTTGATTGTTATCAGGTATCGTAAAATTCAGTGGGTATAATAAGTAATGAGCAAATCTGGCGTGTGACGCTTTAAGTTATTATGAATAATAATCAGCCATTAGAACTGGTTTGCCAGCGTGACATAAATATTTAAAGTTCAGGGTAATCCGATGAAATATAATGTAAGTACCGTTGCTGTTATCATGCCGATGTATAATGCCAGTGGTACGATTATACGTGCGGTGCAATCGGTAATAAATCAAACTTATCAAAACTGGAAACTGTATATTATTAATGATAAGTCCACCGATGATTCTTTGTCGATAGTGCAACAGAATTTCACTGATGACAGAATTATTATCCTGAATAATGACGTCAATCTTGGTGTTGCAAAAACAAGGAATGTGGGTATTAACGAATCAGCGGAATCCTGGATTGCATTTCTGGACAGTGACGATGAATGGGAAAACAATAAACTGACATTGCAGGTTGACGCTTTATCTGCAGGTGAGAGTATAATTATTTCTAACTATCGTTATCTAAATCAGAAGAAAACATCATATATCGTTGGTTATGATAAAGATTATCTTGAGAAAAATAATTTTGTGAAAAAACAATTTCGTGTCTGCTTCTCATCGTTATGTTATCGTAGTCCTGAAAATGATGTATATTTTGAAGATAAAGGTCATGAAGACTTTCTCTTTATTTATGAATTGCTCAGTATTTATCAGCATGCACGTGTTATTCATCAACCGCTGGTCAATTATTATGAGTTAAGTAATTCGCTTTCGCGTAATAAAAATAAAGCAGCAAAATGGCATCTTAACCTTCTGAAAACCATATACAAAAACCCAGTTAAAGTTTATTACTATTACCTATGGTATATGATTAATGGTGTGCTTTTTGTGTTAAAACATCGTTAAGAATAAATTAATTTATTCTTATGTGGGTTTCAGGAATGAAGGGTATGTGCAGAAAATGAATAAAATCGCGTTAGTCATTAAAAATGCTTATTCTTATGCTGGCACTGAGAATGTATGTAATTTTATGACAGAGTGTTTTGGTGATAAGTATCATATTGAGATATTCTCCATGGAAGGGGAGGGAAAAACATTCTACCCTTACAGTAATGTAAAACAAATTGTTAGTTTCAGTCATGAAAAGCAGCCGATAAAAAAAATTGTAAAACGCATTAATGATGAAAAATTTGATACTGTATTCTTAATCAGTATGGGGCGATTAAGTGTGGTATTTGCTTTTTACAGTATGCTAACGTTAAAAAGAAAACGAGCAAAAGTGTATGCCTGTGAACATATTGCCATTAATTCGTTTAATAAAATCATAAAATTCATGAAATTCATGACATTACGATACTATGATCAGGTTGTGGTGCTGACCGAACAAGATAAGAATGTATTTAATCGCTGGAATATAGCCAGTATACATATTCCGAATCCAGTTAAATACAAGAATTTTATACGAACACAGCGTTCACATCAGGCATTAGCTGTTGGACGTCTTGATCACCAGAAAGGCTTCGATCTGTTGTTGGATATCTGGGCTGACTTTGTCGGTAAACACCCGGACTGGAGCCTGAATATTGCCGGCGATGGCGAGCAGCGTGAAGCCTTACTGGCGCAAGCTGCTCAGTTAAAAATAAGTAACAGTGTCAACTTTGTCGGTAAAGTGAGCAATATTGACGATTTTTATCGTGCAAGTGATATGGTACTGATGACATCACGTTATGAAGGCTTGCCGTTAGTTTTATTGGAAGCAAAATCCTGGTCTTTGCCGGTAGTGGCTTATGATTGCCCGACCGGACCAAAAGAAATTATTCAACATCAGCAGGACGGCTTTCTGATCCCGATGAATGATAAACAAGATTTTCTTCGTAACATGGAAAAACTGGCAACTGATGATGAACTGTTCATTACTATGAGTCGAGAAACTCAACAAAGTGCTAAAAAATTTGATGGGGGAAAAATTAAAGAGCAATGGCTGACATTGTTGTAATAAATTACTGTGATTAAGCGTCTGGCCCAGTAGGTACTATTGTCGCAGTCAATATGGACACGGACAGCGCGGAGAAACCGGGGCGTACACGTAGTACATGAGGATTTCGCGCACTGCCCAGGGCCAAAGTGGCAAGTAAAATTTTCCTCATGGGACAGGCTCTTAATAGTATGATTGATTGTTAATACTTATTACCTCCTGGTGATTGAATTGATTTTATTTTTAATTCAATAAAAATATATTCGTATTGGGTCGCTTATTACCCTCCTGCCACTCGCCCCTTGCTGGCTATTCATTCAGTAATCGTAACTTTACCATGGAACTCATTCATGAAAAGAAGAGAGTTAATTCGAACTGCATTCTCATCTATTGTTGCAACTGCAACTTTAAGTGTTGCTTCTGGTCGCGCCAGCAGTGCAGAGTCCGATTCTGTTTCTCTGAAGCGTGTTCCAGTTGGCTCTGTACCCGAAACAGATGTACCCATTGTTTCACCCAATGATGTCTTCACCATGCCTGATTCGTTTTGGCAGACGTTTCACGGAAAAGTCTATATTGGTAAGGCAGGTGAAGATCCTGCGCAGCCAGGTAATTTAATTGATGTGTTTGTCAAAACTGCCGCGGGTGATATATCAAAACTGGTACAGCCTATTTCACTGAATAATGATACATTCAGACGCTTTGTATCGAATAAATCAACATTACTGTCAAACAGTGAATACTCAATGGCAGTTTATAATGATGCAGGCGAACGTTTGTTTTATGTGGCGGACGTTAAAAAATCGGGCATGACAGAATTTAGCCGTCGTCTGTCACAACCTACCGGTTATCAATTGATCGGCGAAATTTCTTCATTTGATGAATTGCGTAAAACTCGACCTCTGTTTGACGGGGCAAAGGTCAGGTTAAAAAGCTGGCATAATGGGCTTGATGTCGGTGGCGGGGCGTTTGTTGGCTTTTTATCTGCAGCTCCGGACGATGGCGGCTTTGTGGCTTCAATGGAACAAGATTTTCACTGGCGACGCGTCATTGATGATTTCAACCGTATGACACTGTTTGACTTCGGTGCGATTGCAGACGGTAAAACCGATGCTGCGCCAGCTATTGCCTCAATGTATCAATGGGCACAGAAAAATAATCAGCAAATTTCAATTCAATTCCCGGCTGGCCATTTTTTTGTTTCTGGTTTTGATATTAGTGAAAAAAATAATCGTTTTTTCCGTCTGGCGGGTGCTGCGGTTAATTTTGGTTATTTCCCAACCACTACGATTACTTCAAATGCCGGTGCCGATTTTGTTTTCAACGTCAATGCACGCTGGGTTGAAGTTAGTAATATCAGTTTTTACGGTCAGGTTGATAAGACGCCTAATCAGCAGGGTTTCTTCCACAATGTTTGCCCGGCGGGGCAGTTTTTTCGTGGCGCCTGTTTGCGATTTTCCTATGTTGGCGGGGCGTCGCTTAGTTTGATGGATACACTTGATTGTAAAATTGATCAATGGTACGCAACACACTGCACGGGCGATGTCATTAAAGCTGTTTGGTCCGGAACTAAAAAAGGGGCGTGGAATCATAATACTGCGATTGAATTATCAAATTTCAATGCGCAATACTGTAAACAGGGACAGGTATTGAATTTACCACGCTGTGGTCAGTCGATCATTCATAATGGCTGGATTGAACATACGGAATTTCCTGGTGATATATCTAATGGTCAGTGGATTATTGATGCGCTAAGTATGGAGGATTGTAAAAATCCGCTTAATGCACAAAACTCGCGTCTGAACATGCGGCAGATAAATTTACAGGTAAAAAGCAAAATTGATAATTCCAAAGCCAGCGGGGCCTGGTTGAGCCAGTTCGAACAGGGATCCACGTGGGTTGAGTCCTATGGTGTTGCTGTTGATGGCAGTATGAAATATACCTATCTTAGTTCGCGTTTCCGTCTGAGTAATCCGACGGACCAGGAACAGTGGTATGAGTTAGGGCGTATATTTTCTCCGGAGCCAGGAGATTGCTGGGAAATTGAAATTTTTGGGCAGGCTAATTTCGATAATAAGTTCAGTGATACATCATTTTCCAATGTCATTGAAGGAAATGTTATTGGTGGTAAAGCCATTATTCAGGTACAGCGAAAAGCACATAAAAGTGCGGTGACATGGTCAGCCGAAGGTGCCAGCCCGATTGTTGATGTATTTTATAGTACCCCCTATGACAGCGATACACAGCTTTTTGTCAAACTGGCGAAACAGGTGGCGTCTGCATCCGTGTTAATGAAAACGACGGCGAAAGACCGTTTTATGACTGGCAAATGTGCCATGTTTAATGCTGCATTAGAAAAAATGGATGCGGCACCCAAAAAAGGCAATACTGCGCCATGCCGTTTGTCTTTGCATAATGGTATCGCTGGGTTTGGCGCCAATGAAGACGGTGACATTATGTTGACATCGCGGATGCTTAAAGATGACGAGATTATTACACAACAACCCAAAGGGTTTGTTTCTGTGGTGATTAATGGGGAGCGGTGCGCTATTCCTTATTTCAAATTACGCGATCAGTAATGTCACCATAGCTTAGATGTTAACTAGTTCTCCCTTTGCCGTGATTCGACCAGGGGAGAGTTGCAATAAATTAAAATGGCAGCAATATGAAACTTGATGGGTATATTTTTTGTGAAAACAGTGCTGTGTTAATATGGGCAGGTAGGTCAGGCGATGTGCGGGTTGTCAGGGTTATTACAGGAAAGCATTTTATTTAAACAAAATAATCTTGTATCTCATGGTAAATGACAATCCTATTGATTGAAGGTATTAAATGTGGAAAAATTAACTACGAAACCCCGCCCGGAACCCAGTCTGGCATCGGGAGCAATTTGGTCATTACTTGCTAATTTGTTCTCACAGATCATCACCTTTGTTATTTTTCTTGTTCTGGCTAGATTACTTTCTCCTGATCTTTACGGTGTACTTAGTGTTGCCATTATGGTCTCTATGTTCTTCAGGACCGTTTTTTTCGATAGTCTTGCAACCTCAATTGTCAGAAAAAAAGCGCCCAGCGATGAAGATTACAATTCGTTGTTTTTCCTTTGTAATTTCATTGCTATTCCAGGTGTCGTCATCGTTTGGTTTTTTGCCGATTTTTTTGAACATATCATGGGTATCCATGGGTTGGCAGAAATTATCAAGGGAACGTGTATTATTATTGTTACCAGTGGTCTTAGTCGAACACACGAAGCCTGGTTAACCCATAATCTTTTATACAAAACACTGGCAATTCGTTCAGTCGTCTCGATTACCCTGGGGGGGATCACCGGAATTTATTTTGCCTGGAAAGGGATGGGAATCATTAGCCTGGTATTGCAACAGGTTGTCACTAATGTGACAGCAATGATTATGTTATGGATTACTATCCCATGGAAACCCTCTCTCAATGTTTCTAAACAATCAATGAAAGAATCACTTTCTTATTCTAAGCATGTGGGTCTGAGTGGACTGACGAATTTTTTAAATCAAAATGCTGATGTGGCTGTGATTAGTTACTTTTTGGGAGCAACGGCGTCGGGGATTTATTTTACGGGGAAACGTATTGTAAATACATTGAATACGGTACTCTCTTTTGCTTTATCCCGGGTTTCATTGCCTGCATTTTCGCGTCTTAAAGATAAACTACCTGAATTCAGAAAACGCTTTCTTAATGCGGTTTTTTTTACTATTAGTGTGACGGCTCCCGCTTTTATTGGCCTTTCATATCTTTCCTATGACTTGACATCATTATTGTTGGGGAACAAGTGGATGGATTCTGTACCGATTATGCAAATTGTCAGTATAGCCGGTTTGGTTACCTCCATTGGTTATTACAATAATTCTGTTATGTTTGCCAGAGACCGCCCTGACTGGCAGTCAAGACTGACGTTACTCTATGCAATCTCCAATCTTGCTGTATTCCTTATCTTTGTTCATTTCGGTGTGGTAGCCGTTGCGTTTTCATATACGGTGATGACAATATTACTGTACCCGGTTTCAGGCTGGTGTGCGATTACACTGCTTGATATCAGTTGGAAAACATATATGGCGCAAATTACTAAACCTATCGTAGGTGCGGCGGTAATGGTACTTTTCTTATGGGGCGTTGATTCAGTGTTCCAATTATCTGTCGGCTGGATCAAAGTGATTGTTGATGTGATTGCGGGTGCGGCATTCTACACTGCATTCACCCTGTTGTTTACACCGAAAGAAAAACTAAATATTTTCTATAATCTTATTGGTAAACTTAAAGCGAAAAAAACTGTATGAGTACGGTTGGTAATCAATGTAATCTGTTTTAATTTTAAACAGACTAAGACAACGTTATCTTTATGTTATTATGTTAATCCTTTCATCGTCGCCACAGTGTTGAAATATTGTGTATAGACCTTGTTATTCAATATAAGACGCGATTGTTATGTACAGATATAGGAAATTTCATGATCTGATTATTGCTTTTTTTGCAAGTTTTCAGGAATCAAAATAGTTGAAGTTTTTTTGTGAAATTTATATAAAAATATATTTTATTAGCACGTATTGTAAACATTTTGGCGAAAAGGCTATTGTTATCACGTGACTATATTTTAAATATTTACGATGCTATCAATATTATTTCTTGATGTAATTATTGACTTAAGAGAAACGTTATGATTATTGGACTGGCAAATAATTCATATCCAGAGCAAAGATGTATTACCTGCATCGATAATAATACATTTGTAAATCTTAAAAAGAAAAACCTGTTCCTTTATTTTAATTATATTGAATCAAAACTTTTTAAGATGCAACCTAACTTCATTTTTAAGTCTATCTATTCTCTGGAAAAATACCGCATTGATATTTTACATTTTTTTAATTACATTCCAATTACAAAATTAAAATGGGTGGTTAGTTTTGAAACCGCCATTCCTCGGATACGGGAAAATATCACATTACACCATGTGCGTGATGGTGCGGCATTACCAGCCAGAAATGAGAAAACAGCAAAAATATTGAAATACATAGTTCAGGATAACTGTATTGCATTAATCCCGCTTTCACAGTGTGCTTTTGATATTCAGGTCGCGCTGCTCTCCAGATATCCAGAGGTAGAGAAAGAAATTATATCGAAAATGAAAGTTGTACATCCGCCACAACAACTTCATGTGACGGAAAAAATACAATATAATGATAAGGTTAATTTTATCTTTGTTGGCAAGGATTTTTATCGTAAAGGTGGCGCAGAGATAATTCTCGCGTTTAGTGAATTATTTCAAGAAAATATGATTAATGCTGATCAAGTTACGGTAACGATGATTGGTGATACCAATAGCAAGCATAATTATTTGCATGGAAAGTTTCCTGATGATAAGGAATTTTATAATGCGCTTAATGCAAAGATAAGCCTAATGCCTTTCCTGAATTTGCATCAATCGTTACCCAATAAAGAAGTTATTACGGCTATGCTTCAAAGCGATATCGGGTTGTTGCCAACCTGGGGTGATACCTATGGATATTCAGTGTTGGAGATGCAATCTTGTGGTTGTCCTGTTGTTACCACTAACGTGCGGGCATTACCTGAAATCAATAATGAAAAAGCAGGATGGCTAATTGATCTCAAACTTAATCGCTTTGGTGAAGTGATTATTGATAGTGCGGAAGATAAACGTTTGGTGCGGGAGCAGATAGTTCACTCACTGAAAAAGATTGTTATTGAGGCGGTTAATAATCGTGAAATTATTGCGGGCAAAGCACAGGAAGCCATTTGCAGAATCAGGGAAGAACATGATCCTGTGGATTATAAGCGCATCATTGAAGGTATTTATGAACAATAGGATTTCTCCACTGACATTGTTCATTCTGTTGTGGGATAAAGAGTTCAGGGGATGAGTTTTAAGATTTGTTTTGCGATTATAGTATCTTCGGAGAGTTGGAATGAAATTGTATTATTATAAATCTAAGTTGGGTAATTTTGGCGATGATTTAAATCGATGGCTTTGGACAGATTTACTGCCTGACTTTTTCAATGATGACGAAGATATCCGTTTCTCCGGAATTGGTACGATCATTAGTCCGGAAATGCCAAAAGCAAAAAAATGGATTGTATTTGGTAGTGGGATTGGCTACGGATTTCCACCAGAAGGCTTTGGCGATGAAAGCTGGCATATTATGTGCGTGCGTGGTCCATTAAGTGCAAATGTTTTAGGACTGACCAAACAGCAATACATTACCGATGGCGCTGCTTTTTTGTATTGTCATCCTGAGTTTACCCCGTTGCAGGACAGTGAGCGCTCTGGTGTTTTGTTTATTCCCCATCACAAAGCGCTGGCACATGGGCAATGGGAAAAAGTTTGCGCCATGGCGGGTGTGACTTATGTCGATCCACGCACTGAAGCTAAAGCAGTGATTCAGAAAATTCGGCATGCCAAATTGGTGCTGGCAGATGCAATGCATGCCGCCATCATCGCCGATGCGATGCGTGTACCCTGGGTACCGATGGTTACCTCGACCGATATCAGTACCTTCAAATGGCTTGACTGGGCACAAACAATTGATTGTGCCTACCGTCCAACGGTATTAGGCGGTGATTTGACAGTTAATGCCTTGCGTAAATGTGGCGTGATGTATGACGGCAACAAAAATGAGGTACCGGGCCTGGATGTAGAACTGGCGCTACAACGTTTTAAACGTCATATGGCGCTGAAAAGTTCTCAGGGGTTGAAGCGACATATTGATCGGGTGCGCTATATTTCATTACGTATATCTGAAAAAATTGTGCGGAATAAAGAAGATAAAATTAACCGTAGTTGGGATGAACGCATGGTGGAACATGTTGCCGGCAAGCTGGAATTTGCCAAAACACGCACTGGTTTCCTGAGTGCAGATGCACTGTTCCAGAACAATTTATCTCGCCTGCAAGCACAATTAGCGGTAGTCAAAACGACAGTCTGGTAATACGTATACCCATGCATTTTTCGTTGTGCTTATGATGGGAAGCAGGACCATGATGGCTTACTTTGTTAGTAGACTGTCAGGAACAACGTATCAGCAATCCGCAAGATGATGGCGATATGCGCTCAACGGGAAAATTTACATTCTAACATCAGTAATGGAAATATTATGACAAGACTTAAAGCAGTTATCCCGGTTGCAGGTCTCGGTATGCATATGCTTCCGGCCACAAAGGCTATTCCTAAAGAGATGCTGCCTGTTGTTGATAAACCGATGATCCAATACATCATTGATGAGTGTGTTGCTGCGGGTATCAAAGAAATCGTTTTGGTGACGCATGCTTCCAAGAACGCGGTGGAAAATCATTTTGATACCACTTATGAGCTGGAAGCATTGCTTGAAGCTCGCGTTAAACGCCAATTACTCAGCGAAGTCCAGTCTATTTGCCCGCCCGGTGTTACTATCATGAACGTCCGTCAGGCGCAGCCATTGGGGCTGGGACATTCGGTCCTGTGTGCCCGACCGTTGGTTGGCGATAATCCTTTTGTTGTGGTTCTCCCGGACGTGTTGCTGGATGACTCTACTGCGGACCATTTGCGTTACAATCTTGCGGCTATGGTTGCGCGTTTCGAAGAAACCGGTCGTAGTCAGGTACTGGCGAAACACCGCCCACAGGGTGATCTGTCTGAGTATTCAGTCATTACCACGGAGGAGCCACTGACGATTGAGGGGCAAGTCAGCACCATTACCGACTACGTCGAAAAACCCGAGAATCCGCACACCTTTGATTCCGATTTGTCGGCTGTAGGGCGTTATGTGCTTTCGGCTGATATTTGGGCTGAGCTGGAAAAAACCGGCCCCGGCGCCTGGGATCGTATTCAGCTAACGGATGCCATTGCCAGCCTGAGCAAGAAACAACCCGTTGATGCCAGTCTGCTGACCGGACGCAGTTTCAATTGCGGGCGCAAACTGGGTTATATGCAGGCGTTCGTTTCTTATGGCTTACGCAATAATAGCCTGGGGCAAGAGTTCCGTGAGAAGATTCAACAAATACTGAAAAAATAATCCCTCCATAATCCCTCTTATTCGCCACGCAAATGCGTGGCAAAGGAGCCCTGATGGCTATTTTGGTGACAGGTGGGGCTGGTTATATCGGGTCCCACACCGTGCTGGCGTTATTACAACGTGGTGATGACGTGGTGGTGCTGGATAATCTCAGTAATGCTTCACGTGAATCAATCAATCGGGTAGAAAAACTGGCGGGTAAGCGTGTCGCCTTTATTGAAGGTGATATTCTGGATCGTCAGGTGTTACGTGACATTTTCGCTCACCATACTGTCAATGCGGTCATTCACTTTGCCGGTCTGAAAGCGGTGGGCGAATCAACGCGTAAGCCGCTTGAATATTATGAGAATAATGTTTCCGGCACGGTTGTCCTGCTGGAAGAGATGCGTCGCGCGGGAATCTATCAATTTATTTTCAGTTCTTCCGCGACGGTATATGGCGCAAATGCCCCGGTTCCGTATGTGGAAACGACGCCCATTGGTGGTACGACCAGCCCTTACGGTACCTCTAAACTCATGGTTGAGCAGATAATGCAAGATTACGCCACAGCGGATAATCATTTTAAAGCGATTGCTCTGCGTTATTTCAATCCGGTGGGCGCGCATGAGTCGGGTGAGATTGGCGAAGATCCTAATGGTATTCCAAACAACCTGTTACCGTACATTGCTCAAGTCGCGATTGGTCGTCTGGAAAAACTGGGTATTTTTGGCGATGACTACGATACCCACGATGGCACCGGGGTAAGAGATTATATCCACGTCGTTGATGTGGCGGAAGGGCACTTGAAAGCGTTGGATCGTCTGAATGCCATTCGCGGTTACCGTGCTTACAACCTTGGGGCCGGAAAAGGTTACTCAGTTTTTGAAATGGTAAGCGCGTTCGAAAAAGCGTCCGGGAAAAATATTGCTTATCAGATTCTGCCACGTCGGGATGGTGATCTGCCTGCCTTCTGGGCTGATGCAACATTGGCTGAGCAAGAACTGGACTGGCGGGTTTCTCGTGGTCTTGATGCAATGATGCGTGATACATGGAATTGGCAGTTGAAAAATCCGCACGGGTATCGCTGAACGGATAAGCCTTCGTGTTAATGACTTACGCACTGGCTTAGCGATAAATTTTCGGCAAAATAGCTAGCCTGGCCAGTGTGCATCCTCTTTTGATTTCTCATTTCTTCGTAGTATCTCATCATCGGGTATCCAGTCTGAATACCATCATTTATGTAAACCACATAAAAATCATATAAAACAATTAATTGCCTTGTTATTCTCTCAAGGTGTAGGCGGCGTACTCTCACCTCTGTGGCACAAAAAATCGTCGCATTGGGCTGTTTTTTTCGGGATCGTCAGCATGCTGATGCTCCGTTTTTTCTGTGCGTTGATCCAGAGAAGTGAACTTCCACTTGAGTGTCCCGCGTGATAGTACGAGAATTATTGTTAATATATTCGTGGGAGAAGGGACTTTCGGCATTATTCAGTCTGAAAACAAGCCTGTGAGCCTGAATTGTCGTGCTTTACGTTATCTGGTTGCTTTGAGCCAGGGGCGGTAGCGTGTCTTTTCAAACCATTTCTGATGGAAATAAAAAGCAAAAGCAGTCACTCTTGGCGCGAGAATGTTTACTGTGGTCAGTGGTCGGTCTTTGGAGACCGGTGCTTGCGTGGGGAGAGCACCTGCGGTTTTCCCGCGCTATGAGGGTGCTCAGGTTGTAAAATACGCAGTCAACGGCAATGGCGTGTCGGTTAAATTCAGAAGAAAAATTTACCAGCGAGATTAATTAACGTGAAAATTTTGGTTACCGGTGGCGCGGGATTTATCGGGTCGGCGCTTGTGAGGCATCTTATTGAAAATACTGAAGATTATGTACTTAACGTCGATAAACTAACGTATGCCGGAAATCCGGAGTCAGTGGCCAACGTTGCTGGTCATCCTCGCTATTCCTTTGAGCAGGCAGATATTTGCGATAAAAGCGCCATTGAAAAAATATTTGCCAAACACCAGCCCGATGTTGTTATGCATCTGGCGGCGGAAAGCCATGTTGACCGTTCGATCTCTGGACCCGCTGATTTTATTACGACGAATATTGTTGGCACGGCTGTTTTACTGGAGATTGCTCGCGCCTACTGGCATGCTCTTGAGCCACAGCGGAAACGACATTTTCGTTTTCATCATATTTCAACCGATGAAGTCTATGGTGATCTCCCCCATCCAGATACCTGGTCTGGTAATAAAGACGCATTACCGCTTTTTACCGAACAAAGCGCTTATGCGCCAAGCAGTCCCTATTCGGCTTCGAAAGCATCCAGCGACCATCTAGTGCGGGCATGGCATCGCACTTATGGCATGCCGACGATCATCACTAATTGCTCCAATAATTATGGTCCTTATCATTTTCCAGAAAAACTCATTCCTCTGACAATTCTTAATGCGCTTGCGGGCAAGGCACTGCCCATTTATGGTCGGGGCGATCAGATCCGTGACTGGCTGTATGTGGAAGACCATGTCCGCGCGCTTTATCTTGTGGTGACTCAAGGTCAAGTGGGGGAAACTTACAATATTGGCGGCAACAATGAGAAAAAAAACGTACAAGTTGTTGAGACCATTTGCGACCTGCTGGACACGTTATTACCCGCCGCCGCGCCTTATCGTCGTTTAATTACTTATGTCACCGATCGGCCGGGCCATGATCGGCGTTATGCTATTGATGCCAGTAAAATTCGCGATGAATTAAACTGGAAACCGCGTGAAACTTTCGAAACGGGTATCCATAAAACAATTTTGTGGTATCTCAATCATCAATCATGGGTTGAGCATGTTAAGAGCGGTGCGTATCAGGCGTGGATGAAACAAAATTATGAACAACGATAGCCGCTGTAGGGTACAAGCTCAGGTTTGTTGACCGGTTATCGGCTAATTTCGGTTGTGATCTATAAAGTAAATGAACAGAGAACCAACAATGATGACGCGTAAAGGTATTATTTTGGCGGGTGGTTCCGGGACCCGGCTGTACCCGGTAACCATGGTTGTCAGTAAACAATTGCTTCCTATTTATGACAAACCAATGATTTATTACCCACTGAGTACGCTTATGCTGGCGGGGATTCGTGACATCTTAATTATCAGTACACCTCAGGATACGCCACGTTTTCAGCAACTGTTTGGCGATGGCAGTCAGTGGGGATTAAATCTTCAGTATAAAGTACAGGATAGCCCGGATGGGCTGGCGCAGGCATTCATTATTGGTGAGTCTTTTATTGGCAATGACCATTGCGCGTTAATTCTTGGCGATAATATTTTCTATGGTCACGATTTGCCTAAAGAGCTGGAAATGGCAGTAAATCAACAATCTGGCGCGACGGTGTTTGCTTATCATGTTAATGATCCGGAACGTTATGGTGTGGTGGAGTTCGATAGCAATGGCAAGGCGATCTCACTGGAAGAAAAACCGTCGGTGCCTAAAAGCAACTATGCTGTCACCGGGCTTTATTTCTATGATAATAATGTGATTGATATGGCTAAAAGTTTGAAGCCTTCAGCGCGTGGCGAATTAGAGATCACGGATATCAATAATCTTTATTTACAGGAGGGGGCGCTGTCGGTAGCGTTGATCGGGCGTGGCTATGCCTGGCTGGACACCGGAACCCATGAAAGTCTGATTGAAGCCGGAAATTTTATTCAAACATTGGAGGCACGTCAGGGGTTGAAGGTCTCTTGCCCTGAAGAAATTGCTTTCCGCAAAGGGTTTATCAGTGCCGAAGATGTTAGAAAACTGGCTGCACCTTTGGCGAAGAATGATTACGGCAAGTATCTTCTTAAGATGGTGAAAGGGATAAATGAATAGGTTAGATGATTGTTGTCTGGTAGCTGTTTTTTTAATCTCGACAGGCAGTTACAGCCAGCAATAAAATGACGTTTCCGGGATCAAAGATGAAAACAATTACGGTATTTGGTGCAGGTGGGTTTATTGGTTCTTCTGTGTGCGATGTTCTGAGGAAAGATAATTATACTGTCAATGTTGGAGACTGGAGAACGACTGATTTTAATCAGAAAAATCTTGGACAGGTCATCGTGTGCTGTGGAGTAGGTGATTGCAGTAAAGTTGATGAAGTCATTTATTCCCATGTTGATGTGTTAAGGAATATTATAAAAACAAGCACCTATGAAAGACTGGTTTATATATCATCTACGCGAATATATCTTGACAGTGATTCCGGCCGGGAAGATAGTCAATTCAGCATCAATCAATGTGATGTACGAGTCTTGTTTAATCAGGTAAAATTACTGGCTGAAACCATTATAAAATCACAACCAAAACCTTATGCAATACTAAGACCGTCAAATGTGTATGGTAAAGCATTTAACAGTCCGTTGTTTTTACCCTCGCTGGTACGAGATGCGATACAAAATAAAAAAATAAATTTGTATGTATCTCCTGAATACGCCAAAGATTATGTCTTTGTTGACGATGTATCGGGTGCTGTCTTATCCATACTTAAATATAATATTCCCGGTGTGTTTAATATTGCATCGGGAGAAAATGTCAGTGCCGGAGACATTGTTGATATTATACAAAGCAAAACACAATGTGAAGTTGTCTGGCATCCTAATAATAACCACGATAATTTCCCTCTGATAAATATTGAAAAGTTATCACGTGAGTTAATGTTGACTCCCCGAAAAGTGAAAAACATGTTATATGAGATGATTGATGACTTCAAAAACAAATTTTCTTGTTAACTATATTGAGAAGAAAAATAACATTATTATTGGGCTGGGCACAAATTTAGCTGGAAACATGATCATGTTTCTAACTACCATATATATAACCAATCACGTTAGCGAAGCTATTTATGGCGAGTTCCGTTTGTCATTTGCCCTGGTTTCAATTATGGTTGTTGTTCTGATGTTGGGAAGAGATAGTTCAATTCTGTATTATTATCAGAAAGAACAGCATGACAGGGTTCTTTTTGAAGAAACGTGCAGTGGAATTGTTTTGATCGTCGTCGGATGCGCGATATTTTATTACTTCGATGATTTTTTTATCAGAACGTTGTTAAATAATAATGTCAGTAAAAGTAATTATCATCTTTCTTTGCTCATGGTGCCTTTGTGGGCAATTTATAATCTGTTAACACCGATTATCAGGGTCAAAGGATATATCAACTCAGGCTTTATTTTATCTAATTTGTTACAACGTATTCTGCGCTTTCCTTTTCTTCTGCTGTTTATTCTAGCGGGGTATAATGGTTTTAGCGGGCTGGCATGGAGTATGATCCTGTCACAAGTATTGCTACTGGCTCTTTTATGCTATTCGCTGGCGAAAACAGTGCAATGGACAACGCCTGATATTGCTTCTTTTTTCAAGAGATTCAATTACGCATTGAGTTTGGGCATGAATGCAATCATGCTCTCCATTGCAGGTAAAATTGATGTTATTCTGTTAGGGTCACTGTCAACAACCAATAACGTGGCTATTTATGACATTGTTACCTCACTGGCGATTGTTTGCCTGTTCCCTTATATTGCGCTATCAAAGAGCTTTGAACCACGACTTTATCACTATTTCCATCATGAAGAAAAACATGACGCTTATCGAAGAAATTTTTCCCTTTCTTTTACACTGACCACAACAGCCGGTGTTTTTTTTATTTTGTTTAGCCGCGAGATATTGAGTCTGTTTGGTACAGAATATGTAGCAGGCGCCACAGCGTTTACTTTGTTGTCAATCGTCTATGTTGGCATTAGCTGTTGGGGGGCGGTGAGCGAATGGATGACCATGAATGGTTTTGCTAAATTCAATTTCTTATTATTAATTATCAGCGGGCTATTAAATATCGGTTTATGTTATGCTTTAATACCAAAATATGGTTTATTAGGTGCCACTATCGCGTTAGGTGTTTCGCTAACGCTTTCTAAAGTGCTGGCATTTTTGTTTATCATGCTAAAAGAAAAAGCTTATAAATTGATTGTCTTTCCGGGTGAATTTCTCTTAATGGTGGCAATTATTGCACTGTCTGTTTATTTCGATACCTACAATATTATGATGAAAGTGGCTTTATTTATCATCATGTCATTTCTTTTATTTATCGCACAAAAGCCGCTAAGGTTACGTCTCATTAATATAATAAAAAGGAAAGCAGATTGATATTGTATCTAATAATATACACTCTGTTCGTTTT
>JAATFO010000087.1 GCA_015655145.1 Enterobacterales bacterium | reverse complement strand
GCACTGATTAATGGCTTAATGGCAAGTTCGATGACTAAAAAACTGCATATCAAAACCTGGGGCTGTCAGATGAACGAATACGATTCATCGAAGATGGCCGACCTGCTGGAGAGTACTCACGGCTATACCCTGACAGATGTCACGGAAGAAGCCGATATTCTGCTGCTTAACACCTGCTCAATTCGTGAAAAGGCACAGGAAAAGGTTTTCCATCAACTTGGTCGCTGGCGCACGCTGAAAGAAAGCAACCCGGATCTGATCATTGGTGTTGGCGGTTGTGTGGCATCACAGGAAGGCGATCATATTCGCCAGCGCGCCAACTATGTAGACATCGTTTTTGGCCCTCAGACACTGCATCGTCTACCGGAAATGATCAACACCGTTCGGGGTTCGAAAAGCCCGGTGGTTGATATCAGTTTCCCGGAAATCGAAAAATTCGATCGTCTGCCAGAACCGCGCGCAGACGGGCCCACCGCGTTTGTATCCATTATGGAAGGATGTAACAAATACTGTACTTTCTGCGTGGTGCCTTACACGCGCGGAGAAGAAGTCAGTCGCCCATGCGACGACATTCTTTTTGAAATCGCACAGTTAGCCGCTCAGGGTGTACGTGAAGTGAATTTGCTCGGCCAAAACGTGAATGCGTACCGTGGGGCAACTTACGATGGCGAACTCTGCTCTTTTGCTGACTTGCTGCGTTTAGTCGCCACCATTGACGGCATTGATCGTATTCGCTTTACAACCAGCCATCCGATCGAATTTACCGATGATATCATCGCAGTCTACCGTGATACCCCGGAGTTGGTGAGCTTCCTGCATTTGCCGGTACAAAGCGGCTCTGATCGCATTCTGACGATGATGAAACGCGCACACACTGCGCTGGAGTATAAAGCGATCATCCGTAAACTGATCGCGGCACGCCCCAATATTCAGATAAGCTCTGACTTTATTATTGGCTTCCCGGGTGAAACACAAGCCGATTTTGAAAAAACCATGAAACTGATCGCCGATGTCAATTTCGATATGAGCTTCAGTTTTATTTATTCGGCACGTCCGGGCACCCCCGCTGCTGATTTACCTGATGACGTAACAGAAGAAGAGAAGAAACAACGTCTTTATATTCTGCAGGAACGGATTAATCAGCAAGCAATGGCCTGGAGCCGCAGAATGTTGGGTTCCATACAGCGTATTCTGGTCGAAGGAACCTCGCGTAAAAATGTGATGGAGCTCTCTGGGCGCACTGAAAATAACCGCGTGGTGAATTTTGAAGGAACGCCAGACATGATTGGCAAGTTTGTTGACGTCGAAATTGTTGATGTCTACCCCAACTCGCTGCGTGGTATCGCCATTCGACGCGAAGATCAAATGGAGTTACGCGTGGCAGAAAGCCCGGCGTCGGTCATTGCCCGCACGCGCAAAGAAAATGAAATTGGGGTGGGTCTGTTTCAGCCATGAAGCAATGGTTTAGCGACAGGCCGGACAAACACTACGGCCAAAATCACGTCATTGCACTTGGTTTCTGAAACCCGCGCCCAAATATCAACTTTATGGCTTGCGCCCTTTTGCCCTGCCCTGTATCCCATTGATGCAGGAAGGCGCAAGCGGATAAGTCCCAGGCGCGTGGCGCAACAATGGTTCGGTAAGTACGCATTGAACATGCAAGATAGCGGCTATCAATCATTTTTTCTGCACACATGTTATTACATCCTCAACCTGGCCCTGAGTGACCCAAAGGATTCGTTTGACTAGTGAAAGGCGTGAAATCGTAGTAGAACCCGCCGACAATCGTCGGTTACTGAGTCTGTGTGGCCCGTTTGACGACAATATTAAACAACTTGAACGACGTCTGGGCATTGAAATTTTGCGCCACGATAATACGTTTACCTTGTCGGGACGTGGCCTTCTTGTTAATGCTGCCGCCAACATTCTGCGCGATCTTTATGTTGATACTGCGCCAGTGCGCGGCAATATTCCGGATATTGAGCCGGAGCAAATCCATCTGGCCATTAAAGAGAGCCGGGTGTTAGAACAAACGACTGAAGGCGTACCGGAATACAGTAAAACGGCGACCATTAAAACCAAACGCGGCGTCATCAAACCACGCACACCCAACCAGGCACAGTACATCACCCATATTTTTGCCCACGATATCACTTTCGGGATTGGCCCTGCGGGTACCGGCAAGACCTGGCTGGCGGTGGCAGCGGCGGTGGATGCTTTGGAACGTCAGGAAATTCGCCGTATTCTGCTGACGCGTCCCGCAGTCGAAGCCGGTGAAAAACTGGGATTCTTACCTGGCGACTTAAGCCAGAAGGTCGATCCTTACCTGCGCCCCTTATATGACGCGCTCTTTGAGATGATGGGCTTTGAACGCGTCGAGAAACTGATGGAACGCAATGTGATCGAAGTGGCGCCACTGGCTTACATGCGTGGCCGTACGCTTAATGACGCATTTATCATTCTTGATGAAAGCCAGAACACCACTATTGAGCAGATGAAAATGTTTCTGACGCGCATCGGCTTCAACTCTAAAGCGGTCATTACTGGCGACGTCACCCAAATAGACCTGCCGCGTAATATGAAATCAGGATTACGTCACGCCATTGAAGTACTTTCAGAGGTAGACGAGATCAGCTTTAATTTCTTCACCAGTGAAGATGTGGTACGCCATCCGGTGGTCGCTCGTATTGTTAATGCCTATGAGGCCTGGGAAGACGCTGAGCAAAAACGTCGCGATAAACTGGCGGAAGAACGTAAGCATGAAACGCAGGCGGCGCAGATACCCCAGGAACCCAAATGAGTAGTGATGTGATTCTTGATTTACAACTGGCTTGTGCAGTCACCTCTGGATTACCGGTTGAAGCCGATTTTCAACGCTGGCTGGAGGGCGTACTACCCCGTTTCCAGGCGGAAAGTGAAGTCACCATTCGGATTGTTGATGAGACAGAAAGCCATACGTTGAATTTGACCTATCGCGGTAAAGATAAACCAACAAATGTGCTATCGTTTCCTTTTGAAGCCCCCCCCGGCATTGAACTGCCTTTACTGGGTGATCTTGTCATCTGCCGTCAGGTAGTTGAACAGGAAGCGCAAGAACAGGAAAAATCACCTGAAGCCCACTGGGCTCATATGGTCATTCACGGCAGCCTGCATCTGTTGGGTTATGATCATATTGACGATGATGAAGCCGAAGAGATGGAGTCGCTGGAAACCGAGATAATGCTTGCTCTTGGCTATCTTGATCCGTACATTTCGGAGAAAGACGCGCCATAAATGGCGTGGCCTTATTGTTGTCTGTCGGCGGTTGCCAGCAGGCCCGATCCTCATAAGAGAGACCAAAATTTAAACGCCATGAGCGACGACCATTCACAAAATAACGACAGTCCCGCTAGTAAAAAGGGGTTCTTTTCCCTCATCCTTAATCAACTTTTTCATGGTGAGCCCAAAAAGCGTGAAGATTTGCTGGAACTGTTCCGCGACTCTGAACAGAACGAGCTGATCGATCCGGATACCCGTGACATGCTGGAAGGCGTTATGGATATTGCTGAGCAGCGTGTCCGCGACATCATGATCCCCCGCTCACAGATGATTACCCTGAAACGTAACCAGGGTCTGGATGAGTGCCTTAATGTCATTATTGAATCAGCTCACTCACGCTTCCCGGTGATCAGCGAAGATAAAGATCATGTCGAAGGGATTCTGATGGCAAAAGATCTGTTGCCATTTATGAGCAGTGAGTCAGATCCGTTCAACATGGAAAAAGTGTTACGCCCTGCGGTGGTAGTCCCGGAAAGCAAACGGGTTGATCGCATGTTGAAAGAGTTTCGCTCACAGCGTTATCACATGGCCATCGTGATTGATGAATTTGGCGGTGTTTCCGGTCTGGTGACCATTGAAGATATCCTTGAACTCATCGTCGGTGAAATTGAAGATGAGTATGATGATGAGGAAGATCGGGATATCCGCCAGTTGAGTCGACATACTTACACGATCCGCGCCCTGACGCCCATTGAAGACTTTAATAAAGTCTTCAACACGCAGTTCAGTGATGAAGAAGTCGATACTATCGGTGGCTTAATTATGCAGGGATTTGGTCATCTGCCCGCGCGCGGTGAAAGCATCGACATTGATGGTTACCAATTTAAAGTCGCGATGGCGGACAGCCGCCGTATCATCCAGGTCCATGTAAAAATTCCGGAAAACGTGCCGCAACCGAAACTGGATGAATAATTTATTTATGGCTATAGCTTCATTATACGCGCGTCAGCCCATCCGCTTGCTGCTGGCGCTGCTCACCGGCGCGCTGGGTACTCTGTCATTTTCGCCCTTTGATTTTTGGCCTGCCGCTCTTTTATCTCTGCTCGGTTTGCAACTCGTCACGTTAAACCGTTCAACACCACAAGCAGCGGCACTTGGCTTTGCCTGGGGTTTCGGTCTTTTTGGCAGTGGTATTAACTGGGTTTACGTCAGTATCGCGACATTTGGCGGCATGCCTGGCCCAATAAATGTCTTTCTGGTGGTACTGCTGGCAGCCTACCTCGCCCTGTATCCTTTGCTTTTTGCCGCTGTGTTGAATCGTCTCTGTCCGGCAGCATCGTGGTTGCGACTGCTACTGGTTGCCCCGGTACTGTGGCAAGTGAGCGAATTTCTACGTGGCTGGGTCCTGACCGGTTTCCCCTGGCTGCAATTCGGTTATAGCCAGATTGACGGCCCACTTAAAGGACTGGCTCCTATTTTGGGTGTCGACGCAATCACCTTTGTTCTGGTGATGATCGCCGGGATGATCGCCTGTTCACTGGTACAGCGTCGGTTGATGCCCGTTATCAGTGCCGTAGTTCTGTTATTACTCGCCTGGCCGCTACGCAGCATTAACTGGTATCAGCCGATACCCGACGATGCTCTGAATGTTGCGCTGGTACAGGGAAATATTCCGCAATCGCTGAAATGGGACCCGGATCAGCTCATCAATACGCTGCGCATCTACCATCAACTTTCTCGTCCATTTATGGGGAAAACACCCCTCATCATCTGGCCGGAATCCGCCATCCCTGATCTGGAAACCAATCAGCAAGCGTTCCTGCATTCGCTGGACCGGGAATTACGTGACACCGGAAGTAGTCTGATCACCGGAATTGTTGATTCGCGGCTGGAGAATAATCGTTATCATGATTATAACTCGGTGATCGCCCTTGGCAGTAAGCAGCCTTATGACTATCGCAGCGGTAACCGCTATCAGAAAAACCATTTGGTTCCTTTTGGCGAATTCGTTCCTTTAGAGAACTTGCTGCGCCCCTTGGCGCCATTTTTTGATTTGCCCATGTCTTCGTTTAGCCGCGGCAATTATCTCCAGCCACAGTTACACGTCGCGGGTTACAACCTGACGGCGGCTATTTGCTACGAGATTGTGCTTGGGCAATTGGTGCGCGATAATTTCCACCCGGACACTCACTTCCTGTTGACAGTGTCAAATGATGCCTGGTTTGGCCATTCTATTGGACCCTGGCAACATTTTCAGATGGCGCGGATGCGCGCACTGGAGCTGGGACGCCCATTACTGCGCGATACAAATAATGGTGTCACTGCCGTGGTGAATGCGAATGGCGATGTACAAAGCATGTTGCCACAATTCACCCGCGATGTACTAATAGCCCAGGTTACGCCGACAACTGGCCTGACACCGTATGCCCGTTTTGGTAACTGGCCACTGTGGATTATCACCGTGCTGTTTGGTTTTGCCGCTGCCATTATCGGGTTGCGCAAATCCAGTTCGTTGCTCAGACAGTCAAACTAACACACTCTTGATTTGTCCGCCCACACGCAGCGTTCCTGACACTGTTGCCCGGTCATTACATGACTTGGGCACAGCAATACAATGGGCGAAAAACATGCCATGGCACAATTATTGCTTTTTTTAACCAATACGTTCTCTGCGGAAAAGCGTTGCCTTGCAATCTGATGATTTTAAGCCCTGTTTTGGTGCTTGTTTCGCACCAAAACAGGGCAATTTGACCAAGATTGCGTTACTCTGGTGCGGTACGCTTCGCAAAAAAGAAACTTTTCCGTTTCATAGCCTTAACATTACGCTATGTTAAACAGTATTCTAAGTGGCTTTACGCTTCAGAATAACGAGAAAAGTAGTAAGAAATAAACACGATTTCATCATCGGCACCGTTTTATTTTGGTGCCTAAAACAACAAAGGAGTTGGAACATGCAGATACGCAAAGTAGCGTTATCTCTGTTGCTGGTTAGTGCGGCAGCCACAGCAGTCCAGGCAGAAGATCTCAGTGGTACGCTTAAAAAGATTAACGACAATGGGGTGATTGTTGTCGGACACCGCGAATCATCCGTTCCCTTTTCTTACTACAATAACCAGCAAAAAGTCGTGGGATATTCTCAGGATTATTCAAATGCCATCGTTGAGGCGATCAAAACCAAACTGAATAAACCTGATCTACAAGTGAAAATGCTACCGATTACCTCACAAAACCGCATTCCACTATTGCAAAACGGCACCTATGATTTCGAATGCGGCTCGACGACCAATAATCTTGAACGCCAAAAACAAGCCGATTTCTCTAATACCATTTTCGTCATTGGTACACGTTTATTGGTGAAAAAAGGCAGTCCGATTAAAGATTTTGCTGATCTGAAAGACAAGACGGTTGTTGTCACCTCCGGCACCACCTCTGAAATTCTGTTGAACAAACTGAATGACGAGAAGAAAATGTCCATGCGCATTATTAGTGCAAAAGATCACGGTGACTCCTTCCGCACTCTGGAAACCGGGCGTGCTGTGGCCTTTATGATGGATGATGCCTTGCTGGCCGGTGAACGAGCAAAAGCGAAGAAACCCGATAACTGGGATATCGTCGGCACTCCGCAATCAAAAGAAGCCTATGGTTGCATGTTGCGCAAAGACGATCCGGCCTTTAAAACTCTGGTCGATGACACCCTTGCTAAAGCACAAACCTCGGGTGAAGCAGGTAAATGGTTCGAAAAATGGTTTAAACAACCCATTCCTCCCAAGAACCTTAATCTGAACTTCGAACTTTCTGATGATATGAAAGCCCTGTTTAAATCACCAAACGATAACGCATTAAATTAGCCATGAATCGCATTGCTGTCGCAAGAGAGCAAGTCCGCGATAAATAATGAGCTTATACAAATATACCCAATCAATTTCACGTTGCAGGAAAGCAGCAAGCGGGTGAATCCTGAATCACTTACTGGAGTTTAGGTGATTCAGGTAAATGCTCACCGCCAGTTCTGCGGCAAGCTGAAATATGACGGGTAGATGCTGCCCTGTCGATTGTTGAACACAGGCCCGGGCAGACAATATGTACGGCAATGTTCCCTGTTGTGCATGACGAAAAGCCTCTCACCAATCTTCAGGGTAGCTTCGCTACCCTTTTTTACCGGAGTTTGTTATGGGCATTAATTGGAACTGGGGCATCTTTCTTGAATCAGCCCCGTTCGGTAACACTACCTATTTGGGTTGGCTATGGTCCGGCTTTCAGGTCACTATTGCTGTTTCGGTTTGTGCCTGGATCATTGCGTTTCTGGTGGGTTCTCTGTTCGGTATTCTGCGCACAGTGCCAAACCGCCTGCTATCGACGATAGGTACCTGCTACGTTGAGCTGTTTCGCAATATTCCGCTGATCGTACAGTTCTTCTTTTGGTATCTGGTGGCGCCAGAACTGGTTGGTGAAAATCTTGGCATGTGGTTTAAAGCAGAACTGGATCCAAATATTCAATTCTTCGTTTCTTCTGTCATCTGTCTCGGTTTATTTACTGCCGCTCGTGTTTGCGAGCAAGTCCGCGCCGCCATTCAATCATTGCCGCGTGGACAAAAAAATGCAGGACTGGCGATGGGATTAACCTTGTCGCAGACTTATCGTTATGTACTGCTCCCGAATGCCTATCGCGTTATCGTGCCACCATTAACCTCTGAAATGCTTAATCTGGTGAAAAACTCAGCCATCGCCTCAACAATTGGCCTGGTGGACATGGCTGCACAGGCCGGTAAATTGCTGGACTACTCCGCACATGCCTATGAGTCTTTTACCGCAATTACGCTGGCTTATATTGGCATCAACCTGATAATCATGTTGATCATGAGTCTGGTTGAACGCAAAGTACGCCTGCCAGGCAATATGGGGAGTAAATGATGCACCAATTTGACTGGAGTTCGATTATTCCCAGCCTGCCCTATTTATTGAGCGGTCTCATTATCACGTTCAAGATTACGGTGATCGCCATTATTTTCGGCATTATCTGGGGCACCCTGCTGGCTGTCATGCGACTATCAGTAATTAAACCGATTAGCTGGTTCGCAAAACTATACGTCAACCTGTTCCGTTCTGTGCCCCTGGTCATGGTACTGTTATGGTTCTATCTGGTGGTACCCAGTTTTCTGCAACAGGTTCTGGGACTGTCGCCTAAAACCGATATTCGTCTGATCTCCGCCATGGTGGCATTCTCGCTTTTTGAAGCGGCATATTATTCTGAAATTATTCGAGCAGGCATTCAGAGCATCTCTCGCGGGCAATCCAATGCAGCATTGGCCCTCGGTATGACACACTGGCAGTCAATGCAACTCATTATTCTGCCGCAAGCATTCCGGGCCATGGTGCCATTGTTACTGACGCAAGGTATTGTCCTTTTTCAGGACACCTCGCTGGTTTATGTGCTCAGTCTTGCCGATTTTTTCCGTACCGCGTCCTCCATTGGCGAGCGCGATGGTACTCAGGTTGAAATGATCCTGTTTGCCGGTTTGGTCTATTTTGTTATCAGTATTTGTGCATCCATGCTGGTCAGTTATCTAAAAAGAAGAAGGACGGTATAAATGATTGCCCTGAAAAATGTTTCTAAATGGTATGGTCACTTTCAGGTCTTGACCGACTGTTCGACTGACGTTAAAAAAGGCGAAGTGGTTGTCGTTTGCGGTCCTTCTGGTTCCGGTAAATCAACGCTGATTAAAACGGTCAATGGCCTTGAGCCCATTCAGCAAGGCGCCATTGAGGTGAATGGCACCTTGTTAACCGATAAAAAAACCAACCTGGCGCAGTTACGCGCAAAAGTGGGTATGGTTTTTCAGCATTTTGAGCTCTTTCCGCATCTCAGTATTCTTGAGAACCTGACACTGGCGCAAATTAAAGTATTAAAACGCAATAAAGATGCCGCACAGGCAAAAGGACAAACGTTGCTGGCGCGTGTTGGGCTGGCGGCGCACGCCAATAAATTCCCTGGACAGCTTTCTGGTGGGCAACAACAACGCGTGGCGATTGCACGAGCCCTTTGCATGGACCCGGTGGCGATGTTATTTGACGAGCCGACTTCCGCACTCGATCCTGAAATGATTAACGAAGTACTGGATGTCATGATTGAGCTGGCCCATGAAGGGATGACCATGATGGTGGTGACGCACGAGATGGGGTTTGCCCGTAAAGTGGCTAACCGGGTCATTTTTATGGATGAAGGTAAGATTATTGAAGACACGCGGAAGGATCTTTTCTTTGATAATCCGCAATCAGATCGGGCAAAAGATTTTCTTGCCAAGATTTTGCATTAACGCAATAAGCGTATGCCGCGGTTAACAGCGATAATATCATTGTCGGATGTCGGATGTCGGATGTCGGATGTCGGATGTCGGAT
>JAATFO010000048.1 GCA_015655145.1 Enterobacterales bacterium | reverse complement strand
CGCAGGACTATCTGTTTCTCACGTTCTGTTGAGTTACATGAAAAAGTCATCGGGGCCTTCATTGAGAAATACATGTTCTACTCATTGGAGGCACTACCGAAAAACGTTGCCATAGATAGCAAGAAATTTTGCCGGTAAAAATTCTGTGCGAAAAAAAACCAGCCAGCAATCGCTGACTGGTTTTTTATTGTCCGGGCAGAAGCACGCTCTGCCCATTCGTTATTGGCAATTAAGCAATAACTTTAGCAACAACACCAGCACCAACAGTACGGCCACCTTCACGGATAGCGAAACGCAAACCGTCGTCCATCGCAATCGGGTGGATCAGGGTAACAACCATTTTAATGTTGTCGCCTGGCATTACCATCTCAACACCTTCCGGCAGTTCGATAGTGCCTGTCACGTCAGTGGTACGGAAGTAGAACTGCGGACGATAGCCTTTGAAGAACGGCGTATGACGACCACCTTCTTCTTTGGACAGGATATACACTTCTGATTCGAACTGAGTGTGAGGCTTAATTGAACCGGGTTTAGCCAGAACCTGACCACGTTCGATGTCTTCACGCTTGATACCACGTAACAGAACACCGACGTTCTCACCAGCACGGCCTTCGTCCAGCAATTTACGGAACATTTCAACACCGGTACACGTTGATTTTACTGTCGGTTTGATCCCAACAATTTCAACTTCTTCACCGACTTTGATAACACCGCGTTCAACACGCCCTGTTACCACAGTACCACGACCAGAGATGGAGAATACATCTTCGATAGGCAGCAGGAACGGCTTGTCAATCGCACGTTCTGGTTCTGGGATGTACGTGTCCAGATAGTTAGCCAGCTCAAGGATTTTTTCTTCCCATGCTGCTTCGCCTTCCAGTGCTTTCAGCGCTGAACCACGAACGATCGGGGTGTCATCGCCGGGAAAGTCATACTGCGTCAGCAGATCACGCACTTCCATTTCAACCAGTTCCAGCAACTCTTCATCATCAACCATGTCACATTTGTTCAGGAACACGATGATGTAAGGCACGCCAACCTGGCGACCCAGCAGGATGTGTTCGCGGGTCTGCGGCATGGGGCCGTCAGTTGCTGCCACAACCAGAATAGCGCCATCCATCTGTGCTGCGCCGGTGATCATGTTTTTCACGTAGTCGGCGTGGCCCGGGCAGTCAACGTGCGCATAATGACGCGTCGGGGTGTCGTACTCAACGTGAGAAGTATTGATGGTAATACCACGCGCTTTCTCTTCCGGCGCGTTATCAATCTGATCAAATGCGCGCGCAGAACCGCCGTAGGTCTTAGCCAGCACGGTGGTGATTGCAGCAGTCAGGGTTGTTTTACCGTGGTCAACATGGCCGATAGTACCAACGTTGACGTGGGGTTTTGAACGTTCAAATTTCTCTTTAGCCACGACGATATTCCTTACTTTTATGCTCTCACCCTGTGGTGAGAGCATGTGATCAATATTTTAAAACTGTAGCTTATTTGCTACGAGCTTCAATAACAGCCTGAGCGACGTTGTTCGGCGCTTCAGCGTACTTCAGGAACTCCATAGAGTAAGAAGCACGGCCTTGGGTCTGAGAACGCAGGTCAGTTGCATAACCAAACATTTCAGACAACGGTACCTGAGCACGAACGGTTTTACCGGTAGCAGTGTCATCCATACCTTCAATGATACCGCGACGACGGTTCAGGTCACCGATTACGTCACCCATATAGTCTTCCGGCGTTTCAACTTCAACTTTCATCACGGGTTCAAGCAGAACCGGTTTTGCTTTCTTAAAGCCGTCTTTAAACGCCAGAGAAGCCGCCAGTTTGAACGCCAGTTCAGAGGAGTCAACATCGTGGTAAGAACCGAAGTGCAGACGCACACCGATATCCACTACCGGATAACCAGCCAACGGACCCGACTTCAACTGCTCCTGAATACCTTTATCAACAGCAGGGATGTATTCACCAGGAATCACACCACCTTTAATATCGTTGGTGAAGGTATAACCCGGGCCGCCTGGTTCCAGTGGGAACATGTCGATAACCACATGACCATACTGACCACGACCACCGGATTGTTTAGCGTGTTTACCTTCGATATCCTTAACGGTATCACGAATGGTTTCACGATAAGCAACCTGAGGCTTACCTACGTTCGCTTCAACGTTGAACTCACGTTTCATGCGGTCAACGATGATTTCCAGATGCAACTCACCCATACCCGCAATGATAGTCTGGTTAGATTCTTCATCAGTCCAGACACGGAATGACGGATCTTCTTTTGCCAAACGTCCCAGAGCCAGACCCATTTTTTCCTGGTCAGCTTTGGTTTTTGGTTCAACCGCGATGGAGATAACCGGCTCAGGGAACTCCATACGTTCCAGAATAATCACATTATTCGGATCGCACAGCGTATCACCCGTGGTCACATCTTTCAGGCCGATCGCTGCGGCGATGTCACCCGCGCGAACTTCTTTGATCTCTTCACGCTTGTTCGCATGCATCTGAACGATACGACCAAAACGTTCACGCGCAGACTTAACCGGATTCAGCACTGTATCACCTGAATTAACCACGCCAGAGTATACGCGGAAGAATGTCAGGTTTCCCACGAAGGGGTCAGTCGCAATTTTAAACGCCAGCGCAGAGAACGGTTCACTGTCATCAGAATGACGAACCGCCGGTGTGTCTTTGCCGTCATCAAGGATGCCGTTGATCGCCGGGACGTCCGTGGGTGCTGGTAGATATTCAACTACCGCATCCAGCATCGCCTGAACACCTTTGTTCTTAAACGCAGAACCACAGGTTACCAGGATGATTTCATTATTCAAAACGCGCTGACGCAACGCTTTTTTGATCTCATCTTCAGACAGTGTTTCTCCGCCCAGGTATTTGTCCATCAGATCTTCAGACGCTTCCGCCGCGGCCTCAACCAGGTTCTGATGCCATTCATCAGCCAGTTCCTGCATATCTGCCGGAATCTCTTCATACGTGAAGGTAACGCCCTGATCAGCATCACTCCAGTTAATGGCTTTCATTTTGACCAGATCGACAACGCCGGTGAAGCTATCTTCAGCCCCAATCGCCAGTTGCAGCGGAACTGGATTCGCGCCCAACCGAGATTTAATCTGAGCAACAACTTTCAGAAAGTTCGCGCCCATGCGGTCCATTTTATTAACGAACGCGATACGCGGAACTTTGTATTTATTCGCCTGACGCCATACCGTTTCAGACTGCGGCTGAACGCCGCCGACTGCGCAGTAAACCATCACTGCGCCGTCAAGAACACGCATGGAACGTTCAACTTCAATGGTGAAGTCAACGTGTCCCGGCGTATCAATAATGTTAACGCGGTGCGGCTCAAACTGTTTAGCCATGCCCGACCAAAACGCGGTGGTGGCTGCAGAGGTGATAGTAATACCACGTTCCTGCTCTTGCGCCATCCAGTCCATGGTTGCGGCACCGTCATGAACTTCACCGATTTTATGGTTAACACCGGTGTAAAACAGAATACGTTCAGTCGTGGTCGTCTTACCGGCGTCGATGTGTGCACTGATACCGATGTTACGGTAACGTGTAATGGGTGTTGTACGAGCCATTTGATTCCTCTGATTCTCGGACGTTCAAAGTTAGTAAACCCCAGCGGGTTGGCTAATTGAGCGCCCGCTGGGTTAATAACAACTACGTGGTTATTTACCAGCGGTAGTGAGCGAACGCCTTGTTGGCTTCGGCCATACGGTGAACGTCTTCACGTTTCTTCACTGCAGTACCTTTATTTTCTGCAGCATCAGAAAGTTCGTTCGCCAGGCGCAAAGCCATCGATTTATCACCGCGTTTACGAGCAGCATCAACGATCCAGCGCATAGCCAGAGCATTACGGCGGATCGGACGGACTTCAACTGGTACCTGATAAGTTGAACCACCAACGCGACGAGACTTCACTTCGACAGTCGGGCGCACGTTTTCCAGAGCAACTTCAAAGGATTCCAGACCGTTTTTACCAGAACGCTGGGCCAGGGTCTCCAGCGCGGTATAAACGATTGATTCAGCAGTAGATTTTTTACCATCTACCATCAAAATATTAACAAACTTAGCCAGCAGTTCTGATCCGAACTTCGGATCTGGCAGAATTTTACGCTGACTAATAACGCGACGACGTGGCATGGAAATACTCCGTTGTTAATTCAGGGTTGTCCAAAACTCTACGAGTTTAGTTTGACATTTAAGTTAAAACGTTTGGCCTTACTTAACGGAGAACCATTAAGCCTTTGGCTTCTTCACACCATACTTGGAGCGAGCCTGCTTACGGTCTTTAACACCTGAGCAGTCCAGCGCACCACGAACGGTATGGTAACGCACACCGGGTAAGTCTTTTACACGACCGCCACGGATCAGGATCACGGAGTGTTCCTGCAGGTTATGACCTTCACCGCCAATATAAGAGGTGACTTCAAAACCGTTAGTTAAACGAACACGACATACTTTACGCAGTGCGGAGTTCGGTTTTTTTGGTGTGGTGGTATATACACGAGTACATACGCCACGTTTTTGCGGGCAAGATTCCAGCGCCGGCACGTTGCTCTTAGCAACTTTGCGCACGCGCGGTTTGCGAACCAGCTGATTAACTGTTGCCATTAAAAGCTCCTGGTTTTTGCTTTTGCTTCGTAAACACGTAATAAATCGCCTCGTAGTATAACGAGGACGCAGAATTTTAGGGCTGACCTTAAAAGGTGTCAAGAAATAACCAGGTAAACTACGTTCACCAGGCCATTTGTTGCGGTTGTTTTAGCGTCAACGCGACGAAATCAGTATAGTCTACCACAGACGGAGTGGTTGAAATTTGAGCAAATAGTCCGCGCGCCTCGAGATCGTCGCGTAATACATAAATATTTGCCGGCGTCCGCAATAATTTTTCCAGCGCATCACTGCCATTCAGCGCGGCAATGACCCCATCCTGGATCAACAACAGGTCATCGCCAGTTTTCAGCATCCGCAGCAGCAGGGCGAAATCACACTGGAAAGGAGAGTGCATCAACGTATGCAGCATGGATGACCGCCTTAAAAAGTGAGAATAACGTCGTAAGCGTCAAGCTGCGCGCGCAGCGCTGCGCTATCCAACACTGTCGTATTCAACACGCGGGCATCAGTGAGACTAATACCCCGTTCCGCCAGCGATTGGGCACAGAGATAACATTGATCAATAGCGTACAGTGATAATACACCAAACGTCGGGATATAGTTCCGTGCCAGTATTTTTTCCGGTTGTTGTCCGGCGGTGAGTTGCAAAACACCATCACCGATAAAAAATAACGCTACCTGTTCGCTAAGCGCGGCTGTCGCCAGTACCGCATCCAGTCCTTCACGTCCGGCGCTGGTACCGTGTGGGCCAACAGTAAAGACAAAGGCGATAGTATTCATCAGAATTGCACCAAACGATCACAATCCAGCAGCGCTTCTGCCAACGTTCCCAATCCTGTCAGTTGAAAACCTGCCTGTAAATTCGCGCCAGGCAGTGCCAGCGTCGCCGCTTCCCGGGCATCCGTAACACCACGCCGTAAGGCTGCCGCGACACAGATATTGAGCGCAACATTCTGTTCACGATTCAGTGCCTGCCAGCCACGCACCAGATCAAACTCATCACTGGCCGGCGAAGTGAACCGATTGGCATTAAGCACCCCTTCGCGGTAAAAAAAAACGCTCGCCAGCGTATGCCCGCAAGACAACAAAGCATGGGAGAATAACAACGCACTACTGGCCTGTTGTGTGCCATAAGCCGGACCGGTGACCAATAACGTGTAACGCATTAACGATCTTGTCCCTGAAAATCGCCGCTCTTAAACTGGCGAATATAAAGATAAACCGTATGTTTGGAAATATTGAGACGATCGGCCACCTGATTGATGGCATCCTTGATATCAAAAATCCCTTTTTCATATAAGTTAAGGACGATCAGCCGGTTTTTGGCGTTATTGGACACATTGCGATCAGCGCTCACTTCTTCAATGGTGAACTCCAGTGTTTGCATGACCAGGTCCTCCACCGATGAGGCAAAGTTCACCGATGATGCCACATCCGGAATTTCCGGCGGTATAAATGTCGCCATGATCTGCGAAAAGGGCACATCCAGATTCATGTTAATACACAATAAGCCAATTACGCGTTGATCGCGGTTCCTGATGGCAATCGTCACCGACTTCATCAACACCCCGCTTTTGGCGCGGGTAAAATAGGTTTTGGACACATTGCTATCGGCACCGGTCATATCATGGAGCATGCGCAAAGCCAGATCGGTAATCGGGGAGCCAATTTTACGCCCGGTATGCTCGCCATTGGCAATGCGTACGGCGGAACATTTCAAATCTTCCAGTGAGTGCAACACAATCTCACAGTGGGAACCGATCAGCATCGCAAGACCATCAACGACAGCTTCATAAGATTTAAGGATGTCGTAATCGGTGGGCTCAAACGAACGTTGTTCCAGTAAATCTAAATCGCTCAGGTCACCGGGATTGAATGGATTTGACATGATGGACATCACCCTAATTAGCAAGAGCCTGTCTCAGCGCAGCCAGGGCAGGCTCATCATACAAAATTTTGCGCAACGTTAGTCTGGCAAATGTCGGCACGTTATACCAGAGCTTTGTCGCGGCAAGAAACCCACCCCAGGCAGGAAAAGATGCCGCCGCAGTGATTGCGGCGGCTGGGTGATTATTGCGCTTTTTTATCTTCTGCATCTGAGGGTTGCGCTTCCTCATTTGCTTTTTCATCTGCTTTTGGCGCCGGTTTAATATCCAGCAGTTCGACATCAAACACCAGTGTCGAGTTAGCCGGAATACCCGGTACGCCATTTTTGCCATAAGCCAGTTGCGGCGGGATCACTAACTTAATTTTACCGCCTTTTTTCACATGTTTAAGACCTTCGGTCCAGCCCGGAATAACACCATCAAGACGGAAAGAAAGAGGTTCACCGCGTGTATAGGAGTTGTCGAACTCGGTTCCGTCAATCAGCGTTCCTTTGTAGTTCACCACGACGGTATCACTGTCTTTCGGGCTCTCGCCAGCACCGGCGTTTTCTACTTTATACAACAGCCCGCTGTCCGTTTTCTTCACCCCTTTTTCTTTGGTGAATTTCGCCGCATACGCATTCCCTTTTTCAACATTCTCTTTGGCATCTTTTTCCATCTTCGCCTGGGCCGCACCCTTCACCCGGCCTTCAAAAACCTGCAGCGTCTGCTCAATTTCCTGATCAGACAACTTGCTTTTACCCGCGAATGCATCCTGAACACCAGAGATCAATTGCTGTTTATCCAGCGCAATACCCAGTTTTTCCTGTTCCTTCAGGGAGTTCTCCATGTAACGGCCAAGAGATGCACCCAGCGCATAAGCAGATTGCTGATCATCATTTTTAAATGCCGCGTTTTTCGGTGCCTGAGGCGCAGCCTGTTGAGCCGGTGCAGATTCTGCCGCCATTGCCAGCGGTGCATTCCACGCAGCAGCCAGTGTGGTAGCTAACAATGTGACTTTAAACAGTGATTTCATCCATTTCTCCAAAACCGAAGCCTCTCACCTCGGGAACGTTGCGGACCATGAGGTCTGTACTATAACTGTGTGCGAGACAACTTAACATGCTCGCAATGGAATAACTAAGTTTACTTCCGACTTCAATTCCACCGGGAAGTTTCAACAAAAACCGTTGCAAAAGACAACTTTTTTAACAATAAACGCCAGACTAACCGATTTTACCTGGTTAAGACGCCCTGTTGTCCTTAGAATCAGATAATTCGTCAGCCTTCATCTTTTTTCTGATGGCAAAACCGAGGGTAGAACATGCAGCAAACGGAGTTTGAACAGCGGCTGGAGTTGCTGGAAAGCAAACTGGCCTTTCAGGAACAGACCATTGATGAGCTGAATCAAACCGTGGTTCAGCACGAACTGGAAATGGCGAAAATACGTGAGCAAATGCGCCGATTAATCGATAAGCTAAAAGCCGTCGCCCCGTCAATGATCGCCTCCCAGTCAGAAGAGACGCCACCACCGCATTACTGATTTACGCCCCGCCAGGGGAGTGAATCACAACGCCCCTGGCGGTTTTCCATGTTGCTCGTCTGAAAAAGCTAACACCGCATTGATGAGTCTGGTGAAAAACACCGCCCACATCATGCCGTCGAAAAGCATTAACGCTCTGGCGAAAAAGCCTCTTCAGTAAGGCATTAGTGGCAACCACAACCTCCGGTGCCACAACCGCCTGAACCACAGCTATCGTCACCATGGTCATGATCATGGTGGTGATCGTGTTCGCCATGAACGTGGCCGTGTTCCAACTCTTCCGCTGTCGCTTCCCGAATCGCCACCACTTCCACATTAAAATTCAGGTTCTGACCTGCCAGCATATGGTTACCATCAACCACGACGTGCTCATCTTCCACTTCGGTGATTTCAACCGGCACCGGACCTTGATCGGTTTCGGCCAGAAAACGCATACCGACCTGTAACTCATCAACACCCATGAAGACATCTTTAGGCACCCGCTGCACCAGGTTTTCATCATACTGGCCGTAGGCTTCATTAGCCGCGATATGCACATCGAAACTATCACCGACCACATGCTCTTCAAGCGCTTTTTCCAAACCAGAAATCAGGGAACCATGACCGTGCAGATAGTCCAGCGGCGCACTCACCGGAGACTCATCAACCAATACACCATCCTCTGTACGTACCTGATACACCAGACTCACCACCAGGTCTTTTGCTACTTTCATGATATCTCCTAACCGTTGAGAACTGAGATCCCGCCTCATTGGTCTCTTTTCACCTGCAATAACACCAACCAAGAGGGCTCTTAATTGCGCAGATTGTAGCGGAATTCAATGCCGCTGTAATTCCAGGATTAAAAAAAGCTGCGCCATGTTGCTACTCAGGATGAAAAATACCGATGACCTGCCCATTACTGCGTATCTGATCACGAACATGCTTGTCCGCTTCGCGCATCTGGTGGCCACACTTCACGCACTCAACCACATCAATGTTATTTTCCCGCCACATGGCGAGCGTATCTTTTTGCTGACAGTGCGGACAAACCGCACCGGCGATAAACCGTTTACGCATGATGTTTATTCCACTGGCGTTATAACTGTTAGCATCCTGCAACCCTTATTTGAATTCATCATCCCAGCCATCGAATTGCCGTCGTTCCTGCTGCATCTCGCGCTGGAAAATATCTTCCAGCTCACGCCGTGCCTCACGCGCCCGGGAAATCTGCGCACTGTCGGTATTATTCGGCATCAATTCACGCAACATCCGCATATCCAGACGGCGAAAATGTAGCTGCGCACGGTGTGCCTGATGCGGATGCATTCCCACCGACAACAGCGCCTTACGCCCCAGTTCCAACGCACTGGAAAACGTCTCGCGTGAGAACTGCGTCACACCTGCCTGCAATAATTCATGCGCCTCCACCCGACCACGCGCCCGCGCCAGAATTTGCAGATGCGGGAAATGCTGCTGACACAGATGGACAATGGTCATTGAATCTTCCGGATCATTACAGGTAATCACGATGGATTGCGCCCTGTCTGCCCCGGCGGCATGCAATAATTCCACATCGGTGGCGTCCCCGTAGTATACTTTATAACCATATTTACGCATCAAACTGACGGCGCTGATATCACGCTCTAACACCGTAATGCGTTTCTGGTTAGCCATTAGCAATCGCCCAACCACTTGACCAAAACGCCCGAAACCAACAACGATCACCTGTGGTTGGTCATCTTCAACAAAGGGTTTTTCACCGTTATCATCCACTTCGTTAAAACGACGTGCCAGCACCTTATCAATACCCTGCATTAACAAAGGCGTGGTCATCATGGAAAGCGTCACCGTCACCAATAACAACGGTAATTGATCACCCGCGAACAACCGCGCGGATGACGCCGCCGAAAACAGCACGAACGCAAACTCGCCCCCCTGGCTTAATACGCCCGAAAATTGTAGACGCTCCGCGCTGCGCAAACCATAAACGCGCGCCAGCAAATACAACACGCCTGCCTTCACGGCCACCAGAATCAGCACCCCACTGATAATCGCCACGATGTGGGTATAAAGCACCCCGAGATTGAGCGCCATGCCGACAGAGATAAAAAACAAGCCAAGCAGCAACCCTTTAAAAGGATTAATCGCCACTTCCAGCTCATGACGATATTCACTTTCCGCCAGCAGAATCCCGGCGATAAACGTACCCAACGCCATCGACAATCCCAGCGAGTCCATAAACAGCGCCGAACCCAGCACCAGCAATAAAGCGGCGGCGGTAAACACTTCACGAACACCTGAGGCGGCGATGAAACGAAAAATCGGTCGCAACAGGAAACGTCCGCCAATCAACATGCCCACGAAGGCCAGCACTTTCATCCCCACGGTCATCCAGTCAGTATTGCCGCGGTCAGTACCCGCAAGCAGCGGTACCAGTGCCAGGGCGGGGATCACCGCCAAATCCTGAAACAATAAGACCGAAAAACCCAGTTGACCCGACTCATTGCGGTTCATGCCTTTATCACGCATCAACTGCAGCGCCATCGCGGTAGATGACATCGCCAGCCCGATGCCGCCAATCACCGCCGCTTGCCAGGCAAAATCACTCAGAAACAGCCCGCCGCCCAGCACGATAGCACTCAGGATCACCTGCGCCGCCCCGACGCCGAAAATCGAACGGCGTAACTGCCACAACTTAGCGGGATTCAATTCAAGCCCGATGATAAACATCAGGAACACCACCCCCAGTTCAGAGAAATGCAGGATCTCCTCGACGTCGCTGATAAACCCTAATCCCCAGGGACCAATCGCAATCCCCGCCAGTAAGTAGCCAAGCACCGCGCCAATCCCTAAGCGCGCGGCAATCGGCACCGCGACCACGGCAGCAAATAAATAAAGCACGCCCGCCATCAACAGGGTTTCGCCTTCCATTTAGCTCTCTCCTTGCGGTAATGGCGATGCCAGCCAGTCACCATAGGCACGCGCATAATTTTCCAGCATTTCAGGGGATTGTCGCCGGGCCCAGTAAATAATCATCGGCATCATCCAGTGCATACGGCACATCTGCGCCGTCAGTTCGAACGGTCGCATAATTTCCGATAACGAATAGCGGTTTAACCCGTGTTGATGGTAAGCCGCTTCCGGCTCGCCAGTGGTGATAACACTTCGCCAGTACTTACCTTCCAGTGCGTTACCGCCAACCCCGCTGGCAAAACCACGTGACAATACGCGATCCAGCCACTCTTTCAGTAAAGCCGGGCAACTGTAAGTATAGAGCGGGTGCTGAAACACCACGATTTGATGCTCGCGCAGCAACTGTTGTTCATAGTGAATATCAATAAAGAAGTCAGGATACTGTGCATAGAGATCATGCACGGTAACATGGGCTAAATGCTGCGCCGGCTGCAGCAAGACCCGGTTCGCTATCGAGTCTTGTGATTCCGGATGGGCATAAAGCAGTAAAACTTTGGGCGGCTGCGACATCATTCCCCTCCAAATCGTCGTCATGGCGCACATTTTCCGCTACCATGCGACGCAACAACCTGGTCATTCTGATTATGATGACAATAAATTAACATATTCTGACGATACGGCGCTTTATGATTGTATTCTCCTCACTACAAATTCGCCGTGGCACGCGTGTGCTACTGGACAATGCTACCGCCACCATCAATCCAGGCCAAAAAGTGGGACTGGTCGGTAAAAACGGTTGCGGTAAATCCACGCTGTTGTCGCTGCTGAAAAATGAGATCGGCACCGATGCCGGAAACGTTACATTTCCCGGTAACTGGGCGCTGGCATGGGTTAATCAGGAAACGCCCGCGCTCAATGTTCCGGCGATTGAGTATGCCATCGAGGGCGATCGCGAATACCGTCAGCTTGAAGCCGCCTTACGCCATGCCAACGAAATCAATGACGGCAATGCCATCGCACTTCTGCACGGCAAACTGGACGCCATTCAGGCCTGGAGTATCCATGCGCGCGCCGCCAGTCTGTTGCACGGTTTGGGCTTTAGTCAGGCGCAGTTGCTGCGCCCGGTCAGCGATTTTTCCGGCGGCTGGCGCATGCGCCTCAACCTGGCCCAGGCGCTGATCTGTCGTTCCGACCTGCTGTTGCTTGACGAACCCACCAACCACCTTGATTTGGACGCAGTTATCTGGCTGGAACGCTGGTTGAAGAACTATACCGGCACGTTGATCCTGATATCGCATGACCGCGATTTCCTTGATCCGGTGGTGGATAAAATCTTACATATTGATCAGCAAACGTTACACGAATACACCGGGAACTACAGTGCGTTTGAACGCCAGCGCGCCACCAAGCTGGCTCAGCAACAATCACTGTACGCGCACCAGCAACAAAAAGTGGCCCATTTACAGGATTACATTGATCGTTTCCGCGCCAAAGCCAGCAAAGCACGGCAGGCACAAAGCCGCATCAAGATGCTGGAACGCATGGAACTGATCGCGCCGGCGCATATTGATAACCCGTTCAGTTTTAGCTTTCGTGCCCCGGAGAACCTGCCCAATCCATTGCTAAAGATGGAAAAGGTCAGTGCCGGTTATGGTGATGAAGTCATTCTCAAAGCCATCAAACTCAATCTGGTGCCCGGTTCGCGTATCGGCTTGCTTGGTCGCAACGGCGCCGGAAAATCGACGTTGATTAAGCTGCTTGCCGGCGAACTGGCACCGATGCAGGGCGATATTGGTCTCGCCAGCGGGGTTAAGCTTGGCTATTTTGCACAACACCAACTGGAATTCTTACGGGCTGATGAATCGCCATTGCAACATTTGGTTCGTCTGGCGCCCAACACGCTGGAACAATCATTGCGTGACTACCTTGGCGGATTCGGCTTTCAGGGCGACAAAATCAGCGAACATACGCAACGCTTCTCTGGTGGCGAAAAAGCCCGTCTGGTACTGGCATTGATTGTCTGGCAACGCCCTAATCTACTGCTGCTGGATGAACCCACTAACCATCTTGATCTGGATATGCGCCAGGCGCTAACTGAAGCGCTGATGGACTTTGACGGCGCGCTGGTGGTGGTCTCGCATGACCGTCATCTGCTTCGTTCCACCACCGACGATCTCTATCTGGTGCATGATGGCAATGTTGATGTGTTTGATGGCGACCTGGATGATTACCAGCAATGGATGAGTGATCTGCAAAAACAAGACACGCAGAATGCTACGCCAAAACAGGATAACGCGAACAGCGCGCAGGCCCGTAAAGAGCAAAAACGCCGGGAAGCGGAACGTCGTTCACAAACACAACCGCTGCGTAAGCAGATTGATGCTCTGGAAAAAAAGATGGCGCAGCTCCAAACCCAACTGGCCGCCACTGAGATACTATTGTCAGATTCGGCGATTTATGATCAAAACCGTAAAGCCGATCTCAGCGCCGCGCTACACACTCAGGCGGAAACCCGCGCCACACTGGAACAGTGTGAGACGGCATGGCTTGAGGCGCAAGAACAGCTGGAGGAAATTCAGGATAACTGAGTGCGCGACAGGCGGCGGATAACGCCGCCCTTTTCCACAGGCTGGTTCATGCCCGGTAAAAGGGTTTATCCCCGATGACCGTCGCCCGATGCATGATGCGCCGCGCGGGCAAATAATCGGCGTTCGCATAATGTTGCGTCACCCGATTATCCCAAATGGCCACATCATTTTCCTGCCAGCCCCAGCGCACCTGAAACTCAGGTTTAGTCATATGCGCAAACAAGAAGGCGAGCAGCGCATCACTCTCTTTCTGGTTAAGCTCGACGATCCGGGTGGTAAATCCTTCATTAACAAACAGCGCCTGCTTACCGCTTACCGGATGAGTACGCACTACCGGATGCAATAAGGGGGGATTATGTGCGACCGCACTTTGCCAGCGCGTATATTCCGCTTCACTCCCGTGGTGTTTGTCGCCGGGAAAGGATCGGGTGAAATCATGCTCAGCCTGCAAACCGCTCAATAACGTTTTTAACGGGGCAGAAAGCGCGTCATAAGCCGCGATACCACTGACCCACAAGGTGTCGCCTCCGATTTCCGGCAACTGTTTCGCCGCCAGAATCGCCACGGCAGGCGGTGTCGCGATAAACGTGACATCGGTGTGCCAGGTATCGTTATCCGGCGGATTATCATTGTGGGTATCCAGTACGATTATCTCCGCTACATCATCGGCATGGGGGTAAATCGGATGGATATGCAAATCGCCGAAACGTGACGCCAGCGCCCTCTGCTGCGCTGGCGTCACGGGCTGATCGCGGAAAAACAGCACCTGATGTCGGATCAAGGCATGATAAAGCTGTTCAAACTGGCTATCACTGAGCGGACGAGTCAAATCGAGATCACTAACCCGCGCGCCAATCAATGGGCCCAGCGCATTTATGGTTAAACGTTCGTTCATTGCTGTTCTCCATGCCAGGGCGTCAGGCGCTGCTGTAGCGCACGCAGGCCCAATTCTAACGTAAACGCGATCAAGGCAATCACTGCTATCCCCGCCAGCACCACGTCGGTAGCCAGAAATTCACCGGTGGATTGCACCATAAACCCCAGACCTCGCGTCGCAGCAATCAGCTCAGCCGCCACCAGCGTAGACCACCCTACTCCCAACCCGATGCGTAATCCGGTCAGGATTTCCGGCAATGCCCCGGGTAATACCACAAACCACAGGACTTGTTTGCGACTGGCGCCCAGCGACTGCGCCGCACGCACCCGAACCTGTTGCACACTTTTGACTCCCGCTAACGTCGCCAGCGTCACCGGAGCGAAGATCGCCAGGAAGATCAACAAGATTTTCGAGGTTTCGCCAATACCAAACCAAATCACCATCAGCGGCAAATAAGCCAGCGGCGGGACGGGTCGATAAAGCTCAATCAGCGGATCAAACAGCCCGCGCACGGTGGCATTCAGCCCCATGGCGATACCAACCGGGACACCGGTCAATACCGCAGCCAATAAAGCAATCAGGATCCGCGTCAGACTGGCGGCCAGATGTTGCCACAAGGTCGCATCCATAAACCCCGGGCTATGGGCGATGGCCACTAACTGATGCAATACTTGTTGCGGCGCAGGCAAAAACAGCGGTGCAATCAGCTTTAACGCCGTTACCGCCCACCATACAATCAGTAACCCCAACAGGGTGGCGAAACTTAACGTCAACTGCCGTGAAAGCAGCCAGCGACGCCATCGGCGGCGGCGCACCGGTTTATCGTTGGTCAGCGTGCTCATGAAAAGACCTCGCGCTGCTGAAATACCCGGCTCAGAACATATTCGCGCCGCTCAATAAAGGCCGGATCGGATTTAATCGCGCGACAATCTTCACCCGCCGCAAATCGCTGGCCGAAGCTGAGCGACAAGCGTTCAATTACACGTCCGGGTGCGGGCGACAACAAAATCAGTTCGCTGGCGAGAAAGACGGCCTCTTCAATATCATGGGTGATCAACAAGATTTGCTTACCGCTGCCGCGCCATAGCGTCAGTAACAGCGTCTGCATCTGCTCACGGGTAAACGCATCAAGTGCGGCAAAAGGTTCATCGAGCAACAGCAACTGT
>JAATFO010000005.1 GCA_015655145.1 Enterobacterales bacterium | reverse complement strand
TGAACACCGGGTGATTGTCATCGGTCAGCGCACCATGGGTCAGTGCCCCGGTTTCGCTACCCACATTGTCGGTCACCGTCAGCGTCACCGGAACATGGGTATCCACCACCACATCAAGCGTGGTGGTTTCACCGGCGGCACGGATAGTAAAGTGATGACTCCCGTCAGTCAGTGCTTTCTGCGGCGTGAAGCTCCAGTTGCCGTTCTGGTCGGCAGTGACCGTCGCCACCAGGGGATTCCACCAGCTCCAGCCATGCTGATCGTAAATACTTACCGTGCTGCCCGGCGTCGCCGTACCACTGAACACCGGACGGCTGTCATCCGTGACCGCGCCATGAGTCAGTGCTCCGGTTTCGCTACCCACATTGTCGGTCACCGTCAGCGTCACTGGAGCGTGAGTATCTATCACCATTTCAAACTGCGCTTTTTCACCGGCGGCACTGAAGGTGAAGTTATGCTTCCCTTCAGGCAGCACCTTCTCCGGCGTGAAACTCCAGTTGCCATCTTTGTCGGCTATCGCCGTTCCCACCGGAATACTCCACCAGAGCCAGCTATACTGGTCGTAAATATTTACCTGACTACCCGGCGTTGCCGTACCACTGAACACCGGACGGCTATCATCCGTCGTTGCGCCATTAGTCAGAACACCGGTTTTCTCTCCAACATTGTCCGTCACACTGACTGTCAGTGCAGAACCGAGCGCTGATTTTCCGAATAGTGCATGTGATGATTGGGGTAAAGCCGCTCCCGGGATCTGAGCGCCTTTTCCCCAAACAGATTGATTGTTTTCCATAACATTCCTTTCACTTGCGTCACAAAAAATAAAGCACCCATAATTAACTTATAAATTGAACAGTTAACTACAAGCGCTCATTTTGGTTAACCACTAAACAATAACATTAAGTGATAATAACTCAAGGCTACATTACATTTATTTCTTAATCATTGCCAGTATTTTACAGAGGGTTCGTGCTGATTTTTTCTGTATTCAGGTGTTCCTCAGGTGCAGCACACTGCTTTCAGTGTAATCATCAACAAAAAATATAATAAATTGATATATATAAATATTTTTAAATTTTATTCATTTTTTAATTCATTGCCGTAACAGTGTCTATACACTGATAACCGTTACGCTTTATCGGCAACAGACATCCTGCCTGCCGCCGCCCATGGCCTGAGATAGAATACAGGATGGAGTAATGCGGCCTTTCTTCTGCCCTGATATCATCACCGAAATCACATGCTCACACTGGGTAATGAAGCGTAATAAAGTATATCCGCCAGAGTGAAACCGCTTCGTTTCTTTGATTTATCTGATAAATTTTCTGAGGATTGAATTTTTTACCCTAACAGACTGTCGTACTCCTCTGTGTGCCTTAATATGACAAGACGCAAAAGTACGGTCGTCACAGTTTCCCCCGTTCAGCAAAGGAAAAAATTTCTGGCATGAATCGAAGAATGTTTATGAAGGCGTCGATGGCATTCACAGCAGTCAGCGGAATGTCTGGATTATCCACGCTATTTTCACGCGCCGTCTGGGCGGCAGAGGGTATTGCCGACGGTAATGCACGGCGTTTCGATTTTGGCATGTTAAAAAACAGGGCCGCTGAGCTGGCGAAAACCCCCTGGGGTGGCGCGCCCGGTCCGTTACCAGAAACGCTGGCAAACCTCACACCGCAGGCTTACAACGACATCCAGTACGATGCCAGTCACTCCTTATGGCATGACATTGCCAATCGTCAACTTGATGTGCAATTTTTCCATGTCGGCATGGGCTTTAAGCGCCGAATCCGCATGTTCTCCGTGGATAGCAGCAGCCGCGAAGCCCGTGAAATCCATTTCCGTCCGGCACTGTTCAACTACAACCATGCCAACGTCGACACCAAACAACTCGAAGGGAAAACCGACCTCGGATTCGCTGGCTTTCGGGCTTTCAGAAAACCCGAACTGGCGCGTCGTGATATTGTGTCGTTCCTCGGTGCCAGCTATTTTCGGGCAGTGGATGAAACTTATCAATACGGTCTGTCAGCCCGTGGTGTCGCAGTAAATACCTTCAGCAATGGGCAAGAAGAGTTCCCTGATTTCACGGCTTTCTGGTTTGAAACGGCTAACGCCAACGATACCACCTTTACTGTTTATGCTTTGCTTGATGGGCCCAGTGTCACCGGAGCGTATAAGTTCACCATCCAGTGCGAGGAAAAACGCGTCGTCATGGATGTCGAGAATCATCTTTTTGCGCGTAAGGACATCAAACAACTCGGCATAGCGCCGATGACCAGCATGTTTAGCTGTGGTACTAACGAGCGTCGGATGTGCAATACTTATCATCCCCAGATCCACGATTCCGATCGTCTGGCCATGTGGACCGGTAACGGTGAGTGGATAGCACGACCGCTCAATAATCCCCAAAAACTGCAATTTAATGCTTATCAGGATAATAACCCGCGAGGTTTCGGTTTGTTGCAACTTAATCATGATTTCAATGATTATCAGGATGTGATTGGCTGGTACAACAAACGCCCCAGTCTGTGGGTCGAACCCGTCGGAAAATGGGGAAAAGGCGCCATCAATTTGATGGAGATCCCCACAACCGGGGAAACCCTCGATAATATTGTGTGTTTCTGGCAACCGGAAACCCCGGTCAAAGCAGGAAGTGAATTCAGCTTCCACTACAAGTTGTACTGGAGTGGATTACCGCCGGTGCGCAGTGGTCTGGCTCGGGTAGATGCGACACGTACCGGTGCCGGTGGATTCCCTGAAGGTTGGGCACCCGGTGAGCATTTCCCTGATGTATGGTGCCGCCGCTTCGCGGTGGATTTCGTCGGCGGTGATTTGAACGCGGCCGCACCGAAAGGTATCGAGCCGGTGATTACCGTCACCTCCGGCAGCATCAGGCAGGTGGAAATCCTCTATGTTGAACCACTTAATGGTTACCGTATTTTGTTTGACTGGTATCCCAGCAGCGATGCTGTTACGCCCGTGGATATGCGCCTGTTCTTACGCACCAGAAACGAGACGCTGAGCGAAACATGGTTATATCAGTATTTGCCACCGGCACCGGACCAGCGTAAATATGTTGATGACCGACAAATGCATCCCGATTAACATGATATCCGCTGAATCACTCTTGGTGCCGGGAACCGGCCAGCACAGGGATGCCGCTCTGTTTCAGGGATCCAGGTGAATGACAGCATGATCGAATGCTGATTTACGTACTGCGGGCCAGGCTCAGGGAGGAGCCGGACAACGTATATATTCCTTGCCGTATAGCGGGTAAACAGGCGAAATAACCCACATCCCTGTTACACAGGTTAATTGCGCATACCAATATGCGGGATATTGTCTTCCAGATACACCGCGGTCACCGGAGTGAAGCCCACCCGTTGATAAAAATTTTTCAGGTGCGCCTGCGCCGACAGAAAAATAGCCCTACCAGGCCAGTATTGCTCACAACTGGCAATCGCCTGTTCCATCAAGCGGTAACCCAAATTTAAGCCACGCGCTTCCGGCGCAATAATAACCCGGCCGATAACCACCGGACTGGTCTCTTCTTTTGGCGTAAGAACACGGGCATAAGCACAGATTTTATCTTCCAGTTGCCCAATGATATGGCGATTATCGCGCACTAAATCCTGCCCATCCACATCCTGATAGGCGCAACTCTGCTCCACAATAAATACTGCATTACGCAGGGCCAGAATATCGTACAACTGTGCCATACTTAATTCACACTGGTGTAGGTCTTGCCATAACAGGTTCATTTCTCTTCTCCGCATGGAATCACTCAGCCTGAGGCAATCACCTCATCGTCAGGCGATGCCCGTGGGTTGAAATAACCACACACAATGACCCGAGGTGAGAATGGCGGTTATCATGGCAGATCTGTCACAGATAAAAAATCAGACCCGTCGGGCCTGATTTAAGCAGGAAGCGTCATAAAGTTACATCAGTGGTTGCGCCATTTGTACCAGGCTTATCAACGGTTGCGGATAAAAGCCCAGCAGCAACACCACAATTGCGGAGATCAGCACCACCACGCCACCGGCGGTAAACGCCCAGTTAGCTGGCGTATCACGCTGCAACAGTTCTGGCGGACTGAGATAGAGGCTCACCGTGACGCGCAAATAGTAATAAAGACCAATAGCACTTCCCACCACCACCGCCGCTGTCAGCCACCATAAGTGGGCATTTACTGCAACGGCAATAATATAAAATTTACCGATGAAACCAAGGGTCATCGGAATACCCGCCAGCGACAACATCATCACGGTCATCACCGCCGAAAAGATCGGCCGGTGCCAGAATAAACCACGATATGAATAAAGGGAATCCGCATCCGGACCACGATATGGGCTGGACATCAGACTGACGACGCCAAATGCACCAAGGCTACTGAACAGATAACCGGCAAGGTAAACACCGGCTGCTTCCAGCGATAACTGATGCGTTTGTAGCGCAATCAGAGCCACCAGCAGATAACCAAGGTGTGCAATCGATGAGTATCCCAACAAGCGCTTGATGTTACTTTGAGAAATCGCCATCAGGTTGCCAAACAAGATGGAGGCAACCGCGATAATGCTCAACACGCTACGCAGCGCTTCGTTGTCTGCCATCGGGGCGTACATAAACAGACGCATCACCACGCCAAAAATGGCAATCTTACTGGCGGTTGCCAGGAAGGTGGAAACCGGCGCCGGTGCGCCCTGGTAAACATCTGGCGTCCACAGGTGGAAAGGGACTAACGACAGTTTAAATCCCAGACCAACAATCATCATGCCGAGCCCGGCTAACAATAATGGCTGATGAAGCATGTTGGCAGTCAGGCTTTTTCCCAACGCAACAAAACTCAGATTACCGGCATCGGCATAGACTAGCGCCATACCAAACAACAGAAACGATGAGGCTGCAGCGGAAAGCAGAGTGTATTTCAGCGCCGCTTCCAGTGAGCGTTTCTGGCGAAACGCATAGCCAATCAGTCCAAACAATGGCAATGAAATGAGTTCAATGCCAATAAACAACGATGCCAGATGATCTGCACTGGCCAACACGACGCCACCCAATGCGGCAATCAATACCAACAGATAAAATTCGTCACGATTGTCAGGGTAACCAGCCAGCCATGGGTAAGCAAAGGTACAGGTCGCCAGACTCGCCAGGATCACCAGTCCGCTGTAGAACATTGCATAGCCATCAACACGCAACAGCGGCGTTACATCCATTGGACCCATTTGGCCGACAAAGTACAGCGACAGCAGTGCCAGGTTAAGGCCAACCACGGTCAGTGTCGCGTTGACAAAATGGTTGCGGCGCCATGCAATGGACAACATCACAACCACTACCGTCAGTCCGACGATCAACAACGGTAATAACGCGATCAATTGTTGAGGAGTTATTGTCATGGCGAATTACGGCCTTGTAGTTGAAAGTGAAGCAGTAAACCATTGCTGAATGTTACTCATTGCAGCATGTGAGGTGTCCAGGATTGGCTGGGGGTAAACACCCAGCAGCAGCAGCAGAACCACCAGCACCATAATTATCAGAAACTCACGTATCGTCATGCCTTTTAGCGGCGTATCCGATTTTGGCGCGCCATAATAGGCGCGTTGCATCATGATCAAGGAGTACACCGAGGCAAAGACCAGACCGAATGTGGCAATAATGATGATAATCGGCACCACCTGGAAACTGCCCGTCAGGATCATGAACTCACCGACAAAGTTACCGGTCCCTGGGATGCCGAGGTTCGCCACGGCAAAGAACAATGACAGACCCGGGATCCATTTAATTCGCGTCCAGAGCCCACCCATTTGACGCATATCGCGCGTATGCAGACGTTCGTAAAGCTGACCACACAAAATAAATAACGCCGCCGCAGATAAACCATGGGCGATCATCTGAACCACCGCGCCCTGGAATGCCAGTTGGCTGCCGGTGTAAATAGCAATCAGGATAAAACCCATATGGGAGATCGACGAGTAGGCAATCAGGCGTTTGATATCTGTCTGTGAGAAGGCCATCCAGGCGCCGTAGAAAATACCGATGATACCGAGCCACATCGCTATCGGGGCAAACGCAGCGGACGCATTAGGGAACAAGGGTAAACTAAAACGCAACAGGCCGTATGCGGCGGTTTTCAGCAAAATCCCCGCCAGATCGACAGAGCCCGCGGTGGGGGCTTGACTGTGTGCATCGGGCAACCAGCCATGCAGCGGCACCACCGGCATTTTTACCGCAAAGGCGATGAAAAAGCCCAACATCAACAGATATTCCGCTGTTGATGACATCGGCGTTTTCAGCAATGCCTCATAGTTGAAGGTCCATTCATTCGTCGCACTGTAATGAATGAAAACCAGTGCCAGAATGGCGATTAACATGACCAACCCTGAGGCCTGGGTATAAATAAAGAATTTGGTCGCGGCGGTGATACGGGTTTTACCGTCGGAGGCTTTATGGCCCCAAAGCGCGATGAGGAAGTACATCGGCACCAGCATCATTTCCCAGAAGAAAAAGAACAGGAACATGTCTATGGCGAGGAACACGCCAATCACACCGCCCAGAATCCACATCAAATTGAGGTGAAAAAAGCCCTGATACTTTTCAATTTCGTTCCAGGAACAGAGCACCGCCATAAGACCTAATAAACCGGTCAGCACCACCATCAGTAATGACAGGCCATCAATGGCCAAATGAAAACTGATACCAAAACGTGGGACCCAGGGGAGGGAAAACTGTGACTGCCACTGCGGGATGCCCGCAGCCTGCATCAGTGAATAGCCGCCCTGCAACCAGAGTTGCAGCGAAAGCGCCAACGTCAGCCCCATGGTGATCAGGGCGATCCAGCGCGGCGTTTTGACGCCAAAACGCTCAGACTGCCAACACAGCAGACCGCCCAAAAAGGGGATTATTATTAGCCAGGGAAGCAACATTGCGTTAATAGTTCCTTTTTTTGAATCTGAATGGACGCTTTTGCTCGCGGCAATAGCGCCCAACTGTCAGCTATTTTTACCTGCTGTCCGGTAGAGATAAGCCGTACCGACTTATCTCGCCATTAACCTTAAATCATCAACATCAATGCCAACACCACCACCGCGCCCATGCCCATGGAAGCGACATACCAGCGCAGATAGCCGCTTTCGCTCACCACCAGACCTTTATTCATCAGGCGCGACAACAGCGCCGGAATATCCATCAGGGCATTCAGTGGATCGCGTGATAATAGCCAGGCGACAGCAAGATACGGTTTGACAAAAACCTTGTCATAAAGCCAGTCGAACCCCCAGGCCGCCAGCCACCACGCACCAAAGAAACGTCCAGGCGCACTGTTGGCCACACGCGTGACCAGCGTCCGTTTTCCCAGCCACAATGCGGCGGCGACCAGAATACCGACGATAACCACCACCCCGGAGATCATTTCCAGCTGCATCTTTCCCGCTTCACCGACATCACTTGCCGGTAAAACGCCCGCCAGCGGCGGCGTAATTAATGCGCCGACGAAGGTGGAGAGGATCAATAGCACCACCAACGGCAGATGATGTGTTATGCCTTTACCGGCATGCGCATGAATTTTCTCTTTGCCATGAAACACGATAAAGATCATGCGGAAGGTATAGAGGGAGGTCAGGAACGCGCCGACCAGTCCGGCGACCATCAGGTTGATATGACCATGCGCCAGCGCGCCAAACAGGATCTCATCTTTACTGTAAAAGCCGGCAGTGACCAGTGGCAGCGCGGCCAACGCGGCGCCACCGACAAGGAAACAGACATAAACCAATGGGATGCTTTTACGCAATCCGCCCATTTTGAAGATATTCTGCTCATGGTGGCACGCCAGAATAACCGAGCCGGAAGAAAGGAACAGCAAGGCTTTAAAGAATGCGTGGGTCATCAGATGGAAAATGGCCGCATCCCATGCCTGAACCCCCAACGCCAGGAACATATAGCCAATCTGGCTCATGGTTGAATAAGCCAGCACCCGTTTAATATCGGTTTGCACCAGTGCCGCAAACCCTGCCAGCACCAGGGTAATCGCCCCGACAATGCCCACCAGATGCAAAACTTCCGGGGTTAACAGGAACAAGCTATGGGTGCGGGCAATCAGATAGACACCCGCAGTCACCATTGTGGCGGCATGAATAAGTGCTGAAACCGGCGTTGGCCCCGCCATCGCATCAGCCAGCCAGGTCTGTAACGGCAACTGAGCAGATTTACCCACCGCCCCACCCAGCAACATTAGCGTTGCCCACTGCAGCATCGGATTGTCTGCCGTAAAATGCGTGGGGGCCAACTCAGCCAGTTCACGGAAGTTCAGCGTGCCCAACTGGTTGTAGAGAATAAACAAAGCAAATGCGAGAAAAACATCACCCACGCGGGTGATGATAAACGCTTTCATCGCTGCCTTGCCGTTATTTGGGTTGGTGTAATAAAAGCCGATCAACAGGTAAGAGCAGAGCCCCACCCCTTCCCATCCCAGATACATCAGCATCAAATTATCTGCCAGCACCAGAATCACCATGCTGGCGATGAACAGGTTGGTATAAGCAAAGAAGCGAGAGTATCCCTCTTCGCCGCGCATATACCAGGAAGCGAACAGGTGAATCAGGAAACCGACTCCAGTGACCACCGACAGCATCGTCAACGACAGGCCATCCAGCGTCAGATTCACGCCGATGTTAAAATTACCGACCTGTATCCAGGTCCATAGTGCCTGCTCGAACACCGATTTTCCGTGATGATAGAAATCCACACCGGCAAAAAGGGTAACCAATACAGCCAGTCCCACCGAGCCGACCCCCACTGTCGCCGAGAGGTTCTCAGACCAGCGGCCACGAGAAAACGCCAACAACAAGAAGCCCAGTAACGGGAATAAAATGGTTAAATAAAGAAGATTCATCCGCGCATCTCGCTTACTGTGTCAATGTTCAACGTATGACGGCGGCGATGGAGCTGAAGCAGCAGCGCCAGACCAATGCTGGCTTCGGAAGCCGCCAGGCTGATCGACAGAATATACATCACCTGACCGTCGGCCTGACCCCAATAACTTCCTGCCACCACAAATGCCAGTGCAGCGGCATTAATCATGATTTCCAGGCCAATCAACATAAACAGCAGATTACGACGCAACACCAGTGATGTCAGACCAAGAACAAACAGCACAGCGGCCAGAATAAGTCCATGTTGTAATGGGATCATGCGCGTTCCTCCTTCTTGCTTTGCTCGGTCTCGGTGGGGCGAGCACTCTGAACCTCGTTCTGATGCTCATCACGACCAATGTGAAAGGCAACCACCAGACCCGCCAGCAGTAACATAGAAGCCAGTTCCACCGATAAGACGTAAGGGCCAAACAGGCTGATACCAACCGCTTTGGCGCCAATGACCGTGCCGTCAATACCCTGATCGTTAGCCGTCATGATGGCGTAAACCATCACCAGCAGCAGCAACAACGAAATGAGTCCAGGACCAATCCACAGCGAGGGTTTCAGCCACTGGCGCTCCTGTTCCTCCACCGATTTACCGAGGTTCAGCATCATGACCACAAAGACAAACAGCACCATGATGGCGCCCGCATAAACAATGATTTCCAGCGCACCGGCAAAATAGGCGCCGAGCGAGAAAAACACGCCGGCAATCGCCAGCAACGAGATGATCAGATACAACAACGCATGCACGGGGTTGCTGTGCGTAATAACACGCAATGTCGTCAGCACGGCGACCAACCCGCAAAGATAAAACGCGAATTCCATACCGGGTTCCTTAGGGTAATAAGCCTTTGACGTCAATAGGTTGGGCTTCATTTTCAGCGTCGCCTTTGTTTTTCCCATTAATCGCCATACCCGCCATACGATAGAAGTTATACTCCGGATATTTACCGGGTCCTGAAATCAACAGGTCTTCTTTTTCGTACACCAGGTCCTGCCGTTTAAATTCCCCCAGTTCAAAATCAGGGGTTAGCTGAATCGCGGTGGTCGGGCACGCTTCTTCACACAGGCCGCAAAAGATGCAACGTGAGAAGTTAATCCGGAAGAACTCAGGATACCAGCGACCATCCTGCATTTCGGCTTTTTGCAGCGAAATACAGCCTACCGGGCAAGCCACCGCACACAGGTTACAGGCGACACAGCGCTCGTCGCCATCCGGATCACGCGTCAGCACAATACGCCCACGATAACGCGGCGGCAGATAAACCGGCTCTTCCGGATACATACGCGTTTCACGTTTGGCGAAAGCATGCATGCCGGTCATCCAGATACTGCGTACCTGGGTGGCAAAACCAACTATAATTTCTTTTAGTGTCATGGCTATTACCCCTTACTGCGCGGTGGATAGAATCACTGCGGCAGTCGCCAACAGGTTCAACAACGTCAAAGGCAAGCAAACTTTCCAGCCAAATGACATCACCTGGTCATAACGCGGACGCGGTAATGCAGCACGAATCAGAATAAACATCATCATGAAGAACGCGGTTTTGATCGCAAACCAGATAAACGGCGGCAACCAGGGCCCTTGCCAGCCGCCAAAAAACAGGGTCACGATCAACGCAGAAACCGTGGTAATCGCTACATACTCGCCAACAAAGAACAGGCCGAACTTCATGCCGGAATATTCAATGTGATAACCATCCGCCAGTTCTTGCTCGGCTTCCGGCTGGTCAAACGGATGGCGGTGACAGACAGCCACGCCAGCAATACAAAAGGTAATAAAACCGAAAAACTGCGGAATGATGTTCCAGAGATGCGCCTGACTGGCAACAATGTCATTCATGTTGAATGAGCCCGCCTGAGCGACCACGCCCATCAACGACAGTCCCAGGAACACTTCATAACTGAGCGTCTGTGCCGAAGCACGCATGGCGCCCAGCAAAGAGTATTTGTTGTTGCTCGACCAGCCGGCAAACAACACTGCGTAAACCGCCAGGCCCGCCATCATCAGAAAGAACAACAATCCGATATTGAGATCGGTGACCATCCACGTCGGCGAAACCGGCACAATGGCCATTGCCAGCAGCAGTGACACAAAGGCGATAACCGGCGCAAGCGTAAAGATCACCCGATCAGTAAATGGCGGCACCCAGTCTTCTTTAAAGAACATTTTGATCATATCCGCCGCCAGTTGCAGCGAGCCCCCCCACCCCACGCGGTTCGGCCCGTAGCGATTCTGGAACAAACCGAGCAAACGACGCTCACCAAAACTCATGAATGCACCGCAGAGCACCACCACCAGCAGAATCACCACGGCTTTCACGATGCTCAGCAAAATATCGATAACATCCGGTGTTAGCCAACTCATTGTACCGTCTCCCGCAAATTCTCAATATCCGCGCCTGATAAGAACGGTGGAATACCCGGCATGCCCAGCGGCAGTCCTATTTGCCCGGGCTGTAATGCTTCAGAGAAGCGAACTGGCAGACGCAGCGTTTCTCCTGAACAGCTAAATTCCACTGTCGTACCCGCATTGACGCCCAGTTTGGCGGCATCAACAGGATTCACCACCACACAGGCTTCTGGCATACGTTGTTGGATAACCGGCGAGCGCTGCGTCATCTCCTCACTGCCAAACAGGTTATAGTAAGGCGCAACACGCCAGCCATCAGTGCGGTTAAAAGCGGCAGGGATGAGCTCAAACCATGCGAGTTGGCTGTCGCCAGCCTCAAACAACCTCACCCCCGGGTCGCCATTGCGTAAATGCCCACCCACTTCATGCTGGAATTTGTTCCACGCCTGTGGGGAGTTCCAGCCTGGCGCCCAGGCAAACGGAATTTGTGATCGCGGGGCGCCAGGTTGGTTGTTTCCCTCCATTGAGAAGGCAAACATGGTGTCTTTATCCTGTGGCTGACGCGGTTCGTGTACGCTGATGTTGGCGCGCATCGCGGTACGGCCACTGGAACGGTTTGGTGAGCGCGCCAGTTTCTGCCCGCGGATACGAAATGAAGCATCCGGTGCGGAATCTTTGATCCCGGTTAGTTGAGGCAGCACGCTAACAGCGGCATCAATAACATGATCAAGTTGTGTCCAGTCCACATGGCGACTCTGCACGGTAGTATGCAGCGAGTGCAGCCAGCGCCAGCTTTCCAGCATATCCACCGTGGTGTCATAGAATGCCGGATCGTAGACCTGGAAGAAGCGCTGGGCACGTCCTTCCTGGTTAACTACGGTACCATCGCTCTCCGCAAAACTGGCGGTAGAGAGGATCAACCCGGCTTTTTCCATCGTACGGGTACGTTGGTGGTCAATCACGATCACATTGGGCGCGTGACTCAGTGCGGCATCGACTTGCGCTTTTGGCGCATGGCGATAGAGATCATTTTCCATGATCACCACCGCATCCGCCGCACCGGCGATCAGTTCATCCAGAGCCGCATCCAGCGTTTTACCGCCAATCAGTCCCAGGCCAATGCTGTTAGCCGCCGAGGCCATCAGCGTGATGCCCACATCGGCACCGCGAGCTTTCAGCGCTTTCGCTACGTTTGCCGCCGCCTGGATCATCGCTTCGCTGCCGGAATGGGTTCCGGAGATGATCAACGGTTTTTTCGCCCCGGCCAATGCCTGGACGATGACCTCAATTTTCCCGTTCAGACGACGGTCGAGGTCACTGACTGCGGGCGCGCGTTCATCCAGTGCATGAGCGATAGCAAAACCAAGACGCGCCTGGTCGTCGACCGGTGCGCGATAACTCCATGCGGCGATATCATCGAGGCGCGTTTCATCGACATTGGTCACAAATAAGGGATATTTCGCATGTTGACCAATGTTCATGATCGCGGCTATTTGCCAGTCAGCGACTTTTTGCGCCGCCGCCATTTCGCGGGCTTTGCCTTTCACTGCCTGCCGTACGGAAAGGGCAACACGGGCGCCGGTCTGTGTCAGATCTTCTCCCAGTATCAGCACCGCATCGTAGCTTTCTATTTCACGCAGCGCCGGAGTGTGAATGCCACCTTCACGCAATACCTGCAACATCAATGTCAGACGGGCTTGTTCCGCCGCCGGAATACCGGTCGAGAAATTTTCCGCCCCGACCAATTCGCGCAACGCAAAGTTGCTTTCCACACTGGCGCGTGGGGAACCTATGCCAATCACTTTCTTTGCCTGGCGCAGAATATCCGCCGCCCCCTGCATCGCCTGATCAGCATTCAGGCTGATCCAGTCTTCGCCACGACGTTGCATTGGATGGCGTGGACGATCTTTCAGATTGACGTAGCCGTAACCAAAGCGCCCGCGATCACAAAGGAAATAGTGATTAACGGTGCCGTTATAACGATTTTCAATACGCCGTAATTCGCCGTAACGCTCCCCCGGACTGGTATTACACCCGACACTGCATTGCTGGCAGATACTTGGCGCAAATTGCATATCCCACTTGCGGTTATAACGTGCAGAGTGGGTTTTGTCGGTAAACACCCCGGTTGGACAAATTTCAACCAGATTGCCGGAGAACTCGCTTTCCAACGTACCATCTTCCGGGCGCCCAAAGTAAACATTGTCATGAGCGCCATACACGCCGAGGTCTTTGCCATCGGCGTAATCTTTGTAGTAGCGCACGCAACGGTAACAGGCGATACAGCGATTCATTTCATGTGAAATAAACGGTCCGAGTTCCTGATTACGGTGGGTTCGTTTGGTAAAACGATAGCGACGGGCACTATGGCCAGTCATCACAGTCATATCCTGAAGATGGCAGTTGCCACCCTCTTCACACACCGGACAATCGTGCGGATGGTTGGTCATCAACCACTCCACCACACTTTCCCGGAACGCTTTCGCTTCGCCGTCATCGATGGAGATAAACGTGCCATCGGACGCTGGCGTCATGCAAGACATGACCAGACGACCACGGGTATCTTCGGCATTTTGATATTGCTTTACCGCACACTGGCGGCAGGCGCCCACGCTTCCCAGCGCCGGGTGCCAGCAAAAATAAGGAATATCAAGACCAAGGGAAAGACAAGCCTGTAGCAGGTTATCCGCCCCGTCAACTTCATATTCTTTACCGTCTACATGAATTGTAGCCATAGTGAACATGCTCAAGTAAGGCTCGTGCAGGCACGAGCGTTAAACACAATTCTGTTAATACCGCAAAAAACACGGTATCTCCGCGTCAGGAAGCCGAACATGCCTGGCTCCTATGGTTGGGGGGTTATTTCACCCCGATGATTACCAGCGTGCTTGCAACAGGTTTGGTTGGATACCCGCAATAGCCCGGGCGTTACCCAATACCTGTGGCGCAATGCCAGCTTCAAACTCTTCGCGGAAATATTTAATAGCGCTCTGTAACGGCTCAACGGCACCCGGCGCATGTGCGCAGAAAGTTTTACCCGGGCCGAGTTGACGACAAAGCTGCTCAAGGGTTTCGATATCACCGGGCTGGCCTTTGCATTGCTCCAGCGCGCGCAAGATCTTCACGCTCCATGGCAGACCGTCGCGACAAGGCGTACACCAGCCACAAGACTCACGCGCAAAAAATTCTTCCAGGTTGCGCACCAGGGAAACCATACTGATTTCATGGTCAACAGCCATGGCCAGCGCGGTGCCAAGACGGCTCCCGGCTTTACCAATGCTGGCGAACTCCATCGGCAGATCAAGATGCTGCTCAGTCAGAAAGTCTGTCCCGGCCCCGCCCGGTTGCCAGGCCTTAAATTTAAGACCATCGCGCATCCCCCCGGCGTACTCTTCCAGAATCTCCCGCGCCGTGGTGCCGAAGGGCAGTTCCCATACACCCGGGTTACGTACCCGACCAGAGAACCCCATCATTTTGGTGCCGGTATCATCGCTTTTCGAAATGCCCTTATACCATTCCACGCCATTGGCAAGGATGGCCGGCACATTAGAGAGTGTCTCGACATTGTTTACACAGGTCGGTTTGCCCCAGGCGCCCGCCGAGGCGGGGAACGGCGGTTTGGAACGCGGGTTAGCGCGACGTCCTTCCAGCGAATTAATCAATGCGGTTTCTTCACCACAGATATAACGCCCGGCGCCGGTATGGACGATAAGTTCAAAATCGAACCCCGTACCCAGAATGTCTTTACCCAGCAAGCCGGCAGCAGTGGCTTCGGCAATGGCCCGCCGTAAATTGGCTGCAGCGGCAATGTATTCACCGCGCAGGAAGATGTAGCCACGGTAAGTCTTCAGAGCAAAAGCACTGATTAGCATGCCTTCCACTAGCTGGTGCGGCATCTGTTCCATCAGCAAGCGATCTTTATAGGTACCCGGCTCCATTTCATCTGCATTACACAACAGATAACGGATATTCATCGATTCGTCTTTGGGCATCAGGCTCCACTTCAATCCGGTGGAAAACCCCGCGCCACCGCGCCCTTTCAGGCCCGAATCCTTTACCTGCGTCACAATGTCGCCCGGCGCCATCTCCTGCAGCGCTTTCTTCGCTCCGGCATAACCGTTTTTGCTGCAATACTCATCAAACCATACCGGCTGTTTGTCATCACGCAGACGCCAGGTCAATGGATGCGTCTCCGCAGTACGAATGATTTGTTTGAATGTCATTGATACTGCTCCAGTAAAGTCGCGATATTTTCTGGCGTCAGATGCACATGTGTATCTTCATCCACCATCATGGTTGGGCCTTTGTCACAATTACCCAGACAGCAGGTCGGCAACAGGGTAAAGCGCCCATCCGGCGTTGTTTGACCCGGCTTAATGTGCAGATTCGCTTCCAGAGCCGCCTGAATGCCCTGGTAACCAGTAATGTGGCAAACCACACTGTCGCAATAGCGGATCACATGGCGGCCAACCGGTTGGCGGAAAATTTGACTGTAGAATGTCGCGACCCCTTCAACATCACTGGCCGGAATACCTAACGCGTCGGCAATAGCATAAATAGCCCCATCAGGCACCCAACCCCGCTGCTTCTGTACAATCTTCAGCGCTTCAATCGAGGCAGCACGGGCATCTTCATAATGGTGTTTTTCATGCTCAATCGCGTCACGCTCCGATGCGCTTAGCACAAAGACTTCATTCGGGTCGATCGTTTCAATCGCAATTTTTTGATCGTGCATAATTAGCGGTCCACGTCTGACATAACAAAATCGATACTACCGAGGTAAACGATCAGATCGGATACCAGGCTGCCGCGAATCACTGACGGAATTTGCTGCAGGTGCGGAAAGCTCGGCGTACGCACACGGGTACGGTAGCTCATGGTGCTGCCATCGCTGGTCAGGTAGTAGCTGTTGATCCCTTTCGTTGCCTCAATCATCTGGAAGGATTCATTGGCCGGCATTATCGGGCCCCATGAAACCTGCAAGAAGTGGGTGATCAGCGTTTCAATATGTTGTAGCGTGCGTTCTTTTGGCGGCGGCGTGGTCAGTGGGTGATCTGCCTTGAACGGACCTTCCGGCATGTTATGCAGGCACTGTTCAAGGATGCGCAGACTCTGGCGCAATTCTTCCACCTTGAGCATGACCCGGCTGTAGCAGTCGCTTACCCCATCGCCTACCGGCACCTCAAAATCGAACTGTTCATAGCCGGAATAGGGACGCCATTTTCGTACATCAAATGCGAGCCCGGTGGCACGCAAACCCGCGCCGGTCGTGCCCCATGCCAGTGCTTCATCCCGTCCATACGCGGCGACGCCTTTAGAACGCCCGATCAATATGGTGTTTTTCAGCGCAACTTTGACGTAAGAATCAAGACGTTTCGGCATCCACTCGAGAAATTCACGCAGTAAACGATCCCAGCCTTTCGGCAAATCATGCGCCACACCACCGATGCGGAACCAGGCGGGATGCATACGGAATCCTGTGATCGCTTCCACTAAATCGTATATTTTCTGCCGATCGGTAAAGGCGAAAAACACCGGCGTCATCGCCCCGACGTCCTGAATAAATGTCGAGATATACAGCAAATGGCTATTAATACGGAAAAGTTCCGAAAGCATGACACGGATCACTTCCACCCGTTCAGGCACTTTGATCCCTGCCAGTTTCTCTACCGCCAGCACATAAGGCATTTCGTTAACACAACCACCGAGGTACTCAATACGATCGGTATAGGGAATGTAGCTATGCCAGGACTGACGTTCACCCATTTTTTCCGCACCGCGGTGGTGATAGCCAATATCCGGCACGCAATCGACAATATCCTCGCCATCAAGTTGCAGAATGATACGAAAGGCACCATGGGCTGACGGGTGATTTGGCCCGAGATTAAGGAACATGAAATCCTCATTTTCGGTACCACGCTTCATCCCCCATTCTTCGGGTTTGAAGGTCAGCGCTTCCATTTCCAAATCTTCTTTCTGCTTTGTCAGGACGAAAGGATCAAATTCAGTGGCGCGGGCGGGATAATCTTTGCGCAGCGGGTGCCCTTCCCAGGTCTTCGGCATCATAATGCGCGTCAGATGTGGGTGCCCCTCAAAAGATACGCCGAACATTTCCCAGGTTTCACGCTCATACCAGTTGGCGTTAGGGAAAAGCCGGGTGAAAGTCGGCACATGCAGCGAATTTTCTGATAACGCGACCTTGAGCATAATGTCACGGTTACGTTCAATCGAAATCAAATGATAGAACACGGAAAAATCGGCGGCGGGTAGACCAGAACGATGGGTGCGAAGACGCTCATCCATGCCATGAAGGTCAAACAGCATCACATAGGGTTTTGGTAGCTGGCGCAGAAACTCGCCAACTTCCAGCAATTGCTCACGCTTCACCCAGACCACCGGGAAACCTGTGCGGGTTGCCTGAACAGTAAAGGCATCTGGCCCAAAACGGTTACGCAGCTCGCCGATCACCGGATCATCAAGGTGATCACGGGTTTGCCATGTCGGCTGAGCGAGATCTTGCGTAGTCAACTCTGTCATAATTACTCACCATTCTGGCCTGAAAACAGGCACGAAGTGTCGTCGGCATCAGGATGGAATTTGCGTGTTAAATTGTGATGTTATTACGCAAACTTATTCGCCCACATCCTGCTACTTTTGCTTAAATTTCGTCAGGCGTACGCAGATTTGTGACCGCGATACGTTCGCCGCGCTTTCGCGCGCGCTCTGACTGCATATTGGCGCGGTAAACCCCCTGATCGCCAACAACCCAGGAAAGTGGCCGACGCTCTTTACCGATCGACTCGCGCAGCAATAATAATGCCTGCATATAAGCTTCAGGACGCGGCGGACAACCGGGGATATACACATCAACGGGTAGGAATTTATCCACCCCCTGCACTACCGAATAGATGTCGTACATGCCGCCTGAGTTGGCGCAGGCGCCCATGGAAATCACCCATTTAGGCTCCAGCATCTGGTCATATAAGCGCTGAATAACCGGCGCCATTTTGGTAAATGGCGTACCGGCGACAACCATAAAATCGGCCTGGCGAGGCGAGGCGCGCAGAACTTCGGCCCCAAAGCGTGCTACATCATGGACGGCGGTGAACGACGTCACCATTTCGACATAACAGCACGAAAGGCCGAAGTTATACGGCCAAAGAGAATTTTTGCGTCCCCAGTTCACCATGTCATGCAACGCATGTTCCAGTTTGCCCATGTAGACGCTGCGATGAACATGCTGCTCCAGAGGATCGGCTACAGTCTCCTGTTTTTGCAGGGGATAACGGTCATTCTCACCGTTTGGGTCTATGCGGGTGAGCGTATAGTCCATCTTATTGCCTCGCTGTTACTGCTTTTGTGGTGGGGTGAGACTAACTGTATCGGTTTTGACGACCACACGACGAGGCGCGGGCGCCCAATCCAACGCGCCAATGCGCACCAGATAAACCAAACCAGCCAACAGCACCAAAATAAAAATGGCGGCTTCAGCAAAACCGACCCACCCACTTTCACGGATAGAAGTCGACCATGCATATAAATAGAGGGCCTCAACGTCAAAAATCACGAAGAACATGGCCACCAAATAAAATTTGGCAGAAAGACGAATATGAGTAGTGCCAACCGGGTCAATACCCGACTCAAAAGGGGTGTTTTTATGCCTTGCGCGAGCTCTGCCACCTAACAGCCAGCCTCCGGCTAACATAAAACCACACAGGCCGAAAGCAATAATGACAAAAACAGCGAATGCCCAGTGATGAGCGATAACTTCTGTGGTTGTTGACATACTCTATGCTTACTCATCAAAAGTGACGGTTAGCCGTCCAGCTCAACACCAGCGGCAAAGAACACGTCACATCGATTCAAGGGAAAGATAAAAAAACCGTATAAATTTTACTGTCTTTAGTACATAAGCAGAAACTTTATGTGGTCTTTTACTCCTTTTTATAATCTTTTGTCAACTTTGACAAAAGTATCAACATATTAATTTACATATGCATCATGTTGTTAACATATCATGTATAAATATCAGGCTGATCCTGTACCATTGAACGGATGTAACCAAAGCGCAACGGCATTTTCATTCCAGGATCCTGTGTTTAACAACTGTATTTTGACAGGTATTACTCTATTTTCCTGCCCCTTATTGTGGTTATTTTCTTGATCCAGAACACAGTTTTGTGTTTTTAGCCACTAAAAACGACACCTTTCATCGGCTATTCATCACCACTTATTCATTCAGACGTTCTTTCCCGGTAAGGTTGCTCACGTGATGGAACTTTTTTAAAAAATGATCTGGCAGAAGATTATCAGCGGGGAAAAATCATCAAAACGGGGGGGTTAATCGAATAAAAAGCCCTTCAGGCTGAAAATGCACTGAAAGGCTTTTTTTAATACATTATTGTTACAAACAATCGCTCAAATGAGACAAGTTGCCTTTACACAGCGCGTTTACTCTTCATCATCCACCAGTGCTGAATCATCCTGACGGTTTGCGGTAAAGCTATAGGGATCATTGCTGGACTCCATCGCATTGAAAATAGCCAACGCCAGTTCATTATCACTTTCCGCATTACGACACAGCAGGTATTGGGTATCTGGTAACATGGGTAAACCCTCTGCCGCCCCCATTACCCGTAACTCCGGGCTCATCATCTCAACCGGACGCGCCGTCACTCCCAGCCCTGCTTTCACCGCCGCCCGTACTGCCGCCAGGGTGGATGCCACATAGGAAATACGCCATGGAATGCCGGCTTCGTTCAGGTGATCAATGGCCATATCACGGTACGGGCTCGGCTCATCAAGCAGGACCAGAGGAATGGCTTCCCCACGCTGAAAGATATAATCCGCCGCGCAATACCATAATGTCGGCGACATCCGCAGGGTCTGATGGGTAAAATCCCCTGGGCTTGAGGTGGTCACCACCAGATCGACTTCCCCCTGATTGAGCATTTCCATCATAAAAGGGTTGCGTTTCACACGCACATCAATAGCCAATTTGGGATAAACCGAGGTCACACGGTTGAGAAAGAAGGGCAATATTGTGTCAGATGTATCGTCAGAAGCACCGATAGTCAATACGCCCTGAACATTACTGTACATGAGTGAAGTACAAGCCTCATCGTTGAAACGCAGTATTTTCCTTGCGTAACCCAGCAGTTGAATACCGTGCTCCGTCAACAGTTTATTGCGACCATGTCTGGCAAATAGTTCTTTGCCCACCAGCTGTTCCAAACGCTGCATCTGCTGACTGACAGCCGATTGCGTTCTACATACCGCCGCGGCCGCCGCCGCGAAAGTATTAAGATCCGCAACCGCGACAAACGTTCTCAGCAGATCGAGGTCGAGATTAAGTATCGGACGATTTGCATTAGTCATATTTTCATCACTTATAAGTTTTTTACAAACAGCTACCCTGGTGCCATTACTGTTATATCAATGGGATAAACAGTAATAAATGCGTAATGGATAAAGTAAATAACAATGTTTTAACACATTACTATAACTTCGTCTGTGAACGATTAAGAACATCCTTTTCATGATACCCGCCTGGTGATCTTTCGCGCCAGGCGGCCGAATGAACAATCCCTTTCGTCTAATACATTGTTAGTGCTCATCACACTAACCCATAAAGAGCAGGAAGCCGTGTCGTAGTGTAGTGGATAAAAACCGCGATCACTCTGCGTCGAGCAATCTACGGCGCCGTAGGTTTAAAACAGACGTAAAAACCCGTAAAAAGTAAATATTTCTTAATAATTCTATCGACAAAACACGTGGCTTCATCATCAGAAACATCGCTATTTTTGACGCAATGTTCTTGATGGTTATCCTGGCATACTGTCGATTATTTTTTAAGCCCCAATATAATTATTCTTATCAACAAAGCGGCGATTCATTGACAAAGTGCCATTCCATCAACCTTCATAGCACAAAATTTGTGGATTATTTTATGAACAATAAGTGTCTCCCGCTGTGAGTGAGAATTGTATGCAATTGCAGTAAGCCATCACAACTGTTCGAACCAGGTAAAAACAACAAACAATTAATTAATTAAATTTAACTATTTCGCCGCGTATCAATCCATTGATGTTTATTTGACTGGTGCCATTATCCTTTCCTGCCTCAAGAAAAAAATGGGTAAAAGTTCACCACATAACACGCCACAGAAATAGCATTTAAAACTTAAAAATACCAATATAATAGTGTATTAACGCAGTTATTTTATTTTGTTTATCCTTTTATCACGAAAGTGCTGACAATGTCTCCCGATAACGCCAAAGCTGAATACAGCCCTTCAAAATTGAGGGTCAGAGGAGTAAATTGTGCAGGTTCGTTTCCACGGCAGGAAAGCGATTCTGCCCATTAAGGCGGTAGTAATGAATTCAACGATTAATAAATCCGATAAGCTGGATAACGTCTGCTATGACATCCGCGGTCCGGTGCTACAAGAAGCAAAACGTCTTGAAGAGGAAGGCAACAAGGTCCTCAAACTCAACATTGGTAACCCCGCGCCTTTTGGCTTTGAAGCGCCTGATGAAATTCTCGTCGATGTGATCCGCAACCTGCCGAGTGCGCAAGGTTATTGCGATTCCAGGGGGCTTTACTCTGCCCGTAAAGCAATCATGCAGCACTATCAGGCACGCGGGATGCGTGATGTCACAGTTGAAGACATCTATATAGGTAATGGCGTGTCGGAACTGATTGTGCAATCGATGCAAGCTTTGCTCAACAGCGGCGATGAGATGCTGGTTCCGGCACCGGACTACCCGTTGTGGACCGCCGCCGTCTCACTCTCCGGCGGCAAAGCGGTGCATTACCTGTGCGATGAATCGGCAGGCTGGTTCCCGGATCTGAATGACATTCGCAGTAAAATCACACCAAATACCCGCGGCATTGTGATTATCAACCCCAATAATCCGACCGGCGCGGTTTATAGCAAAGCATTGCTCATGGAAGTGGTTGAGATTGCCCGGGAACATAACCTGATTATTTTCGCTGACGAAATCTACGACAAAATTTTATACGACGCAGCGCAACATCACTCGATCGCCGCACTGGCGCCAGATCTGTTAACTATCACTTTTAACGGCTTGTCTAAAACCTATCGCGTGGCCGGCTTCCGGCAAGGCTGGATGGTGTTAAACGGCCCAAAGAAACACGCCAGGGGCTATATTGAAGGCCTGGATATGCTGGCCTCTATGCGCCTGTGTGCCAATGTCCCCGCCCAGCATGCGATTCAGACTGCACTGGGAGGCTATCAAAGCATCAGTGAATTCATCGTACCGGGTGGACGTCTTTACGAACAGCGCCAGCGCGCGTGGGAGTTGATTAACGATATTCCTGGCGTTAGTTGTGTTAAACCACAGGGCGCGCTCTATATGTTCCCCCATATTGATGCGAAGAAATTTAATATTCACGACGATCAAAAAATGGTGCTGGATTTCCTGCTGCAGGAAAAAGTCCTGCTGGTACAAGGGACCGCATTTAACTGGCCATGGCCGGATCATGTTCGTATCGTGATATTACCGCGCGTCGATGAACTGGAATTGGCGGTGAATAAGTTTGGTCGTTTCCTGGAAACCTATCATCAGTAAGCCTGTATGGCGCCCTTCCCTCATGAATTCGGGTACGAGAAGGCGGATAAGCTAAGACACCCGAAGGCGCTTTGCGCCAAGAGCGCCGGGGTACAGCGTTAAACGACGCTGATGGCAGTATGACGCTCCGGAGGGATAACGGCTCACGGATGAGCCAGAAACACACCAACTTACATACAACTTGACGTATTACGCGTATATACTGTGGCACCGGGGACCGGCTGTTCCGTTCCTCGCTGTCCGAGCCCAGGAAAACTTCGTACATGAATCAAAGCCATTTTTTTGCTCATCTTTCCCGCCTCAAACTGATCAATCGCTGGCCATTAATGCGCAACGTACGCACCGAAAATGTCTCAGAACACAGTCTGCAGGTGGCAATGGTTGCTCATGCGCTGGCGGTAATTAAAAACCAGAAATTCGATGGTCAACTGAATGCGGAACGCATTGCGCTGATGGCGCTCTATCATGACGCCAGCGAAGTCCTGACCGGCGATTTACCCACCCCGGTGAAGTATTACAATGAACAAATAGCACATGAATATAAGAAGATAGAAAAAATTGCCCAACAAAAACTGATTGAGATGCTTCCCGATGAATTGCAGGATGCCTGGCGACAATTGCTGGATGAACAACAGCATTCCGCCGAGGAAACATCCCTCGTAAAACAGGCGGATGCACTATGTGCCTACCTCAAATGTCTGGAAGAGCTTTCGGCGGGAAATAACGAATTCCGTCTGGCTAAGGTACGCCTGGAAAAAACCCTGAACGCGCGCCGTAGCCCCGAGATGGATTATTTCGTTGCGGTCTTTATACCCAGCTTTAATTTATCGCTGGATGAAATCTCGCAGGATACTCCGCTGTAAACGCCAAACACCGCTCCGGTGCAAAGGGCATGGCTGGCTGAATAAATTCACTCTGGCCGCCGTTATTCTGTACTCAAAACGGAAACAATGCCGGCACCAGCGCCACACTCACCACCATAACTACCAGCGTGAACGGCACACCTATTTTGACAAAGTCGATAAAGCGGTAGCCGCCCGGCCCCAGCACCAGGGTATTTACGGGCGAAGATACTGGGGTCATAAAGGCCGCTGAAGCGGCAATGGCAATCATCATCGTGAATGGATAAGGGGAAACGCCCATCTGATGTGCAGCGGCGACGCCAATCGGCGCCATAAGCACTGCGGTGGCAGTATTAGAAATAAACAAGCCAATACTGGCGCATAACACAAACAAGCACACCAGCATAACCCGCGGCCCTTTGTCGCCCGCGATATCCATCAAGCCCTGTACAATTAACGCCACACCGCCGGTTTTCTGTAACGCAATAGCAAATGGCATCATACCGACAATCAAAATAAGGCTCGGCCAGTGAATCGCCCGATAGGCGCTTTCCATATCGATGCAGCGAAATTTTCCCATCAGCAAACAGGCCAGCAGCGCCGCGATGGGATTCGGAATTTCATCTGTCATCATCAACGCCACCATTAGCGCCAGACAAAACAAGGCATGCGGCGCCTGACTGCGGGCTGGCACAGCTTCATTCACTTCTTCGGGAAGATTCAGCACAATAAAATCACGGGTATATTGCTGTAGCTGGCTAATCAGTTTCCAGTCGCCAATAACCAGTAAAATGTCCCCCACTTCCAGTGCCGCTTCGGTGAGTACGCCGTCGATAACCTCGCCATGCCGGCGGATGCCGATAACACTGAGGCCATAACGGCTGCGAAATGCTGATTCGCGCAAGGTTTTGCCGGTCAGCTCTGAATCAGGGATCAACGACACTTCCGCCATGCCAACATCCCGGGCACGTTCGGAAAAATAGTCGCCACGCAACACCATGGGCTCTAATTGTTGTTCACTGCAAAATTCACGTAAATCTATGTCTGCCGCCGACATGTCAATCAGCAGCACATCGCCGGTGCGAAACTCAGTGGTACCAGTAACCGCGACCATAACCCGGCGAAACTTGCGCCAACGCTCCAGGCCCACGACATTAGCGCCATAGCGCTCACGTAATTTAAGGTCATCCAGACGATGGCCGGTCAGAGGGGAACCGGCACGAATGGACAATCGTCGGGCACGCCCGCTCAGTTTGTAATCGCGGATTAAATCACGGAAAGTGCGGCGACGATGTGTCGTGCTCAGATCTTTTTTCGTGCGATCCGGCGCCACCAGCCAATAACGCGCGATCAGCATATAGCCCATACCAAGCAGCAACACCACAACGCCTATGGGCGTTACAGCAAAAAAGCCAAATCCGGACAAACCTTCGCGCAATAACTCACTGTTTATGACCAGATTTGGGGGCGTTGCGACCAGCGTCATCATACCGCTAATTAAACCGGCAAAACTGAGTGGCATCATCAGTCGCCCAGCGGAGGTGCCCATTTTCCCGGCAATGCTCAACACCACCGGAATAAAAATCGCCACCACGCCGGTGGAACTCATGAAAGCGCCCAGGCCGGCCACCGTCAGCATCAGCAAAATCAACATTTTGCTTTCACTGCTACCCGACATCTTCACCAGCCATTCGCCCATTTGCAGCGCGACACCGGTGCGCACCAGCCCCTCACCAATCACAAACAACGTGGCAATCAGAATGACGTTCGGATCACTAAAACCGACGGTCGCTTCCTGCAAGCTCAGCGTACCACTTAAGACAAAAGCGATGATGACCAGCAATGCAATGGTATCCATGCGCAATTTGCCGGAAGCAAACAGAAAAATAGTGACAGCCAGCAGGCTGAGCACCCAAATAAGTTCGTTATTCACATCAACGACTCAGCAAAACGCGGCAGAAAATGTCCTCGGCAGAGGCACATCATGAACTCAGTGTTTACGGTAAACCTCTACCGTTCCATCAGGCTGCTTATTAATAATCAATTCTTCCAGTGTCATAAGTTGCATATCAACCTCATCAAGCCGCGCAGACCCGGCAGGCGCATTGACAGCAATAACATGGCACCCTGCAGCCAGTCCGGACAGAATGCCGGCCGCCGCATCTTCAACCACCACGCACTCTTCGGCCTCAAGCCCCAACAGCTGCGCGCCTAACAAGTAGGCATCGGGTTGCGGTTTGCCGCGCGCCACTTGCTCAGCCGTAACGAAAACCGCCGGCTCCGGTAAATTTGCCGCGGCATGCCGCGCCGAGGCCACCCGCGTGCTCCCGGAAGTCACAATCGCCCATGGAATCGATAATGCATTCAGCGTTGCCAGTAATTGCACCACCCCTGGCATGGCATTAATACCATCAACCTCTTCTGCTTCCTGCTTTTCCAGCAGAAGAAATGCGTGTTGAATGTCTTCCTCTGCATGCCCTGCCATAAAATGACGCAGTGACGTTATGGCTTGTTTACCATGAACAAAGTTAAGAATCTCATTCGCAGCAATCCCCCGCGTCGCTCCCCAGCGTGTCCATACACGCTCAACAGCTGCCAGCGAATCCACCAATGTTCCGTCTAAATCAAACAGAAAACCTTTACACTTCACTCCGTCTTCCTTCTCAGGCATTAATGATTTGCGCGATCTCATTCATACTCAAATGATACTGTCGTGGGCAGGTTTGCCATACCGCCAGCATCCGTTGATATTTTTCCCACATCGGCGTTTGGGCGTTGAAACCATGAGTACCGGAATCGAAATGGGTATAACGCCCTTCAACATGCACCATAAAACGCACATAGCCAAGATAGCGCGCTTCCGTGGCGGCATCAAAACCAAGGAATGCTAAACGACGCTCTTCCAGCTCACTGTGATCTTTTAGATTGGCCCAGGAAACATGCAACGCATGGTGCATTTCAAGGAGTGAAATAATTGTCCGGCAGGTCTCTTCGCTCAGTTCACCGAAGTCACGATCCAGCTCGCGCATCTGTAAACCATAACCTCGTTCGACAATCGTTTGCTGGCGACGGTAACGCTCGGCATTATCCGGATCGAGCAGTGTCATCATTCGGTATTGATTAGCCAGGATTAAACGCTGGGCATTGGTCATTTCCATCTTGAACTCCTGGTCGGCAAGGACAACATCATTTACAAGGGATGATGAATGATTGCACAACGGAAGGTATCGCGGTATATCAAGACAACATTTCTTTGATTTAACGCGGGATTACACCGTTTTATTTTGCGCCGTAACCCCTGATAAGAATTAAAGATCGTCGAGAAAAGTTTTATCGAGCTGTCTGAAAGCTCGCCGCAGAACATCGGCCAACGCCTGATAAGTGGGTTTGCCTTCAATGGGGGTAAGCGCCTGGCCAGCTTGCTGCAATTTGTCACGCACCTCATGGAACCAGCGCAGCAACGTTGGCGGTAACGGAGTTACGGAGCGTTTTCCCAGCCACCATAATCCCTGAACCGGCAAGCTACAGGCTAACAATGCCGTCGCAACGGCAGGTCCCAGTTGCCCTCCCAACGCAATTTGCCAGGTAAGGGTAAATAGGGCGACAGGCGGCATAAAACGTATCGCAAAACGCGTCGCCGCCGTGATGCGGTTTTCAGGAAACACTGTCGCAAGGCGTTTTTCATTCGGCCAGGTCTTCATATAGTGTTGTCCGAGCTGGAAAAGTTTGAACCAACTCACAGTGCCGGATTCATTCGCCATAGTGGACCTCAAATTCTTAGATAAAAATTAAAAAAAATATACAATAAAACAACTGTACATGACATCCTTCAAAATATTTTGTCTTTAAGGGTGACTGTCGGTATTCTGAGCGCGATGTTCCTGGCGCCAGAAATGAGCGTCCCTTGTCTGCATGTGGCACGCCACGATTCGTTAAGTAACTTTCAAAAAAAATTGCAAAATTGCTGTGTTTTTTTAGCGCCGGGGAGAATTCTCACGACGGCATGATATTTATCATTAATGTATCAGCTTTCATGCATTACGCTGAAAGACTGTTTGATTTTTTTTTAGCCATTTTTAACGAAAATAGGTACTTCCATGTCGAAAAAGTTAGTACTGGTTCTGAACTGCGGTAGTTCTTCCCTGAAGTTTGCCATTCTCAATCCGGCAAACGGTGATGAATACCTGTCGGGCTTAGCCGAATGTTTCCATCTGCCTGAAGCCCGCATCAAATGGAAACTTGATAACACCAAACAAGAAGCCGCGCTGGGCGCAGGTGCTGCACATAGCGAAGCACTCAACTTCATTGTTAAAAACATCCTGGCACAAAAACCCGAGCTTTCCGCAGAAATTGCCGCAATTGGTCATCGCATTGTTCATGGCGGCGAAAAATTGACCCATTCCGTGATTGTTGATGAAAGCGTGATTCAGGGTATCAAAGACGCCTCTTCTTTCGCCCCGTTGCATAATCCCGCACACCTGATCGGGATTGAAGAAGCGATGCGGAACTTCCCTCATCTCGCTAATAAGAATGTCGTTGTTTTTGATACTGCGTTCCATCAGACCATGCCGGAAGAATCTTACCTGTACGCCCTGCCGTACAAACTCTATACCGAGCACGCCATTCGTCGCTATGGCGCCCATGGCACCAGCCATTACTATGTTTCACATGAAGCCGCCAAAATGCTGAACAAGCCGGTGGAATCATTAAATGTCATCACTTGCCATCTGGGCAATGGCGGCTCAGTCTGCGCGGTCCGTGGCGGCATTTGTGTCGACACGTCAATGGGGCTGACGCCGCTGGAAGGACTGGTAATGGGAACCCGTAGTGGTGATATCGATCCCGCTATCGTCTTCTTCCTGCATGATACACTCGGCATGAGCGTTGATGCTATCAACAAACTTCTGACGAAAGAGTCCGGCCTGTTGGGCCTGACTGAAGTCACCAGTGATTGCCGTTATGTTGAAGACAACTATGCGACCAAACCGGATGCGAAACGTGCCATGGATGTATTCTGTCACCGTCTGGCGAAATACATCGGTTCATACAGCGCGCTGATGGAAGGACGTCTGGATGCGGTGGTCTTTACCGGCGGGATTGGTGAAAATGCCGCCATGGTACGCGAACTGACGCTGAACAAGCTGGAGCTGCTTGGTTTTGCCATGGATAATGAGCGTAATCTTGCCGCCCGCTTTGGCAAAGCAGGCTTTATTAATAAAGAAGGCACCCGCCCGGCCATCGTGATCCCAACCAATGAAGAATGGGTTATCGCACAAGATGCCGCGCGCCTGACCGCTTAATACTTCTCCGCTGCCAGCGCAGACTGGCCGCGTTGTTTTAAGCCCATGCAATACCTGAGAGGTTTATTGTGTCACGTACAATTATGTTGATCCCCACCGGCACCAGCGTCGGCCTGACCAGTGTCAGCCTCGGCGTGATTCGTGCTATGGAGCGTAAAGGCGTGCGTCTGAGCGTGTTCAAACCGATAGCGCAACCGCGTTCCGGTGACAATACGCCGGATCAAACCACCACCATCATTCGTAAGAACTCATCGATTCCCACCGCTGAACCACTGAAAATAGCGCAAGTCGAATCACTGCTGGGCTCGAACCAGCAAGATGTGTTGATGGAAGAGATCATCGCTCGCTACCATGAAAACACCAAAGATGCCGAAGTGGTGTTGGTTGAAGGCCTGGTTCCCACGCGTAAACATCAGTTTGCTACCGCGCTGAACTATGAAATCGCCAAAACACTCAATGCTGAAATTGTCTTTGTTATGGCGTTGGGCAATGATTCGCCCGCGCAGTTAAAAGAACGCATTGAACTGGCGCAAAGCGGCTTCGGTGGTAGCAAGAACAAAAATATCACTGGGGTGATCATCAACAAACTCAATGCCCCGGTTGATGAACAAGGACGGACACGTCCTGATCTGTCAGAAATTTTCGACGATTCAACCAAAGCCAGTGTCGCGAATATTGATCCGAAGCAGTTGTTTGCTAACAGCCCACTGCCCGTGCTGGGCTGCGTGCCGTGGAGTTTTGATCTTATCGCCACTCGCGCCATTGATATGTGTCGTCACCTCAATGCCCGTATTATTAACGAAGGCGATATCAACACTCGTCGCGTTAAATCCGTCACTTTCTGCGCGCGCAGCTTACCGAATATGCTGGAGCATTTCCGTCCGGGTTCACTGTTGGTGACCTCGGCAGATCGCCCTGATGTGTTGGTTTCCGCGTGCCTGGCCGCGATGAATGGTATTGATATTGGCGCCATTCTGTTGACCGGCGGTTATGAAATTGATCAACGCATCAATAAGCTGTGCGAACGCGCCTTCCAGACAGGCCTGCCGGTATTCATGGTGGATACCAACACCTGGCAAACCTCGCTAAGCCTGCAAAGCTTTAACCTTGAAGTACCCAGCGACGACACACAGCGCATTGAGAAAGTGCAGGAATATGTCGCCAGCCATATTGATGCCAGTTGGATTGAATCGCTGACGGCAACCTCAGAACGCAGCCGTCGCTTGTCACCGCCGGCATTCCGTTATCAGATAACAGAACTGGCGCGTAAAGCGGGTAAACGCATTGTGCTGCCCGAAGGTGATGAGCCTCGCACAGTGAAGGCGGCGGCCACCTGTGCTGAACGTGGCATTGCCACCTGCGTTTTGTTAGGCAATCCGGAGGAGATCCAACGGGTGGCTGCCGCACAAGGCGTAGAACTGGGTAAAGGCATTGAAATCGTTGATCCCGTGGCCGTGCGTGAGCACTATGTCGCTCGTCTGGTTGAACTGCGTAAAAGCAAGGGCATGACCGAAGTGGTGGCGCGCGAACAACTGGAAGATAACGTGGTGCTGGGTACCATGATGCTGGAACAAGGTGAAGTCGACGGTTTAGTCTCCGGTGCAGTACATACCACCGCTAACACCATCCGTCCTCCGCTGCAGCTGATCAAAACGGCGCCCAATAGCTCGCTGGTTTCTTCCGTGTTCTTTATGCTGCTGCCGGAACAGGTGCTGGTGTATGGCGACTGCGCCATCAATCCGGATCCTACCGCCGAACAACTGGCGGAGATCGCTATCCAGTCAGCGGATTCCGCTGCTGCATTTGGCATTGAGCCACGTGTCGCGATGATCTCCTACTCAACCGGTGATTCTGGTGCGGGCAGTGACGTAGAAAAAGTGCGCGAAGCAACACATCTCGCACAAGCAAAACGTCCGGATCTGGTCATTGATGGTCCGTTGCAGTATGACGCCGCGATCATGGCGGATGTGGCGAAATCAAAAGCGCCAAACTCGCCCGTTGCGGGGCGTGCAACCGTGTTCATTTTCCCGGATCTGAATACCGGCAACACCACCTACAAAGCGGTACAGCGCTCTGCCGACCTGATCTCCATCGGGCCAATGTTGCAGGGTATGCGTAAGCCAGTGAACGATTTATCACGCGGCGCATTGGTTGACGATATCGTCTACACCATTGCTTTGACGGCGATTCAGTCTTCACAGAATGGCTAAAAGCACCGCGCAGGGGCCAGCATAGCTGGCCCCTGTTTTCCCCGCTGCATCCATATCGCATTGAATTCAGATAACGTTAATACCTGACATGCCACAACTGAATACTGAAAGAGGAAGGAGAAACAGGCCAACCTCGCGTTATACTACGGAGGACACATCCGGACGATGTTGCTCATTGTTACGACTCAACCACAATGACAATGCTTTGAGTGAGTCTGGCGTGAATTCATCACAACGCGCAGTGATTTCCCCCGGTGTTAACCAAAACACATCGGCGACCTCTTCTTCCTGCATAGCAAAAGGGCCATGAGAAACACAACTAAATAAACCGCCCCAGACACGACAATGTTCATCTTCAAAATAGAACAGGCCATGCTCGGCAAAAGGGACATCAGCAATACCGAGCTCTTCTTCCGCTTCACGGCGCGCAGACTCCAGCAACACCTCGCCACTCTGCACCACCCCGCCCGCTGTCGCATCCAGCATACCGGGCAGAAAATCTTTAGTTTCGGTACGGCGCTGCACTAAAATTTTTCCCATGCCATCATGCACTACGATATAGGTCGCACGATGACGTAAGCATTGTGCACGCATTTGAGCACGGCTTGACTGAGCGATGACCTCATTCTCTTCGCTCACGATATCCACCCATTCGATCCCGGCAGCCTGATTTTGCTCCACCATCAGTAACCCTTTTTATGTCTGGCGCATTATTGCGCGTTGAATTCTGCCATCATGGTTGCGTAGTAGCGCGTGTTATACCCATCATACTTCGTGTTGCAGGTGCGCGGATATTTTTACCCGGTTTGCTCTGAGCCGTGCCCGCAAACAGCATTCACATCGTCTGAGACAGACGAATCGCTCAGATTCGCTGGTTGCCGCCTTCCTGTCATTCACATGATGCAGAATAGCCACGCCGCCTTAACATAATGGCTTCCTGGCCTGGGCGCAATAAGCCCGCCGTGACTTAGCGTGTTTTACTTCCTTCCCCTAACCAGAGCTGAACGGATGCCCGTTGCCACTGGAAACGAGCATAATTAATGATGTTTGGCGGTAAATCATCACCATGCAGCACCAGACGATTGAGCATCACCGCCAGATCGGTATCCGCAATTGACCATTCACCAAACAGATTCTGCTGTCCGTCGTCTAACAGATGTTCAACTCCATTAATCAGTTTCTCCACAGCACGCTGTGCATCGGACGATAATGGCGCAAACCGTTCGCCTTTGAACAACACGTCTGTCGGCCGTTCATTACGCAATGGCATAAAATCGCTACGTATCCATGCCTGAATCTCACGGGCTTTGGCACGTTTTTCCCGATCAGCGGGATAAAGTCGCTCATACTCTGGCGCCGGGAAACGCTCTTCCAGATACTCTTCAATGGCGGACGATTCACTGAGAAAAAAATCCGCCACTTGTAAAGTCGGAACCCGGCGCGTGAGGGAAATCTCACGGTATGCCGCAGCCTGATGTTCGCCGTGCGCAAGATCAACACGGCGCAGAGTAAACGGCAACCCTTTTTCTGTCAGCGCAACATAGGCTGATAAGACATAAGGACTGAAAAATGACGCATCGGACCACAACGTTATGGGGGGAAAGTTCATCAGGGTTCCTCTACCGCTGAGCGCTATTGAACCTTCTGTTTACCTATTTTTTGTCCTAAAGGCAATCAGTTATCCACGAGATTTGTGAACGCCATGTCAGCGCACAAACTGCACCTTTCATCCGCTGGAAAATTGAACTATAGTCCTTAGTTCATCCCGCTTACTGATTGATTTTACTGGAAGCCATTATGATTGATCTCTATTATGCCCACACCCCGAACGGTCAAAAAATCACGTTATTTCTTGAGGAAACCAGGCTGCCTTATCAGTTGATTCGCGTTGATATCAGCAAAGGGGAACAATTTAAACCGGAATTTCTTACCATTTCACCAAACAATAAAATCCCGGCCATTGTCGATCAACAGCCAACGGATGGCGGCGCACCTGTCGCTCTTTTTGAATCCGGCGCCATTCTGCTGTATCTCGCAGAAAAAAGCGGACAATTCCTGAGTACCGACCTGCGGGAACGGATGGCGACACTGCAGTGGCTGTTCTGGCAAGTGGGGGGATTTGGCCCGATGCTCGGACAGAACCATCATTTCAACCATTACGCCCCACACCCGGTGCCCTATGCTATCGAACGCTATCAGGTAGAAACACAGCGCCTGTATAATGTACTCAATACTCAACTGCAAAAAACGCCTTATATCGCCAGCGAAGATTACAGCATTGCCGATATGGCTATTTGGCCATGGGCGAATTCACATGAACGCCAACGCATTGATTTCGCCGACTACCCGGCAGTGCGCGACTGGTTTGAACGTATCCGTAACCGTGCCGCAACGCAACGCGCGCTGGCGCTGGGTAGCCACTGATTCTCTCGCTGGCGCCATACCAATAACAAGGATGTGTCGGCGGTCACCAGCAACAATGTGCTTATCTTCTATGCTGAAATCAGGTTGTTAACGCACGTACAAGGATATTCAGCATGCATATTCTGCTCACCGGCGGCACAGGCTTAATCGGCCGCCATTTGATCTCACGGCTGCTGGTCGCGGGGCATCATATCAGTGTGATAACCCGTGATATCGCCGCTGCCCGCGTAACATCTGATAGCCATATCGATTTCTGGCCTGGCTTTAGCCAACGCGACAACCTGAACGACATCGACGCGATCATTAATCTTGCTGGTGAACCCATTGCCAGCAAACGCTGGACCCGACAACAGAAACAACGACTGTGTGAAAGCCGCTGGCAGATAACAGCACAGCTGGCCGCCCTGATCAACGCCAGCGCCCATCCCCCTTCAGTGCTGATTTCCGCCTCGGCAACGGGTTATTACGGTGATACAGGAGAACAGCAACTAACAGAAGACGCACCAGCTCACGATGAATTTACGCATCAGCTTTGCGCTCGCTGGGAAGCGCTGGCACTCGACGCCGCCAGCGACCATACCCGAGTCTGTCTGTTGCGCACCGGTATAGTACTGGCAAAACAGGGCGGCGCGCTGGCCAAAATGGTACTGCCTTTCCGGCTGGGACTTGGTGGCCCGATGGGGCCAGGCACGCAGTATTTGCCCTGGATTCATCTTGACGATACGCTCAACGCCATTCTCTGGTTACTGGATAACACCGCATTAAATGGCCCATTTAATCTGGCGTCGCCCCATGCCGTGCGTAATGCACAGTTTGCCGCCACGCTAGGGCAGGTAATGCATCGCCCGGCTCACCTGCGGCTACCTGCCTGGGTACTCAAACTCATTATGGGGGAATCATCCATTCTGCTACTCAGCAGCCAGCATGTGATACCACATCGGCTGGAATCATCCGGCTTTAGCTTCCGCTGGACTAAGCTGGATAAAGCACTGGCAGATGTGGTGTAACAGTGGCGCACGCCGCTAGCGTGATCTGCCGGACAAGGCTCGCCGCATCCCTGCCGCCGTGGTAATTACTTCAGCGCACCGGATAAGAATTGCTGCAAACGCTGGCTTTTGGGGTGGTTGAACACCGCTTCTGGAGAGCCTTCTTCTTCAATTTTTCCCTGATGCAGAAAAATAACATGGCTTGAGACATGTCGGGCAAATTCCATCTCATGCGTAACGACCACCATCGTTTTGCCCTCTTCGGCCAACTTCTGCATGATCCGTAAAACCTCACCCACCAGTTCCGGGTCGAGCGCGGAGGTGGGCTCATCAAACAGCAATACTTCAGGTTCCATCGCCAGCGCGCGCGCAATGGATACACGTTGCTGTTGGCCGCCAGATAAATGCACCGGATACTTAGCGCGAGCACGTTCGTCAATACCCACCTTATCCAGATAATGCACCGCGCGCTCGCGGGCTTGCTGTTTACTCAAGCCCAAAACCTGGATCGGTGCTTCCATCACATTTTCCAGCACAGTCATGTGACTCCACAAATTAAAATGCTGGAATACCATCGTCAGTCGGGTGCGTAACGAGCGTAATTGTTCCTTGTTCGCCACCTTGAGCTGCCCGTCGGTATCACGGACCAGGTTTATCGGTTCATTATTCACGGCAATTGAACCTTCACTCGGTTTCTCAAGGAAGTTAATACAACGTAAAAATGTGCTTTTCCCTGATCCGGATGACCCAATAATACTGATGACATCACCGGCATCTGCATGCAATGAGACGCCTTTCAGCACCTCATGTTCACCATAATGTTTATGAAGTTCGGTGACGCTTAATTTATTTTCAGCCATAGTCATACTCAATGAGTCGATGAAGGTTTTAAATGTGCCAGCCAGCGTTTTTCCGCAAGACGGAACAGACTAATCAGCACATAAGAGATAATCAGATACAGTACCGCAGCAATACCAAATGCGGTAAATGGCTGATAGGTCGCCGAATTGATATCACGCGCGACTTTCAGTAAATCCGGCACCGTTGCGGTAAAAGCCAGTGCAGTCGAGTGCAACATCAGGATCACTTCATTACTGTACGCCGGTAATGCGGTACGTAATGCGGAGGGCAGGATAATGCAACGATACAGTTTGAAGGGTGAAAAACCATAGGCGCGTGCCGCCTCTATCTCACCGTACGGGACAGCCCTAATCGCACCCGCAAACATTTCCGTGGTATACGCACAGGTATTCAGCATAAACGCCAGCAAGGTGCAGTTGAGTCCACTACGGAAAAAAGCATTGAGCAAATCGGAACCTTTAACGATTTCCAGCGTATACATGCCGGAATAAAACACCAGCAATTGTACATAAAGCGGCGTACCGCGAAATACCCAGGTAAACAACCACACAGGGAAACAAATGGCCTTGTTTGATGAAACGCGCGCAATCGCCAGCAATACCGCGAGGCAGCCACCCGTTACCACTGAAATAATCAACAACCACAGCGTAATCGCTACACCGGTAAAACGATAGCCATCAGTCCAGAGCAGAGCTTTCCAGTATTCTTGAAGAATATCGATCATAACTCGGCCCTTTTCACACCCACAGTGTAACGGCGTTCAAGCCACCAGAGCACGCCGTTCGATAACGTGGTAAACACCAGATAGATTATCCCCGCCACAATGGCGAACCAGAATGGTTGCCAGGTACTTTTCCCAGCCAGCTGCGTCGCCTTGACCACATCTTCCAGCCCCAGCAAGGAGACCAGGGCGGTGGATTTAAGAATAACCTGCCAGTTATTGCCGATTCCCGGCAGGGCATAACGCATCATGGCCGGAAATAAAATACGGCGGAATGTCTGACTGCCGGTAAAGCCAAACGCCGTTGCCGCTTCAATTTGTCCGCTCGGCACTGCAAGAAAAGCACCACGGAAGGTTTCGGTAAAATAAGCGCCGTAAATAAAACCCAGCGTAATAATACCCGCCGTCATCGGGTCGATATTGAGCTGCGCCAGACCCAACAAATCGGTCAGCTGATTAAGTGCAATCTGCAAACCATAAAAGATCAGCAGCATCAACACCAGGTCCGGCACACCCCGGATCAATGTCGTGTAGCCGTCGAAAATCAGCGCCAGATAGCGGTTACGGGACAGCTTTGCGCCCGCACCTGTTAGCCCCAAAATAACGGCAAGCAGAACGGAACTGAGCGCCAGTTCAAGGGTGACCAGCGCACCCTTGAATATTACATCAGAATAGCCATACAACATGGGAATGATCCTGTCGTGATATGTCGAACGAAGGACTGCCCGTCGGAAAACAGGCAGCTATAACGACAGGTAACAGTTAGTCACCATACACATTAAAGTCGAAATATTTCTTCGCGATTTTATCGTAAGTTCCGTCTTTGTGCATGGCGTTGAAAGCACTGTCGATCGCCGTTTTCAGGTCGGTATCCTCTTTGCGTAACCCCATTCCGGTGCCAACACCAAAGATTTTATCGTCTTTAACCGCCGGGCCGGCAAATATATACGCTTTACCTGGCGGCTGTTTCAGGAAGCCTTCACTCGCCTGCACTTCGTCCTGGAACGCGGCGTCAATACGGCCGGCGCTCAAATCCTGATAAACCAAATCCTGGTTAGCGTAAGGCGTCACCGTCACACCTTGTGGGCGCCAGTATTGATTAGCGTAGGTTTCCTGTGTCGTCCCCTGCAACAGGCCGATATTCTTACCTTTCAGCGAAGCAATCGTCGGCTGAATGGTTGAACCTTTGGGGGCGACTAAGCGCGCATTAGCGGCATACAGCTTTTCAGAAAAGGCAATTTCTTGCTGACGTTTTTCAGTGATGGACAGTGAAGAAATGATGGCATCAATTTTCTTCGCTTTCAGAGAGGGGATCAGCGCATCAAAATCACTTTCCACGTAGGTACAGTGTGCGTTGATACGTTTGCAAATTTCATTAGCTAAATCGATATCAAACCCCACCAACTGCCCTTGCGTATTTTTTGATTCAAACGGCGGATAGGTTGGGTCGGTACCAATACGCAGTGTTTGCGACACCGCGGCGAACACGCTACTGGCGCTGGATAAAGCCAGCATCAAAGACAGAGCCAGAACTCGCTTTTTCATAGTTTACCCTCAAGTGAAGTGCTTTTTGTTATATGGTGCGTGATGTGTTTGCACTATTAAATTTGCACATTTCATGCCAGTTCTGCCATAGATAATGCACATCAATAGCGCAGTGCGCGATGCGCCATAAATAGCGCAACTCTCTGGATTACGACGAGAAATATAACAGGGTTGCAACGAGGGGAAAGCAAGTATGTAATATTTTGGTGCGTTTGATGCACGAAAAGTGATCCACACCAAAGCATTGCACCATTATGGTGCTATTCTTGCCTTGTTTATGCTCCTTGCCAGCGCGTAAACAAATCTTCTGGCAACGTCATATCAAACTGATCAATAACGCGATTAATGGTTTGATCAATGATTTGTGCGACATTCCCCGGACGATGGTAGAACGCAGGCATCGGCGGCATAATGATGGCGCCCATTTCAGCCGCTGTGGTCATCATCCGCAAATGGCCAACATGGAGCGGCGTTTCACGCACACAAAGCACCAGTTTTCGGCGTTCTTTCAATACCACATCAGCGGCTCGTGTCAATAAACCATCACTGTAGCTGTGGACAATACCGGACAGTGTTTTCATGGAACAAGGCAGAATAATCATGCCTGCGGTTTTAAATGAGCCGGAAGAGATACTGGCCGCAATGTCACGCACATCATGCACTACATCGGCAAACCCCTGCACTTCACGTACGCTATAGTCGCTTTCCAGCGCCAGCGTTTGTCGTGCGGCGTTACTCATGACCAGATGTGTTTCTACGTCAGGGAGTGTCTTTAATATCTGCAGCATACGCACGCCGTAAATCACCCCACTGGCGCCAGAAATACCAACAATGAGTCTTTTCATCTTGTTGCCCTGTAGAAGAAATTATGCGGTAAGCCAGCGTAGACAACGCCTTTACTGATGAATATCGATAAACCATGGCGAGCTGGTCACGCAGACCGAACGTCGCTGAAAAACGACGAATTCATCTATCCAGGTGATCTCGCGCCATGTGCTCCATCAGCAATGAAGGCCGGATTCCCGGCCTTCATTTGTCTGTAGTAATACTCTCCTTCGATCAACCTTCGTTATGCAACTCAAGGCTTTCTACTTCATTCTGGCGCGCCAGCGCCTGAGCATCATCATTACGCAGTGACTGAATATACTCAAGATAACGTTGATCAACATCGTTGGTCACGTAAATGCCATTAAACACCGAACATTCAAATTGCGTGATGTCAGGATTCTCTTCCCGAACAGCCGCGATCAAGTCGGGAAGATCCTGGAAAATCAAGGCATCGGCTTTGATCAGTACACGAATTTCTTCCACTTCACGCCCGTGAGCGATCAGTTCAGTCGCGCTGGGCATATCAATGCCATAAACGTTGGGAAAGCGGATTTCCGGGGCAGCGGAGGCCAGATACACCTTTTTCGCTCCCGCTTCACGCGCCATTTCAATGATCTGTTCAGAGGTGGTGCCACGGACGATTGAATCATCGATTAACAGTACGTTTTTACCACGGAATTCCGCACGGTTCGCGTTCAGTTTACGCCGCACCGCATTACGACGCAGTTGTTGTCCAGGCATAATAAACGTACGGCCAACATAACGATTTTTCACAAACCCCTGCCGATAGGGTTTATTCAGGATTCGGGCGATTTCCAGCGCCACATCGGTGGAGGTTTCCGGGATCGGGATCACCACATCAATATCAAGATCTTCCCATTCACGGGCAATTTTCTCACCCAGTTTTGTGCCCATCCGCACCCGGGCACTGTAAACAGAAATCTTGTCAAGGAACGAATCCGGACGCGCAAAATAAACATACTCGAACAGGCAAGGATTACTCTTTGGATTTTCGGCACACTGGCGGGTAAACAATTGGCCTTTTTCGCTGATATAAACAGCTTCACCGGGCGCAACATCACGCAGAAACTCAAAACCCAACGTATCCAGCGCCACACTCTCAGAGGCGACCATATATTCAATACGCTCATCGGGCAATGTCCGTTTCCCCATGACTAACGGGCGAATACCATGCGGATCACGAAACGCCACCATACCATGCCCGATAATCATTGAGACGCACGCGTACGCGCCACGAACATGTTTATGTACCGCAGCAACCGCAGCAAAAATGTTTTCGGCTTCCAGCGGGTAATGCGGAAAGCGGTCCAGCTCCTGGGCGAAAATATTGAGCAGGATTTCGGAATCAGACGTGGTGTTGACATGGCGTCGACCACTTTCGAACAACTGTTTCCGCAACTCATGTGCGTTAGTCAGGTTACCGTTATGGGCAAGGGTGATACCGTAAGGCGAGTTAACGTAGAACGGCTGCGCTTCGGATGCACTGGAACTTCCGGCGGTTGGATAACGGACATGGCCGATCCCAATGTTACCCTGCAAACGCTGCATATGACGTGCCTCGAACACATCACTGACCAACCCATTGGCTTTACGTAAACGAAAGCAGTTAAGAGAATCAATAGTACAAATACCTGCGGCATCCTGCCCACGATGTTGTAACACCGTTAACGCATCATAAATCGACTGATTTACCGGCATAAATCCGGTGATACCGACAATCCCGCACATGTAATCATATCCTCATAAGCCGCATCCCCGGTGCGATTACCGGGGCAAAAAACTTGACGTGCTTTTCAGGTAATCAAAAAACCACCTGACGATGTAACTGAACTGGGGAATGAGTTGAGACTGTTGCCAGTCCGGGCTTTTCGCAAAGCTGGTGAATGTATCGAGGAAGAATAAAATGGCGGAAACAATCAACACGCCACGTAATGCCCCGAAACAGACCCCCAACACCCTGTCGGTTCCCGACAGGCCGGTTTTTTCAACCAGTGAGCCAATCACGTAGTTCACTATTGCCCCCACAATCAGCGTGGCGACAAAAAGTACCGCAATGGCGATTCCGTTTCGAACCAGTTCGTCTTCAAAACCTGTAAACCAGACAGCAAGAAAGGCGTAGTAATGACTGGCGACAAAGAATGCGCATCCCCAGGTAACGAGAGATAAGGCTTCCCGAACAAACCCACGGATCAGGCTGACAAGCGCCGAGAAACCGATAACCGCAATAATGGCGTAATCTATCCAGATCATGAACTCTTCCAGTGACAATGCCCCTGCATCCAGTTCGGAGCGAATTTTAACAGAAAAAGAAAACGTTTGCGTACGGTTTTACTTTCCCAGACCAAATAAAAGAAGGGATGAAAATGCGTGAGTGATCACTGGTCAAGGCAATCGACCATAGCAACGCTGTTGCTGGCGGCGATGGCCGCCGCAACCCCGCATGCGTGCTGCAACTGCCATACCGATTTCCCCTGAAAACACCGCGTCTGACTCATCCGACAATGTTTAACGCACACTGTAGGGTTTCACCACACCACTCAGACCGGAGATCCCCTGAAGCGCGCCGACAGCCGCTTGCATCTTCGCTTTTGACGCGTCCGGGCCAACATAGATACGTGTTATCTGCCCTTGTATCGGTGTCGCTGGCACCGTGAAAGCACGGTAGCCCGATAAACGCAGTTGCGCCACAATCTCACTGGCCCTGGTCGCATTTTTCAATGCCCCAAGTTGCACCACATAGGCCTGACCAACGGGCGCCGATTGTTCAGACGCTGGCGGTTGCTCGGCCGGCTTAGGTTTCGCCGGTTCGACTGCCGTGGGTTTCGCTTGCTCCACCGGCTTAGGTTTCGCTGGTTCGACTGCCGTGGGTTTCGCTTGCTCCACCGGCTTAGGTTTCGCTTGCTCGACCGGCTTAGGTTTCACTTGCTCGACCGGCTTGGGTTTCACTTGCTCCACCGGCTTAGGTTTCACTTGCTCCACCGGCTTAGGTTTCAGCGGTTCAACCGGTTTCACCTTTGATGATTCAGGCGCTTTCGCTTTGGGTTTCACTTGTTCGACGGGTTTAGCTTCTGGCTCTCTAGCCCGTTCATCATGTTTGCCGGGCGTTGCCGACGGTTGGCTGTCTGACTGCGACAAGGTGGTATCGTTATCTTCCGCAGGCGGCGAACGGTCACCGCGCACTGCCGCGCCAGCACCTTGCGGTGGCTGTGCCGGTAATGACTGTGTCACCGGTGGCACCATATCAGTATCTTGTTGGTCGTCCGGCTTTGGCACCAACGGGATCGCCGCGAACTCTTCTTTATAATGCTTCTTATCGCCGTCGAGCAGACCCGGTAATGCGATCACGCCAACAGCCACCAGAATGATGGTCCCAACTAAACGGTTTTGAAACTTACTGGCCACTGCTGCTCTCCGCTTCCATCGCTTCCATGACATGCGCAACGGTATGGAAGGATCCAAATACCAGCACAATATCCTGCTTCGCGGCCTGCTTTAGTGCAGCCTGCCACGCGCTTTTCACATTTTCAAAAGCCTGTGCCTGTGGCAAATAGTCGATCAGTTGTTGTGCCGTCGCCCCGCGCGGGCCTTCCAGCGAGGCACAGTACCATAGATCAACCAGTGGTGCTAAGCAGGCCAGCGTACCTGCAATATCTTTATCCTGTAGCATACCAACCACCGCATGCAGATTACCTTGTTTTGGCAGTTCCGCCAAACGACTCGCCAGGTAATTTGCTGCATGGGGATTGTGTGCAACATCAAGGATTATACGTGGGCTGGTGCACACGGTCTGGAAGCGCCCAGGCAGCATGGCCTGGGCTATCGCAGAACGTATGGCCGTTTCCGGCACATTAAGCCCGGAAACACGCAACGCAGCAACTGCGGTTGCGGCATTCGCCAACGGCACCTGAGGTAATGGCAAGTCAGCTAAGAGGCCTTGCCCATCGCGGAAAGTCCAGCTGTCATCCTGCTGTTGATAAGACCAGTCATGCCCGCGCAGGGATAATAATGCCCCTTTCGCGCACGCCACCTCAGCAATCGTATCGGGCATATCAGGTTCTCCGACGACCGCCGGTTTACCCGTGCGAAAGATACCGGCCTTTTCACGGCCAATACTTTCACGGTCCGGTCCCAGCCAGTCAGTGTGATCGAGAGCAATACTGGTGATAAGCGCCACATCGGCATCAACAATATTGGTCGCATCAAGACGACCGCCCAGCCCAACTTCAAGAATGACGACATCGCGTTGCGTCTGCTGAAATAACATTAATGCTGATAAGGTGCCAAACTCAAACCAGGTCAGCGAGGTATCGCCACGCGCAGACTCAATCTCCGCGTACGTCGCTGTATGCAGGGCATCAGCAAGCTCTTTGCCCTGAATGCGCACCCGTTCAGTATAACGCAACAGATGCGGCGAACTGTAAACCCCCACCCGATAACCGGCCGCGATTAGCACGCTTTCCAGTATCCGGCAAGTGGTTCCCTTGCCGTTAGTCCCTGCTACAGTAAAAACAACAGGGGCCGGTTTGAGTAGATTCAGTTTCGTTGCCACGCGCTGGACGCGATCCAGACCAAGCTCAATCGCCTGTGCGTGCAAATGTTCAAGATAATGAAGCCACGTGGCCAAAGGCGACGTGGCTTGAGGAAGATGAGGATTATCCATGTGTGCCGTTCACAACGTTAGTTAGGGTTCATGGGTGAAAGGAACAACCCGTCGTTCCTTTCCATCATCGGTCAGGCCTCGTGACTTTCCGGCGCGCTGTCTTCAGGTATCCGCTCATCGCCATCATGCAATGGCGCGGGCAGATTCATCATTTTCGCCAGCAAGCTGGCCAGCTTATAGCGCATTTCCGGGCGACGAATGATCATATCAATAGCTCCCTTCTCGATCAGAAACTCACTCCGCTGGAAACCCGGTGGCAGCTTTTCCCGCACAGTCTGTTCAATAACGCGTGGCCCCGCAAAGCCAATCAATGCCTTCGGTTCTGCTACGTTAAGATCGCCCAGCATCGCAAAGCTGGCAGAAACCCCCCCCATGGTCGGATCAGTCAATACCGAGATGTACGGCAAACCACGTTCGCGCATTTTGGCCAGCGCGGCGCTGGTTTTCGCCATCTGCATTAATGACATTAGCGCCTCCTGCATCCGCGCGCCCCCGCTCGCGGAGAAGCAAATCAGTGGGCAACTATCTTCCAACGCCTGCTCAACAGCACGCACAAAGCGAGCGCCAACCACCGATCCCATGGATCCGCCCATGAAAGAGAACTCAAAAGCCGCCGCGACTACAGGCATGCTGTGTAAGGTCCCTTTCATCACGATCAGCGCATCTTTTTCATTGGTTTCTTTCTGTGCAGCGGCCAGACGATCTTTGTATTTTTTCGAGTCACGAAACTTGAGCACATCTTTGGGTTCCAGCTCACTCCCCAACTCCACGAGGGTTCCCAAATCTAACAAGCTATGCAATCGTTCGCGTGCATGCATCCGCATGTGATGATCGCATTTCGGACACACTTCCAGATTGCGCTCCAGCTCGGCGCGGTACAATACCTGCCCGCAACTGTCACACTTCGTCCACACCCCTTCAGGAATACTCGCCTTACGTGATGGGGTAATTGTGCTCTTGTTGAGAATTCGTTCAATCCAGCTCATTGATGACCTGTTATGCTATTTTATGTGTTAAATCAATCAGTTAACACCGAATATCGACTGAGAATTAAGCGACATTACACCATAAAATACGACATAGCGCTACATATTCATCAATGAGTTAGCCCATCATTCAGAACGATAAAATTCGTCACTCCAGCCAGAAACGACATCAAGACTGCTCATCAACCACTCACTTTCCCCAAAAATTTCCCCACGAAATAGTTCCAGGTTATGATCATATTATATGGAAACAGAAAAAATCCTATGCCCGATTGCTGCTCGCGGCGGCTGTTGTTTCTGCGTACGTGGCAGGTGGTTTTCTGTAAGAAGTTAAAATGGAATATTAGAATTTAACAATAAAACAAGGAGATAAGTACATGCCAATTCCCGCATATATGTGGCTGAAGGATGATGGTGGTGCCGATATAAAAGGTTCTGTTGACGTACAGGACCGAGAGGGGAGTATTGAAATTGGGTGGTGCATCCAATGAGTAGAACATGTATTTTTCGATAAAAGCACCAATGACTTTTTCGTGAAGTTCAACGGAACG
>JAATFO010000050.1 GCA_015655145.1 Enterobacterales bacterium | reverse complement strand
AGCGCCAGCTCGCCCCATTGTTGTTCCGTGAGATGATGTTCGGCGTGGAACGCCGCCTGGAAAGCGTGTACTGTTTTCTCCGCCAGCGCGATGCCGGCTGCCAGTTCAGAGGCCAGTTCACCCGCCTTCAAACGATGATAGTGATCGTCCAGCGCGGTATCGACACCCGATTCCGGCCACGGTCGCACATTATCGCGAAAGTAACTTGCCGCACGCGTGAGCGCCCCTTCGGCAATCCCGAGATAAAAATGGACAAAGATACGTTGGCTGAACTGATTACGCAGCGCGTTACGTAACACCGCACTTTCCGGATGATCCGTCAGCCCGGTGAGTTGGTCGCTTTTTCTCAGATGCAGACGATTGAAATCGAGCGTACCGCTAGCGGTCAGCCGCTGCCCCAGGTTATCCCAGTCGTCATTAAAACGAATACCTGGCTGGTCGGCGGTAACCTGATATTGCACCAGTTTGTCATCGACCCAAACAGCAATGGTCATGACCTGTGATACTGCCGCACCAGTGGCAAAAGTGCGACGGCCGCTAACATAAAGATCGTCGCCCGCAAATTCCAGTGTCAAACGCGGATCACGCGGATTACTGATACTTGACTGAAACCAGCCCTGCTCAACAATGCCACGGGCAATAAGCTCCCATTGCGCACGGTTGCCAGGAATGTAACTCCAGACGCCGTTGGAGTAGTGATAGGCAATCAATTGACCGATAGAACCATCGGCAGCAGCAATAATGCGGCTGATCTCCAGCGCCTGCACCAAATCGGCTCCGCCGCCGCCCAGTGATTTCGGGACCGCCAGTTTCAGGAGTCCGCGCTGGCGCAACCAGTCAATTTCAGCAAACGGATGCTGGTTAGCCCGGTCACGCGCCGGTAACGTCTCTTGCAACCGATCAGCCACCTGATGCGCAACCTGCTTCCAGTGGGCGAATGCGTTATCGCTGACACCCTGATAAATGTCATTAGCGTGGCTCATATAACTCCCTGAGATGATGAGATAGGTGGATCGCTATACTCATTCCTGCACGACACCGGCGGAATAAAACCGGCGCGAAAGACAACACCCCACGGCTGTCACTGTGCGCCAGTAAGTATCCGTACAGGTGGATACTCATGCCTCGCCCCCCGGCGAACGATTGCCACGCAGATCGCGAAAACGCGTACCAGGATGATCATCGCGTAAATGCCGTTGTCCTTCCCCCTGCAGCCGTTCGCGCAATGTAAGCGAACGGCTATCCGGACTGCGCATCCGTCCGCGCGCCCGTAGTTCTGGCACCACCCAACGGACAAAATCTTCAAAACTACCGGGGCTGATAGCGTAAGCAAGGTTGAAACCATCAATACCCGATTCGTCCGCCAGCTTCTCCAGCGCGTCGGCCACCGTTTGAGGGCTGCCAATCACTGTGGGATGCAGGCCGCCAACGCCAATGTAGTCACTGATATCACCGACCGTCCACTGCCGGTCAGCATCAATGCGCGTTAAGCCGGTCAGCGCGGAACGACTGGCATTGGTTTCGATATACTCCAGCGGCGCGTCCAGCGGCCAGCCAGACCAGTCAACACCGGTCCAGGCGGAAAACAACGCCAGTGCTGCTTCCTGACTGGTATAGCTGAGATAGTCCTGAAATTTGGCATGGGCTTTGTCGTCGGTTTCATCCACCACCACACTGACCGCAGTTATAAAACGGATAGCATCATCGGCACGTCCCTGCGCACGCGCCAGTACGCGGATGCGCTCAATATCGTTACGCATCGCCAGCGCGCTGGTGCCGCCGAGGAACACCACTTCGGCATTTTGCGCGGCAAACAACCGGCCACGATCTGACGTGCCCGCCTGGAACAGCACTGGTGTGCGTTGCGGGCTGGGCTCGGCAAGATGCGCATCCGGCACAGTGAACCAGCGACCTTTGTGGCGGATGGGATGCACTTTTTCCGGATCGGTATATATCCCGGCTTGCTTATCGCGCCGCACTGCATCCTCCTGCCACGAGCCTTCCCAAAGCTTATAGCCCACTTCGAGAAATTCCTGCGCCAGGGCGTAGCGTTCATCGTGATCCATTTGCCGATCCAGCCCAAGATTGCGGGCGGCCGACTCTAATACCGAGGTCACTATATTCCACGCCACGCGTCCTTTGGTGAGGTGGTCGAGGGTGGTGAATTTGCGCGCCAGCAGATAAGGATGTTCATAGGTCGTGGAAACGGTAATACCAAAACCCAGTTGCTGTGTTGCTGCCGCCAGCGCCGAAACCAGCAGTATGGGATCGTTCACCGGCGATTGCGCCGCAGCACGCAACGCCGCATCAGCTTTACCCTGGTAGACATCGATCTGGCCTAACGCATCGGCAATAAATATCGCGTCAAAACCGGCCTGGTCTAACAAGCGCGCAATATAAATCCAGTAATCAAGCGAGGTATATTCGCAGGCTCGATCCTCGGGATGCCGCCATAACCCGGCAGAGATATGACCAACGACATTCATCATGAAACCGTTAAACAACAGTGGCTTTTTCTGGTTTTCTGGCGGTGCCATAATTTTTCCTTACGCATAAAAAGGTCGCGAAATGATTACCGCGGTGAGTCAGCGCAGATTAATTTAGTGACTACGCCTGACGTTTAATGGATATATCCGGTTGTGCCGTACAGCTTTCTGGTAATAAATAATTCGCGGCCAGTAGGGTCTTTGTTATCGGGTGGCGTGAAGGGTAATAAAGCGCCTGGCGGGAGAAATCATCCACAATTTCCCCGCTATCCATCACGATGATCCGGTGACAAAATTGCGCCTCCAACGCAAGGTTGTGGCTGATAAACACACAGGTCAGTTGATGTTGCTGGTGCAGACGGCTTAATAAGCTCATGACCTGTGCCTGTACCGAGAGATCCAGCGCTGATGTGGGTTCATCGAGTAGCAGACAGGTCGGATTAACCACCAGCGCACGGGCGATATTGGCCCGCTGACGCTGACCACCAGAGAGCTGATGCGGATAACGATCCAGCAATGCGTGGCTCAGACCAACCTCGGTAAAAACCTGTTGCGTACGCTGTATCGCCATTGCCCGATCAGTCACGCTTTGCAGACGTAACTGTGGACGAATCAGTTGCTCACGCAATGTGAGACGCGGGTTGAATGCAGCGAGGCTATCCTGAAACACGCATTGCAACTGGCCCCGAGGCACCTGGCGCAAGTGGTTCGGGTGACTACGCGCGGCTAGCACACATGCAACGCCAGGCATGATGACAATATAATTTCGCTTACGGTAGCATACGGGTTAACTTTACTTAAATATCTTTTTATTATGTTAATTTTCATTATTAATCTTTGTTTATCCCCTTATTCCGCAATACGTTTCCTGAATTTTACATTATAAATAATTAAATTTATCGAACGGTGAAAATTACGTCACCCCTCTGAGTTACTACTGTTTGGTTTTTTACCATTCCGGGTAAAAATAAAATATGACGGATAAAAAATATTATTTTAAGTGATTTAACCCCGGCCATCACCGTACAGGTTAATGACGACATGTGGCATTATCCTGATGAACAGCGCCGCCGATGGATATGGATAACGGGACCGGCTCGCCTGCCACGTCACTCAAGAACGGTATTCAGTCACCACTGATTGAGCCACGGTTACAGGTTCCACCATCTCGGCGCAGGCCAGGCAACTCAGTTTTGGTGCCACTATCGTCATTCTCTGCCAACAATCCTGTCTGCTGACACACAAATTCATGACCTTCGATCATCTGAGCAATGGTTTTTCAACGCGGAGAGGTGGTGCATAACCCTTGCCTGATGCGACAGGTCGATCATGATGAACGCGGGCAACAACATTGGCAGTAACGGGGATGTGTATGACGATTTACAGGGCACACGGGGCAACATGGTTGTCGACGGTGACCGGCCGTGAATGTTGTGCGTTGCAGGGCAGAAACTGTCCCAGCGCGATCACGTATCTGCCTGTCAGTAAAAAACAAAAAAAACCCGCTAAGATAGCGGGTTTTTAAAATTTCGACTGTTAAATTACAAACTGATAACGTTAGCCGCAGATGGGCCTTTCGCGCCATCGGTAATTTCAAACTCTACACGCTGACCTTCAGCCAGAGTTTTGAAACCGTTGCTGTTAATAGCAGAGAAGTGTACGAACACATCTTTGCTGCCATCTTCCGGCGTGATGAAACCGAATCCTTTGGATTCATTAAACCACTTAACGCTACCTTTGATCTTGGACATCTATATTACCTTACATGAAAAATAGACACTAAACTGTGTCGTCAGTTAGTACAGCAATTGTGAAGGCTTTTGTCCAGTCTTCCTGGACGAAAAAGTGATCAATATCGATATTTTTTACGATAAACCCCTTTTCATGGCACATTTTTCTGTTAAAACCGCCAACGTACCCAGGCAAAATAGACATTGCCGTTATTGTAAGTTCCAGGAATATAAGTCATCTGGAACGTCGCCGGACCGTATCCCACTGAAGCGAGAGGCAGTATCAGCGGAACAGGAATGTAATGCCAGTTATCTCGCATCGTCATCCCAGCGGTATAACCCAGCCCCAGGCGAAAATCCTGATCGTTTAGCGGACGCCAAATTTTTTCCCAGCCATAACCGCCGATTGGCTCAAAGTGATTAAATGAATCTTTGAACGCCATCACATAGAGTCCGTTCCAGTTGCCGTTGGCATCATAGCGAGAAACGCCGCCCCCTGCTCCCCATGGCCGCTCATTATAGCGATTGATATGTTCATCATCATAGGTCCAGCGGTTATGCCAGGTTATTGCCGGGATGTAAAGATCGATATTGGTGAAAGACGTCCACGTATCATGAACATTACTGACAGTGCTGCGCCATTCCTCTTTCAGGCTTTCGCCAACACCTTGCTCCGTTGCAGCTACCGGTAACGCGCTAACAGAAGCCATAAAGGAGAGCGAAAAAAGACAGACATTACGGGCATTCACTGTTTTACTCCCCCTTTTTGCGGATCAATCAACATCAATCTTTCCCTGTAAAGACAAGCTCAAAAACAGCGCTGATAAAAAACAATGAAATCGCACTGTTAGGTTATTTTCCCTTCAGCCTGCTGACAGGGCCTAGTGTCCTGCCATCATGATACATTTTACATAAACAACATGTTACAAAAAAAAATATGCCAGAAGGTTAAAAATATGGCGGAAAAACGCGTTATTGCGATATCAGAAAGCTCGCAAAAAAATCAACTCAACAAAATCTAATGGCAACCAAAAAAAAATGGTCCTGTCCGCACAGGGCAAAAAGATGCAACAGAAAAACAATAAAAATCATTATTTTTCATGAAGATAAGTCGTTATTATCACCCATAAAAACTGATTAAATTTCTTTATGGATTTACTGCCGTTTTTTGTTAAAATAATCTGCATTATACGCAGCAAAGACAGGGATAATTGAGGATGGTCATGAAGGTGATATGTACATCCTGTGGCAGCAGGAAATTTATTTACACCTCACAGAGTGAACGCAATGGATTACATCATGGCGCAATTTGTGCCCGGTGCAACAAAGTGCTGACATCCCGGGATGTACTGCCATTCACTTCAGTTGACCCCATAGCAAAATACCTGATCAGGAAACGTCGCGCTGGATAAGTAGTAAGATGATTAGCGTCCGGCAAGGTTTGACATCTTTTTTCGCTCCCCCGACCACCACACACAATCAGCCATGGTGCGCATCTGCGTACAAACCATCCCGAATCACCGGTGCGGCAAGCTCGACTCGTTGTTAGCGCTTGTTCAGCCACCCACTAACACGGGGTGTCATGAACCAACGCGTAAGGTTTATTTTCTGTATTACCGCCAGAAAACCATCACTTGCGGTACTTATTATTTGTGCATAGGGTAATTACCGCACACTTTAATTCAAAGAGAGAACATCGTGAAATCCGAATACCGTATAAACGACCAACATCTGATGCAGTTTGTCCGCGCTATTTGGACCCATGCCGGCAGTACGCCACTGGAAGCAGAACGCATCGCCGATCATCTTGTGCACGCCAATCTGGCCGGGCATGATTCGCATGGCGTCGGCATGATCCCCACCTATATGATTTCGCTGACACAAGGATATTTACAACTCAACCAGCATGCCCGGGTGGTCCGTGATGCCGGCGCGATATTAACCCTTGATGGCTGTAAAGGCTTTGGTCAGGTCGTGGCCAAAGAAGCCATGGCATTAGGGATCGAACGCGCACAACAATTTGGCATTGCCGCCGTCGGGTTGCACAATGCTCACCATATCGGACGTATTGGTTACTGGGCAGAACAATGCGCCCGCGCGGGATTTATCTCTTTTCACTTCGTCAACGTGGTGGGTGATCCGATGGTTGCCCCATTTGGCGGCAGTGATCGTCGTTTTGGTACTAATCCTTTCTGTGCAATTTTCCCCCGAGCAGGGAAAAAACCGCTATTGCTTGATTTCGCGACCAGCGGCATTGCCTTTGGCAAAACCCGGGTCGCATATAACAAAGGGAAAACCGTCGCGCCGGGTTACTTAATTGATTCTCAGGGACAGCCGACAACCGAGCCCAAAGTGATGCACGAAGCACCCTATGGCGCCTTATTGCCCTTTGGTTTACATAAAGGGTATGCCCTGGCGACGATGTGTGAAATTCTCGGCGGAGCGCTTTCCGGTGGCCGCACGACACATGATGAAACCCTGCAAACTTGCCACGAAGCGATATTTAACTGCATGACGACAGTGATTATGAATCCGGCGGCCTTTGATGCGCCAGCCATGCAGGATGAAGCGGACGCCTTTATCTCCTGGGTGAAACAATCACCGAAAAGCGGTGAGGAAGAGATTCATATTCCCGGTGAATGGGAGGAAACAAACCGTGCTGAACGCCTGACAAAAGGCATTCCGGTGGACACCACCACCTGGCAACAAATTTGTCAGGCTGCGCAACAGGCTGGCATGTCGCAAGGTGAACTGGCTGATTTCAACGCCCTCATCAGTTGAAGGAGATAACACGTTCATTTTTTCGTTTGTTGGCCTCATCATTGTTGATGACTCGTGAGGCATTGACTGCGCCCAGGCCATCTTCGACAAGCTAACAATCCGGGGAGGAAAGATGCCTCCCTCCCTGGGTAATTCGCTCCAGCGACATCATTGCTGCATGCCCGCGTTGAGTACGTTATGCTATGCCATCATTATTGACAGGCCTGACCATGCAAAAAATTTTGTTTAGTGCGTGTCTGTGCGGTTTTCCTGTGCGTTATAACGGTTCCGCTAAGCAGATTGTCAGCGAACAACTTGACCTGTGGCGCCAGCAAAATCGCCTGGTGACCTTCTGCCCGGAACTGGCAGCCGGATTCTCTACACCGCGCCCTCCGGCAGAGATTCAACCGTCTTTCATGGGTCAGCAGGTGATCGCCCATAGCGCCACGGTATTGGAATCGACCGGGAATGATGTGACCCAGCGTTATATTTTAGGCGCCTGGCTGGCATTACAAATGGCGCAACAGCACCATTGCCGTTTCGCTTTATTAACCGAGGGCAGTCCGTCGTGTGGGAAGCATCGCGTCTATGACGGTAATTTTAGCCATCAGTCACGGGCCGGAATGGGGGTTACCGCAGAATTACTGGCACGCCATGGTATTGAAGTTTTCAGTGAACATGAGTTATTACTGTTATGCCAGCGTGTCGCCGAGAGCGATAAACAGGCGATCGAGATACCCTAAATTTGCCTTCAGACACGCGCATCCGATGCGTTTTATTCGGACCAACCGGGTGTGCAGACAGTGCGCCACAGAGGACAAGCTGCCCGGCAATGATTTTTCCTGAAGGCACCGTGATAATGATTTCACCGAACCATAAATAAAAAGCGAACAGGATGATCACTAAACTCTTACTCGCCGATAATCACGTTTTGATGCATGAAGGTCTGAGCCGCACCTTCTCGCTGGATAAAAACATCAGCGTCGTGGCCGTAGCCAGAAATAGCGCAGGCATACTGGATGCATTACACAATCAGGCTATTGACATACTCTTGCTTGATCTTACCTTGCCGGATATAAATGCACCGGAGCTGGTGAGCCATATTGTGCAGCACTGGCCAAACCTGCCAGTACTGGCACTCCATCAGTTAAATGAACTGCAAAGCATACAGGCGGTACTTGCCCGTGGCGCTCACGGTGTGGTGAGTAAAGATCAGGAACCACAAACGTTATTAAACGCAATTCATCGCGTTGCAAATCACCAGCACTATATCGATCCCTCACTGGCGGAAGCGATTATTTTCTCCAGTAATGATGACCATCACTTACAACACTATGCATTATTATCCAGACGTGAAAAACAAATTATACGCCTGTTCAGTGAAGGCGATAATATTAACACCATTGCTGAAAAGCTAAATATTAGCAATAAAACAGTCAGTACCCATAAAGCAAGAATGATGAAAAAAATGCAGTTCGCCAGCAATGCCGATATTATAAAATTCGCAATGAAATACCCAAACCATTAAATCACTCTGTTATATATCACACGTGCGGCTTTAATAATGTTTCTCTTAAGAGAGAGCCTGATTATTTCAGAAAATCACCTGCAGCGATAACAGAATTATCCGAGATTATCGTTATTTGGATCTGCTGTGACCTTACCTCCGTATTTTTCCTGATGACTGAAGGGATTACATCCTCATTTTGTCATATCCCAGCCAATTTGATTTTTTAATGATTGCCTTAACCGCGACAGCCGTGAACGTACCGTACCGATGGGGATCATTAACTCGTCGGCTATTTCCTGATAACTGATATCCTGATCAACAATAAATCGTACAATTTGCCGATAATCAACAGGCAATTGTGAAATATGCGCCAAAACTTTGCTCAGCGCATCTTTTCCTTCCATCACTTGTTCGGGACGCTCACCCTGGGTTAATAACATTAAAACATCTTCATTCAACTCATCATGTAAATAGCTTACTTTCAATGACTTGTAATGGTTTTTTATCAGATTAACCGCAATGCCGAACATCCATGTTTCAGGTTTAGATGATCCACAAAACTTATGCTGATTACGTAATACTTCGAGCCAGGTCGATTGAACCAAATCATCCACATCAGAAAGATTCGCCACACGTTTACGAATAAAATTATAAAGCCGTTTTTCATTTTTCCGCATCACACTTTCCCAGTGAACAGGATGTAAAATTGACGCTGTATTTTCAATATCTAAGTCAAGAAGTGCAGACATGGCGCGTTCCTCATTAAATACCAAGACATTATTCACAAAGCAAAAGACGTGCCACTAAGTATTATTCATTTAACTGTTTGATTTCATATTACGGGAATAATAAATACAGACTATTCCGAGAACAAATCAACACAACATTAAAATAAGTTTGTGCAAGTTATTACACATTGGCCGATGCCGTATAAACAGGGAAAATATTCCTGCTATGCCGGGAACTTCATAGCTGTAATCACCACACAGTGATATGCATAATATGCGAGGTAAACACGATAAAAATGAATACTAAAATCCCTCAGCATCATTTAATCAAACAACGTCCCCCTGGACTGCAAGAGACATTACAAGATGAACTCATTTCCGAGGGGAAAAACGCCAATGTCGGCAACGCGCGTATCCGTCCTCCGCTTGAATTCGCCAGCGAAGTGGCAAAGATGGGTGGCAGTAGCCTGTTTGCTGAAGAAAGGGAAGCCAACAGTAAATTTAACGACCAACGCACGATAGGCCGTAACCAACAGCACACACGGAAAATTCTGGGAAAAATAGCGCGCCTGACCGAATTATACCAGTTGCTGGAAAACCAGAATGATAACACCGCGCAACAGAAGCATCTGGATGATATCGACAACTTGCTGTCTGAGGGACGGAACGCCAGTGCCGACGATTTTATTGCCGTTGCCGAAGGGGACCCCGCCGTCGCGGACACCTTACTGCGCATGACGTTGTACGAAGCACAGCGTCAGAAAAATAGCGAAAAAGCAGCGGCGGCCTCTGCTGCCATTCAGGAACTGGCGCAACACGCTGGCCAGCAAATTAACGCAGGCATTAATACCGCATCGGCATTTGCTGCTTTCAGTATGCATCCTGAACACAAACAGGCATTACGCCAACTGTATTATTCCACCGTAATCAATCAGCAAGCCGCAGACGCTATTTTTGATGTGCTGCTGGACCAATTTGGCGGCGACGGATTCCAGCTCGCGTTACGCACCTTGCAACGGGCGCTGGCGGACGATATTGCCGCTCTGGCGCCTTCCGTCTCGCCCACCGCGCTGCGCAAGATATTATCCGGACTGGACGATACGCGCGCCATCACCAATACACTTTCCGTCGTTGAACATTTTCTTGATCGTCTGAAAAACAAATACCCGCAAGTCACCATGCCAGCCAATACCCTGACACGCAGCCTGCTTAGCATGTGCCGTAAAGGGTTTTACTCACGCGAACTCACACAATTGGGCATACAGGTGGTCGGTCAACAACCGTTACACCAGTCCTTGTTTTTTAATGGTTTACTAATACTGATACGAAAACTACCTGAAAAACTGTGGGGAGATAATGGTAAGAACCGCCGCAATGCCTTGTTGATGTTACGGACATTGAATGATGAATACGCCGTCTGGGAAAAGAAAGTCACTCCACAGCAAAATAAACTCTCAAGAATAGATAACGCCCAATGAATATGCTGTTTTTAATCCTGAACAGGATTGCCATTAGCGCAATGCAACGATCCGAAATTGTCGGTGCTGCTATCGCACTGGCCATCGTATTCATGTTAATCATCCCGCTACCGTTGCCGCTGATTGACGTGCTAATCGCGATCAATATCAGCGTGTCTTGTTTATTGATTGTATTAGCGATGTATCTGCCCAAACCACTGGCATTCTCCACCTTCCCGGCAGTGCTGTTACTTACCACCATGTTCCGTATGGCGCTGTCCATTTCCACGACTCGTCAGATTCTACTCCAGCAAAATGCCGGACATATCGTGGAAGCCTTCGGTAACTTCGTGGTGGGCGGTAACCTCGCCGTGGGGTTAGTGGTATTTATGATCCTGACCATTGTGAACTTTTTGGTGATAACCAAAGGATCTGAACGCGTAGCGGAAGTCGCCGCCCGTTTTACCCTTGATGCGATGCCCGGTAAGCAGATGTCTATCGACAGTGACTTACGTGCCGGTTTAATTGATGTTCGCCAGGCAAAAGCAAAACGCGGGGATCTGGCGAAAGAGAGCCAACTGTTCGGCGCCATGGATGGTGCTATGAAATTTGTGAAAGGCGATGCCATATCCGGGCTGGTGATTCTGTTTATTAACATGATCGGCGGCTTCTGTATTGGCGTGTTGCAACTGGGCATGCCCGCCGGTGACGCCATGCACATCTACTCTATTCTGACCATCGGTGATGGGTTGATCGCCCAAATCCCCGCACTGCTTATCTCACTGACCGCCGGAATGATCATCACCCGCGTCTCATCAAGTGAAGAGGTAGCTGACAATAATATCGGCCGTGAAATCGCCCAGCAACTCACCAGTCAGCCCAAAGCCTGGATCATTGCCGGGTTTGGCATGTTCGGCTTTGGTTTATTGCCAGGGATGCCAACGTTTATCTTCATATTACTCGGCATCATCACCCTCACCACCGGCTTTTTCCAGCTCTGGCGGGCGCGTAAAGAAGCGCAGTTGCAACACCGTCCGGTGGTCGATATCGCCCCTGAAATTAACGGGGAAGAGGATTTACGCACGTTCAACCCCAGCCGTTTTTATCTGCTCAGTTTTCCCTCATCACGGGCGGGCGATCCCACCATTACCACCTTGATTGAGGACATTCGTCGCCTGCGCAATCGTATCGTCAGCCAGTTTGGTTTTACGCTGCCGCCATTCAATATTGAATACAACCCCAACCAGGAACGCGATGAATTTCGTTTTTACATTTATGAAATTCCGAAAATAATCGCGACATTTACCCATCAGCAACGGGCGATCAGTAGCAAATTGCAGGATGAATTACGTGACAGTCCGGAGATAAAGCCCGGTGATGAACGGCGTAATGAAGAGAAATGGTTATGGCTTAATGAGACGAATCCACTGTTACAACGTGAAGATGTTATCTCATGGGACTCGCATCAATTGCTGCTGGCGCGTATGGAAGAGGCGCTGTTTGCCAGCGCGGCTAACTTTATTGGCTTGCAAGAAACCCGGGCCATCATGTCGTGGCTGGAAATGGAATTGCCCGAAGTCGCTCAGGAATTTCAACGTATTTTCCCATTGACTCGCCTGAGCGCGGTACTCCAGCGTTTGGTTTCAGAACGTATTTCTCTGCGCTCAATACGCATCATTATCGAATCGTTACTTGAACATGGCCAACATGAGCGTGACAACAGCTTGTTGGTCGACCAGATTCGCATTGATATTAAAGCGCATATTTGTCATCAATTCACCCACGACAACTGCATGATGGTTTGGTTGTTATCGCCGGAAATGGAAGAAACACTGCGTGACAGCTTACGACAGACACAAAATGAAACCTTCTTTTCACTGAGTCAGGAACAACACGAACAACTGCTGGAACGTCTACGCGAAGTGTTTCCGCCGTTCACCCCCTTATCTGGCGTACTGCTGGCCGCACAAGACTTACGCAGCCCGCTACGCCTGATAATTCAGGATGAATTCCATCATGTCCCGGTGCTCTCCTTTGCCGAGTTGCAGTTCAACCTCCCGGTCAATGTTATGGGGCGAATTGATCTTAATCAGGCGCTTGAGTCTTTCGATGCGTAAAGGTAACCGTCATGTTTGAACTAAGAGTACTGAACGGTTTACATGAAGGCGCCGCATTACCGTTAAGTGGCAAGCAGTGGTCGATTGGTAATGCCGCCGAGCGTGAGCTGCAACTGTGCGATAGCGGCATTAAACCTCGCCATTGCGTGCTTGAGCTTACCCGTCAGGGCTGGCAAATCAGTCCTGATGAAGGGGGAATAAGCAACCAGCAAGGTGAACGTATCACCATGCCTTTTTTGCTCCAGCCGGGCGAAATTTTTATGCTGAGCGGCATTTGGTTAAGTCTGGACGAAGCCAGTACGCCCTGGCTGAAGGAACAACCGGCGCCGCAGCTCACCGCTGCCGGGCCGGCCTCTTCACCAGACGACGCGCCATCCACCGGGCAGAAAACGCCACCCACATTGCAGAAAACGCCAGCGCAGCGCGATAAACCACTATTCGCCCGTCTGTTGCCACGCTGGGCGCAAATCACTGCGCTTTCACTGCTGCTACTCCTGACCTTTACCATTACCAGTTGGGTACTGCAGCCAGGCGTGGCGCAACCCAACGTTGACGAGACACAACTGATCAAACCGCGCCTGCCTGACACAATCGCCTTGCGCACAGTGTTAGAACAAAAATTACGCGAACGAGAATTGTGGTCAACCGTCCACCTCGTCACCTCGGCGCAGGGCATCACGCTGAGCGGTGAATTGCCGCCAGAACAACTGCCCATCATGCGCAGAATGGTGAGCATGGTGCGTGCTGATTACGCCCTGGGCGTGGTACTGATTGATGAGACAACGTTGAAAACCGTCAATCTGCCGTTCCAGATTGTACAAATTACCTCTGGCTCACATGCCAATATTGTCACCGAAGGCGGACAACGCTTGTTTATCGGTGATGAACGTGACGGTTTGCGCCTGACGGCAATTACCGCTGACCGGGTGGAATTTGCCGGGCGGGAAAAAATTACGGTGAAATGGTAATGAACAGTGTATCAGAGACAATGGAAAGCTGGTTTTCCCGACGCCGGCAGACGCTGTTAGAGACATCGGCCGTTACCGTACAAGGGAGAGTGACCGGTATTAATGGCATTTTGCTGGAAAGCAGCCTGCCACAAGCCCGTATTGGTGATTTATGCCGTGTCAGCGGTGCCCGGGAAGAAGAAATCATGGCAGAAGTCGTGGGGTTCAACCCACAGCACACCTTGCTCTCCGCCCTCGGTCCGCTGGATGGTATTGCACAAGGCGCCCGGGTGGTCCCCCTGTTTCAACCGCATTGCATTGCGGTATCGGATCAGTTGTTTGGCAGCGTACTCGATGGCTTCGGCCGTGCACTGGATGAAGACAGTATCCCGGCATTTGCCCTTGCCAGCGAGAACGATCATGCCACCAGCGTACTGGGTGATGCACCACCACCGACCGATCGTCCACGAATTGATACCCCGCTGCCCACCGGCATTCGCGCCATTGACGGCATACTGACCTTGGGTGTTGGTCAGCGTGTAGGCATTTTCGCCGGTGCCGGCTGCGGTAAAACCACCTTACTGGCAGAGATGGCACGTAACACGCCGTGCGATGCCATTGTTTTCGGCCTGATTGGCGAACGCGGACGTGAGCTGCGTGAATTTCTCGATCATGAACTGGATGCGGAACTGCGCGCCCGCACCGTACTGGTTTGTTCCACCTCTGACCGTAGCAGCATGGAGCGCGCCCGGGCAGCCTTCACCGCCACCTCCATTGCCGAGGCCTTTCGCGATCAGGGACGAAACGTATTGCTGATTATCGATTCACTGACGCGTTTTGCCCGCGCCCAGCGTGAAATTGGCCTGGCACTGGGTGAACCGCCCGGACGCGGCGGCCTGCCGCCGTCAGTTTATACCTTGCTACCGGGCTTACTGGAACGCGCGGGTAAAACCTCTCGCGGGGCGATCACCGCACTCTATTCCGTTCTGATTGAGCAAGACTCCATGAATGATCCGGTGGCCGATGAAGTGCGTTCGTTGATTGATGGCCACATTGTGCTGGCACGTCGTTTGGCCGAACGCAATCATTATCCGGCGATTGATGTGCTGGCCAGCCTCAGCCGCATCATGAGTAGCGTGGTTGAGAAAGAGCACGTTAATAATGCATCTCGTGTTCGCCTGTTAATGTCCTCCTATCAACAGGTGGAGATGTTGATCCGTCTGGGTGAATACCAGCCAGGTAATGACGCCACGATTGATGCGGCGGTAAAAGCCCAGGATGACATTAACGCCTTCTTACGGCAGGCCAATCATACCCCGAGCGAGTTCGACCTTACCCGCCAGAAACTGCAGGAGGTTGCCCGTCATGCGCCGTCACGTTGATCCGGAAACGCCACCGGACGAAGATACTCAAGCCATCGAATTGCGCCACGTACTGAAGGTGCTATTGCCAATACGCAAACAACGGCTCAGCCGTAGCGAGCGGCAACAGCGGCAGCAAGAAAAACAGTTACAACAGTGTCAACAAGACTGCCTGAACGGTGAGCAGACGTTACAGCAACAACGTCAACACTATCTGGAAACTGTCGCCGCATTTGCACCACAACATCAGGGGAAAAAACAGCCGATGAACCTCCTGCGCGGCGCGCTTGATAACGAACAATCCGAACGCGATGGCGTATTACGTCAGCAACAACAATTGATCACGCTGGATGCCGCCGCTCTGGCGCAACAAGCACGCGTTAACGAGGCACAACAAACCGTAAAATGCTGCCAGCGTGATGTCGAAAAAATCGAATATCTGTTGACTCAGAACGAGGGCACATCATCATGACCCAGCGACAACTGAATGCGACTCTTCACCATGCCAGAATCTGGCAACACGACCAATCATTGCAGCGCCAGCAAAAACAGCAGGCACAAAAGCAGGCTGCACAAAAACAGGAACAAAAACAAAACGGGCAACAACCACTGGCATTACAAAAACAATCGGCGCCCACACCGCAAGAGGCTATACCACAGCCGCTGATACCCATACGCCCACAAGGTCCACGAATAGGTCGGCAAGGCGATACCCATCCTTCTTGCGAGACGAAAAGCACGTTACGCACTGCAGATAAACATCGGCTGGCATGCGATGAGCGTGAATTTAGTGTGTTACTCAACGATGAGCCTCGCCTTGCGCCGCTGGCGCCGATCCTGCCGTTTAACCCTGATGCCTGCCTGACGGCACCACCCGAAACGCCGGTCGCCAACAGTAGCGGGACACCCGCAATATGGCAGCAAATCGAACCCATGATTAGCCAGCGTATTGAACAACAAAACGCCTTTCCGGCCAGTTTCAGCCTGCTGTTGCCTCAATTTGGCGAAGTCACGGCACACATCAATACGCTCACTGACGGCGGCATGAATATCGCCCTGGGTTTCCCTCCCGAGTTGTTTGATCGGGTCCGTAGCCGCGAAACAGATTGTAGTCTGGCGCTGGCCCGCCGCATCGGACGCCGGGTCTGTTTGCACTTTAAACACCGGGATGCGCTGCTATGAAACTGCATTTGCCATTGCAAAGTCATAAAGAAGCGCGCGTGCGTCGCTGGTTAGGCAGTGGCTGGCGTTATCCATTCACCGTCGGCGATTGCCAGGGTGAACTGCGTTTGTTGCCCAGCGGCAATCCCGGGACGGCCACGGTCGTGCAACATTTTTACAGTGACGCAGGCATGCTGGCCTTGAGCGATCCGGCGCCCGTGCTGGCATTGCTGGCCGATTGTCCACTGCTGACCGGCGAGGATGTCAATGGCGATGGCTGGTACTGGTCTTTTTTTAACCAACAACTGAGCAAGCAGATTATCAAGTTACTGGGTAAATTGTCACCCGTCTCTGATGTCAGCCTGGCGGAGATAGCGCCCTTAACGCTACGCCTGCAGGTGCTCATTGGGGAGCAAATAGCGCACAGTCTGTTACAACTGTCGCTGGACGTATTACAACAGTTGGCAACGCAGGCTAGCTGGCAACGCCTTTACAACCCGTTGGACGAAATGCTGCCGCTGAAACCACCGTTGCTGGCGGGCAGATTAGCGCTGTCAACCCGACGTATTGCAGCACTGCAATGTGGTGATGTGCTGTTGCCATCACACCCTTTTTTCACCCCGGATGGTCAGGGTGTCGTCGTTTTTGCACAACATCAATTCCACGGCCAACTCACCCCCTCTGCTCATCCCGGCGAGCCTGATTTATTTCATATTACTCTGAGAGAGGATCTAACCATGTCCCACCCTAACGAACCAATAACCTCTGACGAAGAACCGGAAATGACAGCTGGTTTGTCAAATCAACCAAATGAGCCATGCGATCAACAGGTCTTTGATAGCCTGCGCCCCGGCCTGGATGCACTGCCCCTGGAACTCACCATTCGTTGCGGCCACTTGCAATTGACATTGGGTGAATTACAACAGCTCGATACCGGCTCGACTATCATCATCGAACACGTCATTCCCGGTGAAGCCGTGCTTTGCCACGGTGATTTTTTTCTGGCAAAAGGCGAACTGGTCGATGTGGATGGTCATCTTGGCCTGCAAATCACCAGCATGATCTGCAACCAGCCACTGGAGGCGAACTGTACGCTATGACCGGAGAAATCAGTTCATTCAACCCACTGGCGCTGGCGCTTTTCCTCGGTGCCTTGTCAATGATCCCGCTAATACTGATGATCACCACCAGCTTTTTAAAAATCTCCATGGTATTGATGCTGACGCGCAATGCGTTGGGCGTGCAGCAAGTCCCGCCCAATATGGCGCTATATGGTATCGCGCTGGCGGCGACATTGTTCATTATGGCACCAGTATTCAGTGGCATACAGGAGCGTTTCAAAGAACGCCCGATTGAAACCAGTAGTGCGGAAAAACTGCAAACCAGCCTGATGTACGGTATCCAACCGCTGACCACCTTTATGCAACGCAACACCGATCCCGATGTTGAAACCCATTTGCTGGAAAATAGTCAACGCATGTGGCCAAAAGACATGGCCGCAAATGCGCTGGCTCACCGTGATAATCTGCTACTGCTTATTCCCGCTTTTGTGTTGTCCGAATTGCAAAACGGCTTCAGGATCGCCTTTCTGATCTTCATTCCCTTTGTCGTGGTGGATCTGATCGTCTCCAATGTATTGCTGGCGCTCGGGATGCAGATGGTGTCACCCATGACCATTTCATTACCGTTGAAGATCCTGCTGTTTGTCATGGTCAGCGGCTGGACACGTCTGTTGGATGGCTTGTTCTACAGCTACCTGTGAGGTGATCATGGACATCATTTATATGTTTAAACAGGCCATGCTGATGGTGGTATTGCTGTCCGCGCCGCCGCTGGTGGTTGCGGTGCTGGTCGGGATGCTTGTCTCTCTGTTACAGGCGGTTATGCAGTTGCAGGATCAAACCTTACCTTTCGCCATTAAACTGGTGGCGGTTGGCGTCACCCTGGCGCTGAGTGGTCGCTGGATTGGCGTGCAGTTGATCGATCTGACGCAATCTGCATTTACCATGATGTCCCAGGCGAGTTCGCTATAATGCTGCTGTCAATGCTGGACCCGCTGTTCAACGGCATGCTGGCCCTTAGTCTTGCCATTGCCCGTATTTTTCCTTGCATACTGATCACGCCGATTTTTTCGTTCTCTTCATTAAAAGGGATGATACGCACCGCGATCGTCGTCTCCCTGGCCCTGTTTGTCACCCCCACCATCGCACCGCAAATTTCGCCGGTTACGCAGAACGCATGGTTTTTGATCGGGATGATGTTTAAAGAAATACTCCTTGGTGTATTCCTTGGTTTCATGCTGGCACTGCCATTTTGGCTCTTTGAGTCTGTGGGCGCGCTTTTTGATAACCAGCGCGGCGCCCTTTCCGGTGGCCAACTTAATCCGGCGCTGGGCCCGGATGCCACGCCACTGGGTAATATGATGCTGCAGTGGGCCATGATCCTGCTGGTCCTCGGATTTGGTCTGTCACTGGTGACACAGGTTATCTGGGACAGTTATCGCTTATGGCCCGCTAATGCATGGTTACCCGCACTCAACCAGGCCGGATTTCATGATTTTCTGCAACGGGTCGCCAGCATGTTTGTCGATATCGTGCTGTATGCCGGACCACTGGTTTTACTGTTGATGCTGCTGGATTTTTGTATTGGCATTCTCAGTATTTACAGTCCGCAATTACAGGCAACGGTGCTTACCGTGCCAGT
>JAATFO010000047.1 GCA_015655145.1 Enterobacterales bacterium | reverse complement strand
GGCGCTTTTCCTGGCCGTGTTTTTTCACCTTCCACTCGCCCTCACCGAAGACGTTTAATCCGGCGGCGTCGATAACCCGGTGGGCAATTTCGCCGCGCGTGGGGGTTTTAAACGGGATGCTGACGGACTTAGCCCGCCTGCTGACGCAGGAATAATCCGGGCAGCGGAGCGGGCGTTTCATTAAGGTAAACATGGAGTCAGTGAATCCCTGCGCGGCGCGCAGCGTGAGGCGAAAGACGCGTTTGAGCATCAGAACGGTGGAAATGGCCAGTTCAGAATAACGTTGCGAACGCCTCCGGGAAGATGCTTTGGGTTCGCCGTGCCAGGCCTGAATGGCCTGTTCATCCAGCCAGAATGTCAGTGCGCCCCGATTGACAAGAGCCTTGTTGTAGGCGTTCCAGTGAGTGATTTTGAACGTTTGTCTTGCCACAGGATACCGATACAGGATCAGGAATGTGGTGATCTGATCCTGATTGCGGCCAAAAGTTCGATTTATTCAACAAAGCCGTTATTTTACCGTACCCACAGTCACTTATTCACCGCGCGATTGGGACTTAGGTAATTTATTGTCATCAGGTTCCGGTCGCCACTGGGGTAGCGACTCCGGTGAGTAGAACATGTATTTCTCACAGCATGATGGCATCCGCAAGCTGCTGGTGCAAAATATCAACCCGGCACTTTATCACCTTACTGAAAGGTATTCAGAAAATGGTCTGCTGGAAGTCGCCTGACGCTGGAACGTCTGCGGAAACTGTTGGAACATATTGAAGGCGACCAGCAAGGCCGGGAACTGACCCGTCTGGCGCGACTGCTCACTCTGCACTTGTTTATCCGTTCCGGCGGGATTGATTTCAGAAACAGGATCTGGCCCCTGCCCGTCGCGTTGCGAGTACCGTCTCGCTTTACGCTACGTTAACACTACTGCGATTGACAAATTCCCCCTGACACAATACGGTACTAAATGGGTACCATATTTCATGACAGACCTATAGCAAGATGATGGTTTTGATGCGTAGCAAAATACCGACGATGGCTTCGGTCTGAACATTCATGAGTACGCACAGAGCAGAATAAGTTTCGGGAAATAAGGAACATAGCATGCCATCACGTCGCGAATTTTTGATCGTCAGCGCCGGGTCACTTCTGGCAATCAGTGTGTCAGGTTTCGCAAAAGAGGCTATCCCACTTGCCAGAAATGCCATCGCCATCACCCAGGTTGAGGGCGATGGTATCCGCCTGGTTGCTGTCGCCGTGGAATATGATACGCCACTAGAAGGTGCTCTACTGAGTACTGACAGTTTTCGTGTCGCTGATCGGACCATTACAGGAACCTTTACCAGCACCTCTGCAGATCCTGTTGATAAGGCCACAGTGGGCCGTTTCGTTATTGTGGCATTGTCTCCCACGGACCATAACGCTCTTCTTGCCGAAAAAGTGCCACCGAAAAACGCTAACCAGGCGTCACCTTCTGCAGGCGGCGGACCGGGTAACGCGGGTGATATTCCCCCGTATGACACGATTTACCGCCATCCCGAAACCCGCATCGTGCAATCAGGCACGCTGACAACGAGCAATGGACATACTCTGCCTGCGAGTCAGTCTGTGTTGAAAACTACGCAGGCCATAAATCCCGTCGTTGACGAATTTAAGTCACTGGCATTCCACGACCCAAAAACGGGAAAAATGTTGCGCTATAACTTGTTTGTGCCGAAAAATTATGACAAGAAACAATCCTGGCCGTTGGTACTGTTCATGCATGATGCTGGCGCGACCAGCGACGTAACCCGCACCACTCTCTATCAGGGAGTGGGGGCGGTGGTCTGGGCCAGTCCGCAAGACCAGGCCACGCGACCATGCTTTGTCCTTGCGCCTCAATATGCCGAAATTATCGCTGACGACAACTCACAGACTTCCAGCATGCTGGATACCACCATCGACCTTATTCGTGCGCTGTCAGCGCAATGCACGATTGACCAGAAACGTCTATATACCACGGGTCAGTCCGGCGGTTGTATGATGTCGATCGCGATGGACATCACGTATCCGGATTTCTTCACCGCATCCCTTTTAGTTGCCGGACAGTGGGATCCAACACAGGTGAAACCACTTGCCCATCAGACGTTGTGGATACTGGTGTCCCAGGATGATGACAAAGCGTGGCTGGGACAAAATGCCATCACCACCAGGCTGGAGAAAGAAGGGACGAAGATCAGCCGCGCGACCTGGGACGGAACCTGGTCACCGGAAGAATTCCGGGCAGCCTTCAATAAAATTGCTGCCGAACGCAGCCCTGTCAACTACGTGACCTTCCGCAAAGGTACTGTGATCCCCACCGGCCAGTCAACGGAAGGCGCCGGCGGGCATCGTAATACCTGGCGTATTGCTTATACCATTGAGCCCGTGCGGGAATGGTTGTTTCGGCAGCACCGATAACGCCCTTCATTAATGACTATTTAAACAGAGTGACGGTCTTTTCCATCACGACCATCGCCTTCATGTATGTCCCACCTTTTAAATTTTTACAGGTATGTAAAATGATTTTCATGAATGACGTTAATCTGCAACCGGTAATTTTTCTGCTTGCCGTACTCGGTTTAGCGAGTTGCGATAATACAACAAAGTCCGAAACCACGACAATCCAGGAAGTGGGTATTGTCACCCTGAAATCCTCGCCAGTCATGCTGAGCAGCGACCTCACTGGCCGGACGACGGCGACGCTGTATGCCGATGTTCGGCCACAAATCACCGGTATTATTCAGAAACGTCTCTTCCGCGAGGGTGATGACGTCCATGCCGGGCAGGCGCTGTTTAAGGTGGATGATGCAAGTTACAAGGCAATCTATGACCAGGCGGTCGCAAGCCTTGACAGCGCGAAAGCACAGGTATTAACCGACTGCCAGAAAGCCCGCCGTTATGCCGGCCTGGTGGAAATACAAGGCGTTTCTCAGCAAGATGCGGATGATGCACGGGCAACCTGTGAAGTTGATAAAGCCTCGGTGAAAGAAAAAGCGGCGGCCATTGAAAGTGCACGCGTCAATCTGCAATGGACTACGATAACGGCGCCCATAGCCGGTCGTATTGGCATTTCATCCGTTACTCCCGGCGCGCTGGTAACCGCCGAACAGGACACCGCACTTGCCACCATTCGTTCCCTTGACGAAATGTATGTTGATCTGACCCAGTCGAGTACACAGTTACTGGCATTACGTAAACAGGCCCTGGCCGTTAACCAGAACAGTCTAACGGTAACACTGACGCTGGAAGACGGTTCGGTTTATCCGGCGAAAGGACGACTGGAATTAACCGAAGTGGCAGTGGATGAATCTACCGGTTCAGTCACCATGCGCGCTCTTTTCCCGAATCCTGACCACCTCCTTTTGCCCGGTATGTTTGTTCATGCAAATGTTGAAAATGGTACGCTGGTTAATGGCATTCTGGTTCCCCAGGCTGCGGTCAGTCGCGATGTTAAAGGCAACGCCAGCGCACTGGTTGTGTCTGCCGATAAAAAAATTGAACAACGTAACGTGACGACGGGGACCGTCATTAATAATAACTGGCTGATTTTAGACGGACTCAAGCCAGGCGAACGCGTGGTGGTCGAAGGCAGCAGTAAGGTCACGACCGGAGAGACGGTGAACCCGGTAGAAATATCGACAACGGCGGGAGGCACACACTGATGTTTTCCCGTTTTTTTGTTCACCGCCCAGTCTTTGCCTGGGTTATCGCCATTCTTATCATGACGGCCGGCACAATGGCTTTGCGTTCTCTGCCAGTAGCGCAATATCCGGACGTTGCTCCCCCATCGGTCAAAATCACCACCACCTACTCCGGCGCTTCCGCCGAAACGCTGGAGAATAGCGTTACACAGGTCATTGAGCAGCAACTGACCGGACTGGATAATTTGCTCTATTTCACCTCAACCAGCAGCTCTGATGGTGAAGTCGATATTACCGTCACCTTTGCGCAGGGGACCGATCCAGACACGGCCCAGGTGCAGGTGCAGAACCGTGTTCAGCAGGCGGAGTCGCGTTTGCCCGCCGAGGTACAGTCCTCTGGCGTCACAGTGACCAAATCCATGTCTAACTTTCTGTTAATCATGGCGCTGTATGATAAGTCAAAACGCAATAATACTTCAGACGTAGCTGACTGGCTGGTCAGTAATCTGCAGGATCCTCTGGCGCGGGTTCAGGGCGTGGGATCGCTGCGTGTCTTTGGCGCCGAATACGCCATGCGTATCTGGCTGAATCCCACCAAACTGGCCGCTTATGACTTAATGCCTTCCGATGTGGAGTCGGCCATTTCGTCGCAGAATATACAACTGGCCGCCGGGAAAATTGGCGATCAACCCTCGCTGGCGGAGCAGCAACTCACGGCTACCGTCAGGGCGCAATCACGTCTGCAAACGCCGGAGCAGTTTCGCCAGATTATTGTAAAAAGCCAATCTGACGGCTCAGTCGTCCGTATTGGCGATGTGGCCCGGGTTGAAATGGGTAGCGAAGAGTACACCTCCAGCTCCCTGCTTAACGGTTATCCTGCCGCAGGTGCGGCGGTAATGATGGCGCCTGGGGCGAATGCCCTTGATACCGCTGAACGCGTCAAGGCTAAAATAGAAGAATACCGCAGTAGCATGCCGGGCGGCTATGACGTAGCCTACGCCAAAGACAGCACCGCTTTCATCAAGCTGTCCGTAGAGGATGTGATCATCACGCTTATCGTCGCCATCGTGCTTGTCGTGGCGATTATGTATCTTTTCCTGCAAAACATCCGCGCAACGTTAATCCCTGCTCTGGCGGTGCCTGTTGTTTTACTGGGCACCTTCGGCGTCCTCGCTTTCTTCGGCTACTCGGTTAACACGCTGACATTATTCGCAATGGTGTTAGCTATCGGACTGTTAGTGGATGACGCCATCGTGGTGGTCGAAAATGTCGAGCGAATCATGCGTGATGAGCATCTGGAAGCCCGACAGGCGACGGAAAAATCAATGGGTGAAATATCCGGCGCACTGATAGCTATCGCCTTGATGCTCAGCGCGGTTTTCCTCCCTATGATCTTCTTTGGCGGCTCGACCGGGGTGATATACCGGCAGTTCTCCGTTACCATTATTTCAGCCATGACGTTATCCGTTATCGTTGCGCTAACGCTAACGCCAGCCCTTTGCGGGATGTTTCTTAAACACAGACCCGCGCGCCAGCGTGGTTTCTTCGGCCATTTCAACCGCCTGTATAGCCGTACGGAACATGGCTATCGCCGTCGCGTGAAATGGGTATTGCGGCATCCTGCAATCCTGCTCGCCGTCTTTATCCTGCTGGCCGGCGCCACAGCGCTGCTGATGCTGCGTCTGCCGGCCAGTTTTCTGCCGAGCGAAGACCAGGGGGAAGTGATGGTCCAGTTCACTCTTCCCCCTGGCGCCAGCGCAAATCGCACCAATCAGATCCGGGACGAGATTACACACTGGTTCCTGACAGAAGAAAAAGCCAATACCAGCGTCATTTTTGCCCAGACCGGTTTTAACTTCAGCGGCAGCGGGCAAAATGCGGGGATGGCTTTTGTTTCTCTTCAGCCGTGGTCAAAACGTTCGGGCGATGACAACACCGCCAGCGCTATTGCGCTGAGAGCAACAAAAGCATTGTCATCCATCAGAGATGCTCAGGTGATTGTCTCAACGCCACCACCCGTTGATGGCATGGGGCAAACAAATGGCTTTACGCTCGAATTAATGGCCAGTAACGCAACTGATCGTTCCGGGCTTCTGACTCTGCGTAATGCCTTGCTGAAAAAAGCACAGTCCGATCCAACCCTGATGTCGGTACGGTCGAACGATCTCCCTCAGACACCTCAGCTACAGATCGATATTGATAATGACAAAGCCGTCGCGCTCGGACTCTCTCTGACGGATGTTACCGATACACTCGGCAGTGCATGGGGTGGAAACTATGTGGATGATTTTATTGACCGTGGTCGTGTTAAAAAAGTCTACATTATGGGTGATGCTCAATTCAGGGCGCAGCCAGACGACCTTGGCCGCTGGTTTGTGCGCGGCACGGATGACAGCGGTAATACAACAATGACGCCTTTCTCCGCCTTTGCCGGTAGCCACTGGACAAAAGGACCCGATACACTGATGCGCTATAACGGTGCCGCAGCTTATGAAATAACCGGCGACAGCGCCCCTGGCTACAGTTCCGGCAGTGCCATGGATAAAATGGAATTCTATGCGACGAACCTTCCCACCGGATCGACCTGGGCATGGAGCGGGCTTTCATTGCAAGAAAAAATAGCCGGAGGACAAGCGACCACATTGTATTGTGTCTCTATCCTCGTCGTGTTCCTCTGTCTGGCCGCACTTTACGAGATCTGGTCCGTCCCGTTTTCCGTGGTGTTAATCATTCCACTGGGTATTCTTGGCGCGGCGCTGGCGGCCACACTGCGCGGCCTGAGCAACGATGTTTATTTTCAGGTGGCGTTGCTGACCATTATTGGCCTCTCATCCAAAAACGCCATTTTGATCGTCGAGTTTGCTGAACTGGCGGTTCAACGAGGAATGCCTGCCGTAAAGGCGGTATTTTCAGCCGCGTGTATACGTCTGCGTCCGATCATGATGACCTCCATCGCTTTTATTGCCGGTGTGTTTCCGTTAGCGCTGGCAACCGGCGCTGGCGCTAACAGTCGTATCGCCATTGGCACAGGTATCATCGGCGGAACCCTGACTGCCACCCTGCTGGCCGTCTTTTTTGTGCCGTTATTTTTTGTGCTGATTAAACGTTATTTTGTCCGCCGATATGCAGACAAGGAGTAAGTCATGAAATACAGAATCAGTATGCTGATATATCCGATATTGCTGAGTGGATGTCTCTCCCTGGATCCGCATTATCAGCAACCGGCGGCACCGGTACCTACAACCTGGCCTACAGGTACAACTCAGGCGGACGTCCCTGAACTGGCTGGCTGGAAACAGGTGATCAATGATCAGCGGCTCACCAGGGTGGTGGAACAGGCACTACGAAGCAATCGCGATCTGCGTAAAGCGATCGCGGATATAGAAGCCGCCCGCGCGCAATATGGTGAGGAGCGCGCGGCTCTGTTTCCCACGCTTAACGCTGAACTGGATAACAGCCGCAGCCACACGCTGGATTCAGGCATAACCGGCAGTGCCGATGCCGGAGGCAGTATCAGCAGTTTCGAGTTAGATCTGTTCGGGCGCAATCGCAGCCTGACGCGGGAATATAAAGAACTGTGGCTTGCCAGTGCAGAAACGGCAAACAGTACCCGACTGACGCTAATTTCAGAAACAGCAATCGCCTGGTTTACCCTTGCAGCGGACAACAGCAATTTGCAGTTAACCCGCGAAACGATGAAAAGCGCGGCGGATACCCTGCGTATCACGCAGGCCAGGCTGAAAGCCGGGGTCGCATCAGCCACTGATGTCAGCGAGGCAATGACCATCTGGCAAGCTGCGCGCGCCAGTGAAGCAAACTATCGCACACTGGTTCAGCAGGATGTTAACGCATTGAATCTACTGGTTGGTAATCCGTTGCCTGATGAACTATTGCCGGCTTCACTGGATAGTCTTGCTGAGCAGACCATCAAACTGGTTCCGGCGGGGGTATCTTCTGCCGTCCTGTTGAGACGGCCAGATGTACGTGAAGCCGAACATAACCTGAAGAGCGTCAATGCCAGCATCGGCGCCGCACGCGCCAGCTTTTTCCCCACACTGACACTGACGGCCAGTGCCGGTACAGCAAGCAATTCGCTGTCGAACCTGTTTAGTGGCGGATCAAGAATTTGGTCTTTTGCCCCCTCGCTGACACTGCCGTTATTTACCGGGGGAAGTAATCTCGCCGCACTGCATTATGCTGAGGCGGAGAAAAAGGGGTATGTGGCAACCTATGAAAAAACAATCCAGACGGCGTTTTCCGAAGTCGCCGATGCACTGGCTCGCCGGACGACGCTGAGCGATCAGCTGGATGCTCAGCAGGGATATGTGGCCGCGGCAAGACAAAGCCAGCGACTTGCCCTTCGCAGTTATCAATCGGGCGTGGGAGACTATCTTTCCGTGCTGACTGCCCAACGAACACTGTGGGCAGCACAGCAAGAATTGATCACCTTGAAACAGACTGATTTTGATAACCGTATTACCCTGTGGCAGACACTCGGCGGCGGGATAGGCTAATTGGCATTGAGTTCAACATGATTCGCAGCGGTCGCCTGATATTCCGCCACGGCTCCGGCGAAAAGTCACAGGCTGCATAAACACACTGTGACTTTTTCTGCTCGCTCAGACAATGTGCTCGCCAATATTGATTATGCCGCGGAGTTAATACCACGCAGAACCATGCGTATTCTTTTTTTAATCGTCTCCAGTTGATGCCGGCGCCCTTCTGCATCTAACTGCTGCTTACCTTCGGTTTCCAGCACCCATTTACGCGGGATCAGTGCGCCAAAAACAATATCCATCAACATACCCGCACACGTGCCGCTATCTTCAACAGTAAGTGTGCCTTTTCCGTGCTCTCTCTCAAGCCATTCCATCAACATTTCCCGGGAATGAATAGCTTTGTTTTCATACAGATAATCAGATAACTCAGGAAAAAATATCGATTCTCGCGTCATCAATTTGAGAATAGCTTCTCTTGCCAACGCTTCATTCTCGCTGATATCCAGGCGAAAAATGCGAAACAAGGTTTCCTCCAGCGACAATATTTCATCCTCCGGGCGTGGAAGATCCATAAAAAGGTAACGATACTCTTTGATAACGGTGGCAAAGAGATCCATCTTATTAGCAAAAACCTCATAGATCGCACGCTTTGACACACTGGCGCGGCGGGCAACTTCAGCCGTGGTGGTCTGCGCGAACCCAAGCTCAAGAAAGGCACTATAAGCGCCCTGAACAATGGCTTTCCGCCGATCTGCGAATTCGACAACTCTTGGCCGCCCCCGTCTTACAGTCAGGGAATTGTTTGTTTTACTCACAGGGCCTCCTTTTAAAAAGTAACCATTGATAACTTTAAGGTACTTTTCTAGTACCATATAATAGATAACAATGATTATCTACTCATCCAGGACACCACGCCAGTAACAGCCTGGTGTCAATCTTACTCAATACTGACCAACAAAAGGATAACCATGAGTCAATCAACCACAGCGCACTCGCCCATTCGTGATCGACAAATATTACAGATACTTGAACGCATGAATGCGGAGCGCAAACGCCCCACTGCGGAAACGTTTAGCGGTCCTCATCCACATGATCCTGAAAAATTTGCCGATTATGGTTTCTCCATTCATCCGGAACAAGGAGATCTAATTTACCTGCTCTGTCGGGCGATGAACGCCACGCGCGTTGTTGATTTTGCCACCTCAATCGGTATGTCAGCCATCTATTTTGCTGCCGCCATGCGGGACAATGGTGGTGGCCAGGTTATTGGTGCTGAACTGGTTGCCGCCAAGGCGCAGACCGCTCGCCATAACCTGGCAGATGCCGGGCTGTCCGACTATGTCGACATTCGCATTGGCGATGCACGGGAGACGCTGAGGGACACCGGTGGACCGGTCGATTTTGTGCTGATTGACGGCTGGCCGCTGGCTGAGGGTCCGACCCTGGCGCGCCAGGTCATTGAGGTGGTGGCTCCTCAGTTACGTATCGGCGGATATGTGCTGAATGACAATGCCGAACCCGATTTTCTTGCATGGATCCGTGATCCAGAGAACGGATTTATTTCGGTGACGCTGCCTATCAAGCGCGGGACTGAACTGGCTGTGAAAATCGGGTAATCAATGTGCACCCAGCGCAGGCATTCTTATTGACCGCGCAGGGTGCAGCGGCGACCACGTTTCTCACCCGGTGAACCCAGTGTTTGCAATCTCTGTTCAGAACAGCTTATTTTATTTCATATTAGTTTCAGGCAAGCAGGTTTATGATTTCACATCCCCTTATGAAAGAAAACGTGTTTCCGGCGGCAAAGCCAGACCTGACTATCGGCTTCCTGCTGATGAACCATTTCACGCTGGCCTCAGTTGCAGACTTAGTGGAATCTCTCAGGTTCGCGGCCGACGAATCGTTTTCAAGCCGGCAGATATTCTGTCGCTGGGAATGGATGACCTGCGATAATCAACCAGTAACGGCCAGTTGCGGTTTATCTGTCACTCCCACAGATCAGCTCGATTTTTCGAAACCCTGGGATTACTTTGTGCTGGCTGGTGGATTACTGGAAGAAACACGGGATCCACCAGGCTAGTTGTTAGAGGCCGCCAGAAACCTGCATGCCCGCAATATTCCTATCATTACTTTATGCAGTGGCGCCTTTATTGCCGGTAATGCAGGTCTTCTTGACGGGCGCCGTTGCGCTATTCACTTCACCACCAGAGATGAATTCAGATTACTGTTCCCCAAAGCCATCCCGGTTATTGATAAAACATACATCAGTGACGGCGGCATCATCTCCTGTCCTGGCGGAACCGGTATCGATTTGGCCGCCGATCTTATTCGTCGACATTGCGGCGCCCTGCGAATGCGTAAGGTACTGAAATATCTCCTTATCGATGATCAGGAGGGGAAAAAGTCGCCGGGCAATCGGCGGAATGCAGGAGAGGAACTGGACGTATATGATAACGATCTGGTACGTAAGGTGATCGATTTGGTAGCGCCTCCGATTAGTAGAACATGTATTTTTCGATAAAGGCACCGATGACTTTTTCGTGAAGCTCAACAGAGCGTGAGAAGCAGAGGGTTCTGCGGGCCAGCCTTTTGATTCGGGTTCTCAGTGTCAGGTTGTTACGCTCAATACGCTGAGTGAACATCTT
>JAATFO010000067.1 GCA_015655145.1 Enterobacterales bacterium | reverse complement strand
CTATCTGACATTTGCATCCCAATTCGTTACTTACGGCCCCTAAACGGGCTTCCTGGATAGGGGATTGAGCGTTGTTCCCCTAACTTGTCCGTTTCCAACTGATGCTTTATGTATTCCTGGATACGGGCTGTATTTTTACCCACGGTATCAACGGAATACCCCTGCACCAACACTCTCTCTTTCTGTATTTGAATTTCAGATCACCAAACGGCTCATAAAGCATCAGCCTACTTTTTCCCTTCAGGTATCCCATAAAAATTGACACACTTATTTTCGGGAGGATCTCCACAAACATGTGGATGTGATCCATGCAGCACTCCGCCTCCAGAATGTTCACATTCTTCTATTCGCATAACGTCCTTAATATGCTGCCTGTTGTCCTACGTTTTTCTCCATAGAACGCCTGCCTTCGGTAGTTCGGTACTTCGGTGCAAAAACTCTGTGATATTTACAGTTCCAGCGGGTATGCGCTAAGCTCTTTTCGTCCCCCATTGGGGCCCCCTTTCGATTTCTTGTTTAACTTTTGCCGTTGCCAGACCGCAAGGTGTTTTAACAAATCAAAAGGGGTTTTTATCACCGACTTATAGCTGAAAGCTTTACGGAACCCCCAGCCAGGCTGGGGGGAGGCTGTGCATAAAAAAGCCGGGGTTGCTGTCCCGACTTACTGCCTGATGCCCATTGTTTTTGCAGATAACAACCTCAACGCCCATGCACATGAACGTATTACAACATGCGGCTACCAAGCACTACGGTGGCATACAGCGCAATCACCACGATACTGATACAGGTGCCACAGGAAATCGGACTCGCTGAGCGACCACTACCCAGATAGTACGTCTCAATAACAATAATATTGGCGGCGGGCGGTAACAGGCAAAACAGGTATAGCGTGGCTGGATTATCACTGATCAATGTCTGATGGCAGGCCCGAGCAATCAACAGCAGTACTGTAATCAAAATGGCCATCACTGCGGCCCGTAGCAGAAAAGGACGTAACTCTCGGCGAAAATCATGGCGGGTCACCTTCACTTTCGATAACCAAATACCCAAAATAGCCATGCCGAGAAAGCTCATTAAAAATTTTGCCACCGCGTAGATTCCACTTCCCTGACGCTGAATCTCAGTGCTGAACGGCATCAGGATAATGCCGATAGCCAGTGCCACGACGGGCGGTGACTGCACAATTTTTTTTACATTAAACCCACTGCCAGATAGCATCCCGGCCCCCACCGAGTTGCCGAAAATAGAGCTACCCACATAGGCGGCAATAATAATAACCGCCGCATCGTTACCAAACAGTGCACTTGCCACCGGCAGTCCCAGCCAGCCAATATTCAGATAGCAGAAACAAAGATTTATCACCGGGTCACGGCTGAACAGCCGACTGATGGCTAATAACAGCAGCATGATCAGTGCGGTAGCGATAATAATTCCGCTCATGCTGCGAAAATGCGTGGCGATATTGAATATAATGACCAGAGGAATAACCAGCTTAGTAAGCAGCCAGGAAGCCAGCGTTCTTATATCCCATGATGTCTGACCAACCAACCAGCCAACCAACAGGTAAAACAGTGGAAAAAATATCGCCATGACCGCCCCTTTACTGCGCCAGCAACCTGCCCGCGCGCACTGTTTCGCCTGGTTTTCTGTACCGCACACAGTAAACCAAAATACATTCATTGAAAATATGCTTGCTTTATTCTGATGATTCCGGATTACATCGCCCATTATCGGCTGAGTGCTCAGGCGTCATATTGCCCCGGGTGTGTTTGCCCGGTTTCATCAAAGCGCAATAAAATCGCCTTATGCTATGGGTTCAACATGATAAATAGTGGAATATCTTTTCATGACCATCATAAAAGCCAAAAACCGTAAAGACACGGAAGAACTGTTGTCCTCCGGCATTCATAAGGTTGAACTTGAGTGGGAAATTGGCAGTGATGACTTCTTTCGCCTGGCCAGCTATTGGTGTGAAAGAGGCGCAAAAATCACCAAAGGGCGTAATCACTTTATCATTTCGTTGAAAGGATTGGCTATTCCGCCCAATGATTAAATACCGTCGCGACAGGGAGAACCCATTTCATTTGCAGTTCATCTTAATCACTGATTAAATTGTTTTTCGGCACAGTTAACCCCGCATCACTATGTTCACTGATTTTTCCAGACTGGCTCTCCCTGACGCGCCGTTTTTTGACCTGTTGCACCAGGCACGGCTCAGTGATCATCCCGCAGTGATCCTGACAGAAATTCGTTTCACACTCACGCACTTTGATGAACGATTATTTGAACAATGCCAAATTCGCGCACCGAAAAACCTGGCCAATGCCGTCAAAAAACGACGCGCAGAGTACCTTGCCAGTCGTTATGCTGCGCGGCAGGCAATGGCCTCGCTGGGGATCGTTGATTTTTTGCTGGCCAATGATGCCAGCCGGGCGCCGGTCTGGCCACCGGCGGTAATTGGTTCACTGTCTCACAGCCATCAGCGCGCCGTTGTGTTGGCCACCACTTCACCGCTGTTGTCCGGTATTGATGTAGAAAACGTCATGGATGGCAAAACAGCGGAGAGTCTCCATGAGGCGATCATTTCGCACGAAGAGTTACAGTTGCTGGCGCGGCTTGATCTGCCTTTCGCCACGGCACTCAGTTTGGTGTTTTCGTTGAAAGAGAGTCTGTACAAAGCGATTTATCCACAATTGAAGCAATTTATGGACTTCCATAGCGCCGCAGTAACCATGGTTGATATCAATACTGGCCGCGCGCTTCTGCGTCTGACACAAACCGCTGCCGCCGCCTTCCCGGCGGGTCGCGAATTCGCCGGCCGTTTCCAGTTACAACAGCATGAGATTTTGTCGTTTGTCGTCAGCGAAACAGACAGTTAACTACCGGTCGTCAAATCGCGTAATATTCAGTAACGGCACAATCTACCGGGGCGGTCCGTAAATCCATTAACGGGCTCGACGAAAAGTAAGATTGTAACGAAATGGCCCAGCTAATGGATGAATACCGGGCTTAACTGGCTGAATACCGTGAAATCGTAGCCGTGAAACCCCTCCCCATACCACCATATCACCATGTTCTAACAGTACCCGCTGTGTGGCGTCTGCACGTGTAAAACCGCCGAACAGAAATACTGCAGGAAGGCCCAGCGAGACGGAGACGATCGGCTGACGCAGATCTTTTTCATCTTTATCCTGATGTAGCGTCAGCTTCGCGCCCGGCGTGTAGCGATTAATCAAACAGGTATCCGGCGTAAAATGGGAAAAACCAGCCTGTTCTGCTGCCGCAACAGCCAGCGTACGGAAATGATCCGGCATAGGTGGCCAGTGGGTTCCATCGTGGTCGTGATAATGATAACCGCGTGAATCACTGGCCCACCGCAAATCACCGCAGTGAGTCATCGCCACCGACATCTGATGTCCCCCCGGCGTGATATAGTGCTGGAAAGGCGATTGCGCGGCAATCTCCTCTAGCGCCGTCAATAATAACGGCGCATCCGCGCGCGCTCTGCGTCGTAAAATGACTGCCCCCTCAGCCAGCGGTTCTGACCAGGGCGCTTCATCGCTAAACAAATCAAGCATGATGGCTCCTGCAACAACAAGGACGAAATGCACCCAGACGGTGAATAAAACGCGCCCGGTTTAGCTAAACAGGATGAACAGTCTCGATATGCGACTACGCTATCACCGCCGAATAAAGGCGTTAAATTGCGGCGACATCCAACTGCTAAACCCGTCCTCCTGTTTAACGATCAGATAAACCGCCAGTTTCTCTTTCAGCGCCAGCGCCTTTGCTTTGTCCGGCCCCATAACCATCAACCCGGTATCCCAGCCATCGGCTTCCAACGCAGTGGTGGCGATCACGGTGGCGGAGACCAGTTTATGCTGAACAGGTCGCCCGCTGTTCGGATCAATCACATGAGACACCCGCTGCCCATTCTGTTCATAATAGTTACGATAGCTGCCCGAGGTGCTGATACCATGGCCTTGTAGATCAACAACTGCCTGCACGGCATTTTCCCGATCTGTCGGCTTTTGGATAGCGACCCGCCACGCCGCGCCACCGACATTGTGACCGCGCGTCAGCACTGCCCCACCCACCGAGACCAGATAATTATTGATGCCCTCGCTTTCCATCAGTCGGGCCAGATGGTCAGTTGCAAATCCCTCGCCCATGGTCGAAAGATCAACCGACAATGTCGGCACGTCTTTTTGCAGGTATTGCCCGGCGACAGTTTCGATCACCTGCAAATGTTGCAGGCCTGTCTGCGCCCGCGCACGATCAATTTGTGCCTGATTGGGCGGGCTGACCGGCGATTTTCCCGGCCCAAATCCCCACAAATTGACCAATGGGCCGACAGTAATATCCATCGCGCCGTCGGTTTTTCTGCCAATCCGCAGCGCCAGCGTAATGATATCCGCCATGTTTGCGCTGATCTTTTGTGGCTGATTCCCCTGATATTGGTTGAATCGCGATAACACTGAGTCCGTTTTCCAGGTCGATAACTCGAGATCGTCATCATTAAGTTGCTGTTGGATCAGTTGGCGTAACTCAGTGGCGCGTTGCTGGTCGACCTCTGCCAGTTTCACTCGCCAGACAGTCCCCATGGTTTTGCCTTCCAGCACCAATGGTACGCCCGGTGACGTGTCAGGCCGGTCGCACGCTGAAACAGACAATATCGCCAATAACATGACGGCATGCTGAAGTACTACTCTGATAAAAAAACCTTATATGCCGGAGCATAAATCATGTTTAACCTGAAGCACGCTGCAATGCAGGCAATATTTATGTGCAAAGTGCGCGTGATTATACCTAATGGTGTTGAGTTTGCAGACAGTTAATAGTTAGTCATGTTATCTCGCAGGCCAGCGGCTAAACTGGCGCGTTGATAACATCGCACATCATTTTTTGCACAAAAGTGAAAACCGGGATCCTGCTGATTGCGGGGAGATATAACGGGGTAACGGATGCTGAATACTGACGAAAAACGCAAGCCGCCATAACAGTCGGCTAATCAGGGCGGCACAATGGCCGCCCCAGGCAAAAATTCACACTTAGAACTGGTAAACCAGCCCCAGCGCGACGACATCATCGGTATTGATACCGGCCGCATTGGTGAATTCATTGTCGTCCAGCATGTTGATTTGGTAATCAACATAGGTAGACATATTTTTGTTGAAGTTGTAAGTCGCACCAACATCAATATATTTCTTCAGGTTCTGTTTGCCCCAGCCCTGAATATCGGTGCCACGTGAAGTGACGTAGGCCAGAGACGGACGCAGACCGAAGTCAAATTGGTACTGAGCAACCAGTTCCCAGTTCTCAGCTTTGTCTGCAAAGCCATAAACGTCAGAGTCGCTCGAACCAAAACGCGTCGCGTTATAAGACTTGGTGTACATCGCGGCAAGATAAATATTGTTGGCGTCATATTTCAGACCACCGGTATACGCTTCTGCTTTATCACCACGACCAGCAATGTTTGCCGTACCGAAGGTGCCGCCATTCTGCTCAGTGGTACGATCAGACTGGAACATCGCTGCACCGATACCAAAACCAGAACCTAAGTCATACGTGGTGCTCATCCCCCAGCCATCGCCATTCTGACCTAAAACATCACGGCCATTCGGTGATTCAGAAGAACTGCTGTTCTTACCCTGATATTGAACAGCAAAGTTCAAGCCATCCACCAGGCCAAAGAAGTTACTGTTACGATAAGTCGCCAAACCGTTGCTACGCTGGAACATGAAGTTGTCTGCGCCATAAGTATCGCCGCCAAACTCCGGCAACACATCGGTCCATGCCCCGATATCATATGCTACGCCGTAGTTACGGCCATAATCAAACGATCCGGCATCACCAAATTTCATCCCCGCAAAACCAACACGCGTATAGCTGTTTTCAGTTCCCTGAGATTCAGCTGAATTCAAAGCAACCTGATATTCCCACTGACCATAGCCTGTGAGTTGATCAGTGACTTGTGTTTCGCCGTTAAAGCCAAAACGTAAGTAAGACTGATCACCATTAGTACCGTCGTCGTCAGAGAAATAGTGTAAGCCGTCAACTTTACCAAAAAGGTCTAATTTGTTGCCGTCTTTATTGTAAATCTCTGCCGCACCCGCCGAACCGGCGATCAACATCGCGGGGACTAACAGGGAAAGAGCTCGAAGTTTCATTTTATTACCCTCTCGTTATGTGCCTTATTTGCCACTGCGTACTGAATATTTAAAATTCAGCCGGCAGCTCATTGTCAATTCAGTGCTCATAATAATCCATAGAGAAAATGCTACTAAATTTCCGAAACTGTTTCAATCCATTTAAAATATATTACAAAATGTAATTATAATGGAACTTCTCAACGATATATGCGGCATGAAACATAGCACTTATTATCAAAAAATAATATAATTATTTAAGTTCAATCATTTACGACATGTTACATTTTTGAGCACTGAATGATAAAACATGAGGCCGTTCAGGCTATAGAATAGCTCCCGCTATCATCATTTAACTTTATTATTACCTTCATTCACTCACTACGAATGAGATGTTTTATCCTTAATTCCTGCCGAACAGACTGTTCGGCTTTTTTTATTCTTTTCTGGCACTATTTGCAAAAAGATAAAGTTAAATATGTACGCGAAATAACCTACATCAACAACCACATTATTTGTTCATTTTCGCACATTTTGTATAAATATAATAGCCGACACATCCACTTAGTTAATAACCGAAAATAATTAACCCGCCCGTTCCCAATCCCCCAATGCGTGGATGCCAGATCATGATTATGTGATTTTATTCAGTTGGTTAATAAAATTATTGTTTGCTGCTTGTCGATGGCGGCACACGATGATCGTTCTAAACAAGCGTCATTTGTGATAAAAAGACCCACCCATCATGCTGAAAAAAAAAGATAACATGACATCCGTGGATGCCCGACAATCGACACCCCCCGCGTTAGCGGCACAAATGGCAACACGCGTGATATTTTTTATCGCCGGGCTTGGCATCTCAGCCTGGGCTCCCCTGGTCCCTTATGCTAAACAACGTCTGCATCTGACCGACGCCTCACTTGGTGTGTTACTGCTGTTTCTTGGCGCCGGCTCCATTATTGCTATGCCTGTTGCCGGGATGCTGGTTGGAAAACTGGGCGGTAAGCGAGTGATCCTGGTGTCAGGTATGATCGTCATTTTGATGTTACCGTTGCTGGCGGCGCTGTCTACACCGCTTTCGTTGGCACTGGCGTTAATGGTTTTTGGCGCGGCCATGGGAACTCTTGATGTGGCGATGAATATTCAGGCAGTACACGTCGAGCAAGCGGCAAAAAAGACCATGATGTCTGGTTTCCACGGTTTTTATAGCATTGGCGGCATTGCCGGCGCCGGCGCGGTAAGCCTGTTGCTGTGGATGGGGACCTCCCCCACTCAAGCTATACTGATGGTGGCTCTACTGGCCATTATCCTGCTTATTTTTAACCAAAAACATTTGCTTGTCCGGCTGTCACCGCCGACAAATACGCCGTTATGGGTATTTCCGCGTGGCAGCGTCCTGTTTCTCGGGCTGCTTTGTTTTATTCTTTTCCTCACCGAAGGGGCCATTCTGGACTGGGGCGCCCTGTTTCTGACCCACGTACGTGACTTGCCAGCCGCTCAGGCCGGGCTTGGCTATGCGATATTTTCCGTCGCAATGAGTATTGGCCGTCTGAGCGGTGATAAAATCATTAACCGTTTTAACCGCCGTACCGTGATGACCGTCAGTTGCCTGTGTGCCGCCACCGGGCTTTTCCTTGCCGTCAGTATTCATTATGCCTGGGTTTCATTGTTTGCGTTTTTGTTAGTCGGGTTTGGCGCCGCAAATACCGTTCCCATTCTGTTCAGCGCCGCTGGTCGCCAAACCATCATGCCGGTGAATCTGGCAATTTCCTCCATGACAACCCTCGGTTATACAGGTATTCTGGCAGGCCCGGCGCTGATTGGTTTTGTTTCTCAGTGGTTCAGCCTGATAACGGCTTTTACAACACTCGCCCTGTTGTTGCTAGCGGTTGCGGCCAGCGCACGGCTGGTTACACAATAAAATTAGGTGCCCTGTTACGTTATGATGTCATCTAAGTTTCCTCTCACCTCTGGCAGTATCACCCGTTTTTTTGTGGTGTTTATTCTGATGCTACTCCTGATGTCGGGGCTTATGATCCATCAGGCAGTAAACGCCTGGCTGATGGAAAAACGTAATGCCATGGCCGATATCACTCACTCCGTGCAAAAGCGTATTGACACTTATCGTTTTGCGACCTGGCAAATTTACGAAAATCTTGCCGCCAGCGCAGCGGGAACACCACCCAATAGCCTGCAGGAAAACCGTCTTCGCCCGGATGTCTACTATCTGGAAAAAACACGGCGCAAAACGGAAGCGTTGATTTTTGGCTCCCATGACGGCAGTACTCTGGACATGACATTACGGATGTCCAACTATCTTGATACCTTGTGGGGCGCGGAAAACAGCACCTGGTCAATGTATTTTCTCAATGGCCAGGACAACAGCCTGATCATGATTTCGACCTTACCGCTCAAAGATATGGCTACGCGCTATAAAGAGAGTGCCATTAGCAACATTGTTGATACCCGTCGTGCGGAAATGCTACAACAGGCGAATGCACTGGATGAACGTGAAAGCTTTTCTCCGCTACGTCATTTTGGCTGGCAAAATGGCCACTATTTTACCGTACACACCACCTTCAATCAGCCCGGCCATTTAGCAACGGTCGTCGCATTCGATTTACCCATTAACGATCTGATTCCTCGCAATATGCCACTGGAAAATATCCAGTTGAAACAAGATGCCGCTCTCGCCAGCAGCGGGGAAAGTAGTGACGATGAAATACAAAACACCAGTATTTCACTCGTCAACCCAAACGTGGAAATCGCCTCATCGCTGCTTAGCGCACCCTTGCAGTTAGTCTACCAGGTTCCCCTGACCCGTCTGTTGTTGGATACCATGCATAATTTGAAATGGCCTCTGACAGCGAACCTGGTGCTGATGCTGATGTCACTGGTCAGCTTATTCTTGCTACGTCAGCAATCGCTACGGCCAAGTGAAAACCAGAGCGCGGAACTCGATGCGCTGCACGTGTTAAATGAGGAGATTGTTTCCAGCTTGCCGATAGGGCTATTGGTGTATGACTTCGCCAGCAATCGCACCATTATCAGCAATAAAATTGCCGATCACCTTCTGCCGCATTTGAATTTGCAGAAAATCATTAATATGTCTGATCAGCATCAGGGGGTGCTACAGGCGACGGTAAATAATGAAGTGTATGAGATTCGCCACACACGCAGCATGTTCTCACCCCATACCCAGCTATTTATGATGCGTGATCAGGATCGAGAATTACTGGTTAATAAAAAGTTGCAAAAAGCGCAACAGATTCTGGATCGTAATCATCAGATACGTCAGCAATTGTTACAGAATCTGGGACAAGCGCTGAACCAGCCACTGGATGATATCGTCATGCAATTGCAGTCACTCAGTGAAACCAGCCAGGATGAACATCTACTGAATGCCTTACTGCACAGTCAGGCAGTAACCCGCCTGCTCGACGATATTGTGCTATTGAACCGCCTTGAAACCCATGACTGGTCACCCGATGCTATCTCGTTCAGTGTTCAGGCTTTGCTGGATGAACTCACCCTGGAATTGCTGCCGCAGGCACGACGTAAGGGCTTGACACTGCTAGTGCATAACCGTCTGAACAGTGATGAAATGCGCTTTGGCGATCGCCGGGCGATTCATAAAGTGTTGTCCACACTGTTGTACTATTCACTGACCACCACCCGTTGGGGGAAAATCACGCTGGAAGTCGATTCTCCGACGGATCGCCCGGACCGGCTCACTATCCAAATTGTTGATACCGGCGCCGGTCTGACGCAGGATGAGATGGGTAATGCTGATTTCCCCTTCCTCGGCGAAACAGCACACGATCGTTTTGGCCAGGCTTCCGGACTGGCTTTTTTCCTGAGCAAGCAATTGTGCAAACAATTAGGCGGTCACCTTGAAATTCTGGCTAAACCGGACATTGGCACGCGCTATAGCATCTGGCTTAACCTTCCACGGGAGAATCAGCAACCCCACGAAGAAAAATTACTCGAAGGCGTCACTGCACTGATTGATATTACCGTTGATGATGTCAGTAAAATCGTCTGCCATCAGCTAGAGAATTGGGGGGCGCAATGCATTACCCCGGATGAACGCTTTTCAGGGCAGGAACATGATGTTCTGATCACCGATGACCCGGCACACTTGACGCCCTGGGCTTTGCTGCTCACTGACGATGAATTGGGCTTCAGGGCGATCAATGAAAATCAGTATCGGGTCAACTTTAATATCAGTAGCGCATTGCTGGATGCCCTGTTGCAACTGATTGAAAAACAACTTTCTCAGGAGCTTTCAGCTGATGAGACAGAAAAAGAAGAACTATCTGGTGGACTGCTACTAAATAGTGGCTACTATCAGCTATTTGTTGAGACCGTACCGGATGACGTGAGGAGATTGTATAATGAGCACGCTAACAGGGATTACCTCTCGCTTGCTCAGACCGCACATCGCCTGAAAGGTGTGTTTGCCATGCTCAATCTGGTACCTGGCAAGCAGCTATGTGAAACGTTAGAACGGCACATTAAAGAGTGCGACGATTCAAACATTGAAAATACCACCAGTGACATTGACAACTACGTCAATCTACTGCTGCAGCAAGGTAACCAAAAAGATGAATAATTTAAATGTAATTATTGCCGACGACCATCCAATTGTTTTGTTTGGTATTCGTAAGTCTCTTGAACAGATTGAATGGGTCAATGTGGTGGGAGAATTTGAAGACTCAACCGCACTGATTAACAGCCTTTCTAAACTTGATGCCAATGTGTTGATCACCGATTTATCAATGCCTGGTGAAAAATATGGTGATGGTATTACGCTGATTAAGTACATCAAACGTCACTATCCTCACTTATCGATTATTGTCCTGACGATGAACAATAATCCCGCCATTCTCAGTGCAGTGCTGGACCTGGACATTGAAGGTATCGTGTTAAAACAAGGCGCGCCGACTGACCTGCCAAAAGCGCTGGCGGCATTGCAGAAAGGGAAGAAATACACCCCGGAAAGCGTGGCGAAACTGTTGGAAAAAATCAGTGCTGGCGGCTATGGCGATAAACGCCTTTCACCGAAAGAAAGTGAAGTGCTACGCTTGTTTGCCGAAGGTTTTTTGGTAACTGAAATTGCCCGAAAGCTGAACCGCAGCATCAAAACCATCAGCAGCCAGAAGAAATCAGCCATGATGAAACTGGGGGTAGACAACGATATTGCTCTGCTAAATTACCTTTCTTCGGTAAGCGCCACCCCCATAGACAAGGAATAGCTTTGTTTTACTCCCTGTGGACCCGGCTTCCTGCGCGGGCCCACAGGGATAATAAGTGCCACCTGGCACAATATGTCGTTTAACTGGCTATTTCTCGCCCTTTTCTGACACGCTCGGCATAAAATGTCAGGGTTTTCTTCAGGGTCTCCAGCGTCACCGGTTTCGACAAGCAACTATCCATGCCAGCTTCCATGCAACGTTGGTTTTCTTCGGCCAGCGCATTGGCCGTGACCCCGATAACCGGGAGTTTCCGCCCTTGCTGTCGTAAATGCTGAGTCAGGCGGTAACCATCCATATTCGGCATATTAACGTCGGTCAGTACAATATCAATGTCATTACGGCTTATCACATTGAGGGCGTCAACCCCATCCTGAGCCGTTTTTACCTGAAAACCGAGTGAATCAAGTTGATCGGAAAGCAACATCCGGTTGATCGGATGATCATCCACCACCAGCAGCAAAATATCATGGTTATTAGCCCGCTCCGCCAGTGCCGGGGCGGTCAATGACGCTAATTCGTCAGGAATATCGACCACCAGCCGATAAATACGTCCCAGTAATGCCGGTAACTCATGCGGCGTTGCTGTGCTGTAAATCCAGCGTCCGCTGGCCATCTCGTGTGGCATGTCGATATGTTTGCCATCAAATTCAATCACCGCACGCACGGGTTGCAGCGGTTGAAAATCGTAATCGGTAATAATCACATCATCACTGGCATAGTGCCGTTCGTTAAACCGGCTCACTGGGATACCGTATTCTTTTAGCAATGTTTCAAGATAACTGGCGAGATAATCGTTACGCAATTCCAGCCAGACGTGCTTATCCTGTAACCCCTCATATCCGCCCGCATCCATCTGTTGGCTGTTATATAATGGGATACGAATGATGAACTGACTTCCCATGCCCGGTTCAGACTCAACTTCAATATCGCCGTCCATCATGTTTATCAGTTTTTCACAAATCGCCAACCCCAGGCCGGTTCCCTGAAAATTCCGCTGTACTCCGGTTCCCACCTGAAAAAAGGGATCAAATAAACGCACGATCTCTTTAGCCGGGATCCCCACGCCAGTATCACGCACGCAGAATGCCAGATAACCAGCGCTCACATAAGCATGCAGAATAATGCAGCCCGTATGGGTAAATTTGATGGCATTGTTGAGCAAATTCGCAATCACTTGTTGCAGACGTAACGCATCACCATGCTGCGATAACGGTACACCATGATCGATGAAGCAATACAACGTCAGTCTCTTCTTCACCACCAGCGAAAGATAATTGGATGCAATATGCGTGATCACTTCCCGGGGTGAAAACTCACGCGGTTCTATCTTAAGTTGCTCCGATTCAATTTTTGAAAAATCGAGGATATCGCTGATGATTTTTAACAGCAAACTTGACGAGTTATTCATTGCCGCAACCAGAGAATCAACCCCTTTAGGTAGTTGTTTGGTTTGTAATAAGTCAAGATTGCCAATGATACCGTACAATGGCGTGCGCAATTCGTGGCTGACCGTGGCCAGAAACATTGATTTTGACTGGCTCGCCTGTTCAGCTGCCTGAGCCACTTCCTGCAATGATTCTTCCATCTTTACACGCGCACTGACATCAACCAGCACACAGATCGCCACATTCTCATTGCGATAACGCGAATGCACAAAGCTGATCTGCAGATTAGTATTACTGCCGGTCAGAACATCGACAAAATTAACCTGCTGACCACAGATAATTTCTGTCAGTCGCTGGCGATCTTCCTGTGTCAGGAGTGTCAGATAATTATGCGCCAACTCATTACTGAGGATGTTGGTGCCGTCGCTGGTTCGCAGAATACAAATTCCTACCGGCGCTGAGGCCACAATCTTACGGTTAAACAGCTCATGCTCTTCCAGCCGATGCGCATTATCTTCTGCTGGCAGAAACATGCGACGCTCAAACAACCAGGCCAGTGAGAATAACATGATGCCGCTTAACACATTAAGCAACAGCGCATTGATCATCATCATTTTCAGGCGGTCCACCAGCACGCTGGTCGGCACGGAATAAATCAGGCTAAACGGCGACGGCTGTAGCGTCTTCTTCATGATCAGCTGTTTATAATTATTAATATAGCCAAACCAGGTTTTCTCATCCGGGACATGCTCCAGCGAAAAACGCATCCCGGCGCGTAATGAACTGAGAATGGGGCGATTATCCTGATCCACCAGAGTGACCTGTACCGGCAGGCTGCTCAGAGAAATGAAATTCTCCAGACGAATACTCTGCTCAATTCCCAGCAATGCTTCCAGTTTACTGGCGATATAAACCGGCGTAATCATATAAAAATACCCGACACCCGGCTGCGCCGTCGTTGATACCCAGTAGAAGCTATTTTGATGGTCATCGTCATTGCTGCTACGGTAACGCAGAATGTGCTCATGCAGGGATTTCAATGTTTGCTCACGATCAACCGAAGCACGGCCTATCCCAAAGTCAGCCATACAAGAACTCTTACCGCCGATGAAAAATACCCGATTTAGCTCATAAGCCGAAGCAAAATTGGCTTTCCAGTAATTGAGGAAATAACCCAGTGGCTCAAGTGAATTACGCCAGCTATTACTCATGGCAGTGCAATCAGCATCGGCAGACAAGGGGTAAAATTGCGGCAGCGTGGCTTTACCGGGAAAGAAACGATGTAACAGGGTTAGATCACTGGCCGAGGTATTCAGACGGTTTTCAGCAATGTATTTCAGTTCACGCGTAATATCGGTCGAATGACGTATGTACCATTGAGCTTGTTCATAGCTCAGGCTAAATTCTTGTCGTACTTGCGCTTCTTTCTCATGTAACACACTGATAATAAAAAAAGTGGTCAGTAATGCACCCAAAATCCAGAGCATAAGAGCCAGTGCCCGAAACAGGTAGCGGGAAATTTTTAATGTGGTGCGAAACGAAACGAAATATTTCAAGCGGAGCCCATGCAAAAAAAGTGGAAACAGACCTGTTAAAACCACACAGTAACTTTCTCACCGCCAAAAAGCCAGCATTGAGCATGCAAGTCCCCTATTTATGCTGTCTGCGATCCATTGAAATACATGAATTTTTTTTATATTTTTGCTTTATCCTTTTTTTATACTAATACTCAATACATGAGCCGTTGCAACCACAACCGCTCAATAATCATTCCAAAATATTAATAATAATTCATATAGATTTTGCGTTGCCAGAATACGGTAAACATACCAATAGTCATACGCTTACTCAGGTAGCGTCGGTTGCACGTGCGATGCCAATGGATCTGCAATGCGAAAGATAATAGCTATAAAAGGTGACTACGATGCTTAAATCTGTACTACTCCCTACCTGCGCTGGTATTAGTTTATTGAGCCTGTCTTTTTTTAATTATGCTCAACAAATTGAACCTCGTCATGGCTATGTTGATAATCCTCCTTCACGTGCACTTTTATGCACATCCAATGCCGGCAATAAAAATAAGGACTGTGGCGCCGCCAGTTATGAACCACAATCCTTTGAAGCACAAAAAGGATTTCCTGAAAAAGGCCCTGCTGACGGTAAAATTGCCAGTGCTGAACACGATAACTTTACCGAACTGGATGCACAAACCAGTGAACGTTGGTATAAAACTGATCTGAAAACAGGTAAACACGACTTTGCCTGGACACTGACCGCGCCTCATAAAACTGAAAAGTGGCGATTTTTTATTACCAAAAAAGACTGGAAACCGAATGAAAAGCTATCGCGTGCCCAGTTCGATCTGACCAAGCCTATTTGTGAACAAAACGATAACGGTGGAATGCCAGACAAAACGGTCACGATTAAAGGTTGTGAGATCCCGTCAGATTATAGTGGTTATCATGTAATTCTCGGCGTGTGGGATATTGCCGATACAGACAATGCATTTTATCAGGTGAGTGATGTTAACGTTAAGCCGTAATTATCTGTCTTGCCACACAGGATAATTTAATTTCGCATTACAGAAATGCGTAGCACCAGTATATCGACCATCACAATAAACTGAAACGGCACAGGTATAGCATTAAAAGAAAGGCGCATAATATGCGCCTTAGTAGGTTATACGCTATTCTTCATCGCTGTCAGGAATATCATCGTCGGTATCATCTTCCGGCACAATATCGTCATCCCCTTCAGCAACACTGCCATCAATGGTATCCAGATCTTCCTCCGCCACCGGTTCAGCGACCCGCTGCAATCCGACAACGTGTTCATCATCCGCCGTACGGATCAGGATAACCCCCTGAGTGTTACGGCCAACAATACCTACCTCAGAAACCCGGGTACGGACTAGTGTGCCCGCATCAGTAATCATCATGATCTGATCACTGTCCACCACCTGTACAGCACCTACCACCGCGCCATTACGCTCGGTGACCTTGATCGAGATAACCCCTTGAGTCGCACGTGACTTGGTGGGGTATTCATCGGTCTCGGTACGTTTACCGTAGCCGTTTTGCGTCACCGTGAGAATGGTTCCTTCTGCACGGGGAATGATCAACGAAACCACGCGATCGCGTTCAGCCAGTTTGATACCCCGAACACCCGATGCGGTCCGTCCCATTGGTCGCACTGCTTGTTCGGAGAAGCGCACCACCTTGCCGGCGGCAGAGAATAACATGACTTCATTGTTGCCATCGGTCAGTGACACGCCGATCAATTCATCATCTTCGCGCAAATTAACCGCAATAATCCCGGCACTGCGCGGACGGCTAAAATCAGTCAGGGCGGTTTTCTTCACTGTACCGCTGGCTGTCGCCATGAAAACATTCAACCCTTCTTCATATTCGCGCACCGGCAAAATAGCGGTGATACGTTCATTCGGCTCCAGCGGCAACAGATTGACAATGGGCCGACCACGGGAACCCCGGCTTGCTTCCGGCAACTGGTACACCTTCATCCAGTACAGACGTCCGCGACTGGAGAAGCAAAGAATGGTGTCATGCGTATTAGCAACCAACAGGCGATCAATGAAATCCTCTTCTTTGATACGTGCGGCTGACTTCCCTTTACCGCCACGGCGTTGCGCTTCGTAATCAGACAATGGCTGATACTTCACATACCCCTGATGGGAAAGCGTAACCACCACATCTTCCTGGTTGATCAGATCTTCAATATTGATATCAGCGGTGTTCGCCGTGATTTCCGTGCGCCGAACATCGCCAAATTGATCACGCATCGCTTCGAGTTCTTCGCGGATCACCTCCATCAGGCGCTCAGCGCTTTCCAGAATACGGATCAACTCAGCGATTTGATCGAGCAGCTCTTTATACTCATCCAACAGTTTTTCATGCTCGAGGCCGGTCAGTTTCTGCAAACGCAGATCCAGAATCGCCTGAGCCTGCTGTTCTGTCAGATGGTACTGCCCGTCACGGATGCCAAACTCGGCGTCGAGCCATTCCGGACGCGCCGCATTATCGCCTGCACGTTCCAGCATCGCGGCGACATGGCCTAAATCCCATGGCTGCGCGATCAAGCCAGCTTTGGCTTCTGCCGGCGTTGGCGCCCGACGGATCAGCTCAATAATCGGGTCGATGTTCGCCAGGGCAATCGCCAGCCCTTCCAAAATATGGGCGCGATCACGGGCTTTACGCAGTTCGTAGATAGTTCTGCGTGTCACCACTTCACGACGGTGACGAACAAAAGCCTCAAGGATTTCCTTCAGGGCCATGATCTTGGGTTGACCCTGATGCAGCGCCACCATGTTGATGCCGAAAGAAACCTGCAACTGCGTCAGTGAGTAAAGGTTATTCAACACCACCTCGCCGACGGCATCACGTTTCACTTCGACAACAATCCGCATACCGTCTTTATCGGACTCATCACGCAACGCACTGATGCCTTCAATACGCTTGTCTTTCACCAACTCAGCGATTTTTTCAATCAGACGTGCTTTGTTAACCTGATACGGGATTTCATGGACGATGATGGTTTCACGGCCGGTTTTTGCATCCGTTTCCACTTCACCCCGGGCACGAATATAAATCTTTCCACGCCCTGTGCGGTAGGCTTCTTCAATGCCACGACGACCATTAATGATCGCCGCGGTGGGAAAATCAGGCCCGGGTATATGTTCCATCAACCCTTCAACACTGATGTTTTCATCATCAATGTAAGCCAGACAACCGTTGATCACTTCCGTCAGGTTATGTGGCGGGATATTGGTCGCCATCCCCACCGCAATGCCCGACGAGCCGTTAATCAGCAGGTTCGGGATTTTGGTCGGCATAACTTCCGGGATCTGCTCGGTGCCATCATAGTTTGGCACAAAGTCGACGGTTTCTTTTTCCAGATCCGCTAACAGTTCATGGGCGATTTTCGCCATGCGAACTTCGGTATAACGCATCGCAGCGGCGGAATCACCATCAATGGAACCAAAGTTCCCCTGGCCATCGACCAGCATGTAACGCAACGAAAACGGCTGCGCCATACGAACAATCGTGTCATACACGGCGGAGTCGCCATGCGGGTGATATTTACCAATAACATCACCGACAACACGTGCAGACTTTTTATACGGTTTGTTCCAGTCGTTACCCAGCACACTCATTGCATACAACACGCGACGATGTACGGGTTTCAGACCATCACGAACATCAGGTAATGCACGGCCTACGATGACCGACATGGCGTAATCCAGATAAGAGTTTTTTAACTCTTCCTCGATATTGACCGGTGTGATTTCTCTGGCAAGGTCGCTCATGGAGCCGCTATCCCTCTACATTATTCCCGAATTCAAAGGTGCGAAAGTATATCACATTGCAAGCATTCGGTGAACGGAAAGCATCTGATAACATGCTTTATCGCCATAATGCGTTCCCTGCCCATTACTGGCGGAAACGGGTATACTCAGGAAAACTTTGGCAGGAGTATGGGTTTAATGAACGAAGAACCGCAAGCAACCTCACCGAACGTTGATCATGATGAGATCGCTAAGTTTGACGCTATCGCCTCGCGCTGGTGGGATACAGAAGGAGAATTCAAACCCCTGCATCGTATCAATCCATTGCGACTGGACTATATTGCACAACACGCTGGCGGCTTGTTTGATAAGAAGGTACTGGATGTCGGTTGTGGCGGCGGTATTCTGGCGGAAAGTATGGCGCGTGAAGGTGCCCATGTCACCGGTCTGGATATGGGGGCCGAACCGTTGCAAGTTGCGCGCCTGCATGCCAGGGAAAGCGGTGTGAATATTGAGTATGTGCAACAAACAGTAGAAGAACATGCGCAGCACAATCCGGGCGCTTATGATGTGGTGACCTGTATGGAGATGCTGGAGCATGTGCCCGACCCTCGCTCTGTGGTCCATGCCTGCGCGCAGTTGGTGAAACCCGGCGGCGAGGTGTTTTTCTCCACCATCAACCGCAACGGTAAAGCCTGGCTGATGGCGATCGTCGGCGCGGAATATGTGTTACGTATGTTGCCGCGCGGCACACATGATATTCATAAGTTTATTCGTCCTGCCGAGTTGCTGAACTGGGTGGATGAAACCCCGCTACGCGAATGTCATATCACCGGCCTGCACTATAATCCGCTGAGGAATAAATTCCATCTCGGTCCAGGTGTGGAGGTTAATTATATGGTGCATACCCGCCATACCAGCGCGTAAATAATTGCCCGGCAAGCATGCTCGCCCCCGGTGTCGGGTCTTGAAACCAGGGGCGATAGCCTCATTATGCTGCCACAGGGCACGCCCGCTTTTTAAACTTATAATGTTAGCGTTTTCACCACATCAATCCAGCCATGTTGAGCGGTTACCGCCATCCCGTTTAGCCAGCGACGCAACATATTCATCGCCATCATCGCCACCACCTCCTGACGTGTTTTCACCCCGTGCAGCCGGGTATTAAATCTCACCTGTTGCGCAAAGGTTCCCGTCGGCGTAGACAAAGCAAGCCCCAGCATCTCATCCTGTTCTCCCCCAACACTTAACGCCAACGTGGTGCCATTAGTTTGCGCCAGGATTTGCGTACGCAACGCCAGTTCTTGCAGTGATTCAGCCGATGTGGGCAACACATTACCTGAGCTTAGCGGTACCTCCGCCGTCGCCAGTTGCCATTGCAACAACCCGGCGGTGAATTGTTCGCTCACGCTCAGCGTGTGGTTATTCGCCGCTAACCGCTGTGCCAGTTGCGCGGGCAAGCCTGCCGTCCCTTCAAAAAGCGTGCACTCCGCCAGTAACTGTCTGATTTGCTGCCAGGCCCGTTCCATTGCCGCGCGTTGTGAGGCGGGTCCGGTCAGTTTAATTTCAATAATGGGCATCGATGAGCGATAACCCATTACGACTTCGTCCGGCAGCGGCACAAGCGCCAGTTCGCCGGCGAGATCGCTTTCACCGCGTCCGAAGGTGGTCAGTCGCAAACACACTGGCGGCTCGGGGAGTGAAAACCGTTGCTTCAGGCGCGGCAAAATTTGCTGTTCAACCATCACTTTAAATTCGACCGGCACACCCGGGGTGAAAAAGACCCAACAACGATTAAGCTGAAGCGCAAATCCGCAAGCCGTCCCCACCGGGTTATCGATCACGTCGGCATTGGCCGGTATTTCGGCTTGTTTACGATTGACCGACGCCATCTCCCGACCGCGACGGGTGAAAAAGGCCGTCATGTTTTCCAGCCACGCCTGATTCATCACCAGCTCAACACCTGATGCCATCGCTGCGGCCTGTGCGCTGAGATCATCGCTGGTGGGACCTAATCCGCCGTTAACGATCAATACATCCGCAATCTGGCTGCGTTCGATTAACGTGTCAACCAGCGAGGTCAGATTGTCGCCGACCGTGGTACGGCTGGTCATCGGCACACCATGATGAAACAAAATATCAGCCAGCCAGGCCGCATTGGTATCAACAATTTGCCCGTATAACACCTCATCGCCCGTCGAGAGCATTTCCACTCTTATCACGTTATTTTCTCCTGCGGTTAGTCACTCTACTTTAGGAAGGCTGACGCGGAAATACAATGCGCAAAACGCGCCCCACCGATGCAAACAGATTTGGCTCAATAAACTTAACCGGTCAGTGCTGCGTGCAAGTACGTACGATGAATATGGTGCTTTGAAGCCCGGCAGTACGACGATGAAAAGCTAAATAAAACTGTACAACGGCAACCGGGAATCAACAGTTTTAAAAATGTCAGCAATAGCTTTTGCCTGTTTGCCAGAGATCAATATTTCACGGCACAATACCACCGATAATAGTCTATACCGATTAATTTTTCATTTTTACATTTGAAAATTTACCAACAAACTGAAAGTGAGAAAGATTATGAGCAAAAAAAAACTTACCACCATCGCGGGGGCCCCCGTCGTCGATAATAATAATGTTATTACTGCCGGACGCCGCGGCCCCATGTTGTTGCAGGATGTCTGGTATTTAGAAAAACTGGGTCACTTCAGTCGCGAAGTGATTCCGGAGCGGCGTATGCATGCCAAAGGTTCCGGCGCCTACGGCACCTTTACCGTGACACAGGACATCACCCGTTTTACCCGGGCAAACATATTCTCCGAAATTGGTAAAAAAACTGAAATGTTTATTCGTTTTTCCACGGTTGCCGGGGAGCGTGGCGCGGCGGATGCCGAACGTGATATCCGTGGTTTTGCGATGAAATTTTATACCGGGGAGGGCAACTGGGATTTAGTGGGCAACAATACCCCGGTGTTCTATCTGCGTGATCCACTTAAATTTCCCGACCTGAACCATGTGGTCAAACGCGATCCCCACACCAACCTGCGTAACCCAACCTATAAATGGGATTTCTTTTCACTGTCACCTGAATCCCTGCATCAGTTAACGATTGATTACAGTGACCGTGGTCTGCCGAGGTCTTACCGTCATATTCATGGTTTCGGTAGCCATACCTACAGTTTTATTAATGACCAGAACCAACGTTTCTGGGTTAAATTCCATATGCGCTGTCAACAAGGCATTGAGAATTTAATGGATGACGAAGCGGCGCAATTAATCAGCAAAGACCGGGAAAGTTCCCAGCGCGATCTGTACACCGCCATTGAACGCGGTGATTTTCCGCGCTGGAAGTTTTATATCCAGGTGATGCCGGAACATGAAGCGGCACAGACCCCATACAATCCGTTCGATCTGACCAAAGTATGGCCCCATGGCGACTATCCACTGATTGAAGTCGGTGAATTCGCCCTTAACCGTAACCCGGAAAACTACTTTTCGGAGGTGGAGCAGGTGGCGATGAACCCGGCCAATGTGGTTCCGGGCATCAGTTTTTCACCTGACCGAATGCTGCAGGGACGCCTGTTCTCTTACGGCGATGCCCACCGTTACCGTCTTGGGGTCAATCACCACCAAATTCCGGTCAACGCGCCGAAGTGCCCGTTCCATATATATCATCGCGATGGCGCGATGCGGATCGATGGCAATAGCGGCAACGGCGCAACCTATGAACCGAACAGTTTTCATGTTTTTCAAGAACAACCCGACTTCCGAGAACCGCCGTTATCACTGGAAGGGGCGGCTGATCACTGGAATCAGCGTGAAGATGGCGACTATTTCACCCAACCGCGTGCGTTATTCAATTTGTTGAGCCTGGAGGAACATCAGCGCATGTTTACGCGCATCGCTGATGAGTTAAAACAAGTCCCGGAATTTATCCAACAGCGCCAGATAGCCCTGTTTCGTCTGGTGGCGGAGGAGTATGGCGCCGGCGTAGAAAAAGCATTGCAACAGGCATAATCGTCGATGTGACCCCTGCCCCCGAGCGGAACAGCCAGTTCGGGGGATTTACCGTGTTTTCCGCCGCTGTTGCGCTACCCAAGCATAGAGCGGCTGACGCGATACTTTTATCCCACCGTTGCTCATTTCTGCCGGCAAAAGCAGCCAGTCAACCGGATACTGAAATCCGGCCAGTTTATCTCTGGCCCATCGCGCAATCACATCAACGTCCACGCCCTTAGTCAGCGCCAGTAAAGCCACTGGCCGTTGACCAAACTCTTCATCATTTTGCGGCACCACATACGCCTGTGACACAGCCGGATGGCCCAACAATACCCGTTCAATCTCTTCCGGCTGTATCCCTTCCCCGCCACTGAAAAACTGGTTATCCAGCCGCCCGACAACCTGCAATTCTCCGTCCACCCACGCCCCGCGATCACGCGTATGTAACCAGCCATCGGCATCGGTTACCGGGACCAGTACGCCATCACGCCAGTAACCACTCGTCAGGGATGACGAACGTAACCAGATTTCTTCATTCACCAACCTGATTTCCCGTCCGGCCAGCGGCACGCCGACGCCACACCGGCCATCGGCACGTTTACCACACACGGTAGAGGCTGCTTCTGTCATTCCATAACCACACCAGCAACGGATTCCGCGCGCTTCCGCCTGCGCCACCAATGCCGGGGAAATAGCCGCGCCGCCTAACAGCACGGCGGTCAGACGCGATGGCGTTTCCGGCTGTTGTAATACACGCCAGAGCTGAGTTGGCACCAGAGAGGCGAAACTACAGCGGTTTAGCGCGACGGGCAATGGAATATCATCCGCCAGCACCAACGTCGCTCCCGCCAACAGCCAACGCCAGACAATCCCCTGCCCGGAGACATGATACAACGGCAACGATAACAACCAGCGATCTGTGGCGCAAAAGCCCATTAAGGCGTTCACGCCCTCGGCGCTGGCAAGGTGTGCGTGGAAGGTATGCGCGACCGCTTTTGGCACACCGCTGGAACCGGACGTCAGTGTTAATGTCGCAATATCGTGCGCCTGCCAGTGATATTGTGGTTGTCCGCCAGCGGACTTTAGTATCAGTGCCGGCAGCGCAACTGACACCGGGTTGTCAAGGTTAAGCATGAAATCCAGCCCCAGACCAGGCAACAATTCATCCAGCAACGTCACCGGTAACTGTGGATTGAGCGGCAATAGCCGTACCCCCATCTGTAACAGCGCCAGCGCAGCCAGCAATGTTGGCACACTGTTTTTACTGCGCAGCACCACGCGACACCCTGCCGACACGCCCTGCTGGCGGAAACCGATAACCAGCGCATCAAGACGTTGTGCCAGTTGCTGCCAGTTGAGGCGCTCATTTCCACTATCCAGCGCACATGCCGCCGGATGTCGCTGCGCCCAGTAACGCCAGGGGAAATCGTTTATCTGCGCCATACACAAACCAAATCTTGCGTATCCAGTAACGGCAGTGGGCTGGTCGGCCAGCGACGAACCAACTGTTGTTGCAGCAAATCGAGCGTATCCAGCCCCGGCACCACATCCGGCGTCAGACTCTGTGCAAGACCGGCCAGTTGTGTCAGACCAAGACTGGATTCGATCGATGAGCTGATCACCGCTTTCATGCCCAACGCCTGCACCTGGGCCACTTGCTGACTGACCCGCGAGATACTGCCGGTTAATGTCGGTTTAATCACTATGGCCGCCACACCCGGTTCAGCCTGTAACTGAAAATCCGTTGCCCGGGCGCTTTCATCCCAGGCAATGGCGATGCCGGTTTCTGCCGCAAACTGACGGGAGTCTTCGCGGCGCTGGCAAGGCTCTTCGAGAAAATCAATACGGCAACGCAGCTCAGGGGCTAGATGGCGCGCGAACTGGCGTGCTTTCTCCGGCGTCCAGCGGCGATTGGCATCAAGGCGCAAATGAAGATCCGGTAGCGCTTCGAGCAGCAAACTGGCGACCATGCCATCACGCACCGCTTCATACCAACCGACTTTCATTTTTGCGGTACCGTGCGGCAACTGTTGCAAACGGGCAAATAATGCATCGGGATCGCCGGTACACAGTGCCGCAGTCCGCCAGTGGGTGGCCACTGGCAACGTCCCCGCCAGCTCCATCAGCGCACAACTCAAGCCAAATGCCACCGAAGGTAACGCGCTTTCCGACTGCATCTCACTGTGGCACCAGTGCGAAAGCCAGTTTTCAGCGGCTTGTTGTGCCTCGCTTAACGTTTCCAGGCTAAAACCCGGCAATGGCGCAATCTCCCCCCAGCCTTCGCGCTCACCGACGATAAGCTGAACCAACAGCCCTTCACGCTGCCGTACATGTCTGTCGCGTAAGATAACACCCGCTTCCATGTCGAGGACGTAACGCCAGAGAATGGCCTGTCGCATTATGGATTCCGTTTAAACTTGCTGAAATCAGGTAGGCGTTTTTGGTTAAACGCATTTCGCCCTTCCTGCCCTTCTTCGGTCATATAAAACAGCATAGTGGCATTACCCGCAAGCTCCTGCAAACCCGCTTGCCCGTCACAGTCGGCATTCAGCGCTGCCTTCAGGCAACGTAGCGCCATTGGGCTATTCTGTAACATTTCCCGACACCAGCGTACAGTTTCCTTTTCCAGTTCCGCCAGCGGCACCACGGTATTAACCAGTCCCATATCCAGTGCCTGTTGCGCATTATACATTCGACACAGGAACCAGATTTCCCGCGCTTTTTTCTGGCCAACAATACGAGCCATATAGGATGCGCCCCAGCCACCATCAAACGATCCTACCTTAGGTCCGGTCTGCCCAAACTGGGCATTCTCTGCGGCAATGGTCAAATCGCACATCATATGCAACACATGCCCGCCGCCAACCGCATAACCGGCGACCATCGCCACCACCGGTTTTGGGCAGGTGCGAATCTGACGCTGAAAATCGAGTACATTAAGGTGATGGACCCCGGCATCGTCCTGATACCCGCCGTAATCACCGCGTATTTTTTGATCTCCGCCGGCACAAAAGGCTTTGTCGCCTTCGCCGGTAAGGACGATCACCCCCACACCTTCATCATGGCGTGCATCATCCAGCGCCCATAACATCTCTTTTACCGTCAGGGGACGAAATGCATTCCGCACCTGTGGACGGTTAAGGGTGATTTTAGCAATCCCTTCAGGCGATTTGTGGTAACGAATATCCACCAAATCGCCGCTGCAATCACGCCACGTGATCGGGGCATAAAGTTGCTGTTCATCCGGATAAATCATGCAGGCTCCTTATTAGAGAAGAGGATTCAGGCCGACGGGCGCAGAATACGGATAAGTTGACTGGCGAACACCGCCGGATTAGCGCGATGTGCATTATGGCCCGCGCCAGCAACGGTCATGAGCGGCAATTGTTGTTCTTGCGCCAGACGTTGGAACTTGCCATCCCATTCGCCGCACAGATAATAAAATGGCACGCTGAGTTGATGCAGTTCGGGCAATAAATTTGGCTGGCGACTGAGTGACGTAGCTTCCAGCATTGCAGCCAGACCCGGGCCGTAGCTGTCGGCACGCGTCATCATCAACTGCTGGCGCTGTTTCAGCGTTAATTCGGCAAACAATGGCTGTTGATACCAGTCTGTTAGTGTTTGCTGCAATGGCTCGTGGCACAAACGCTGCGCCCAGCGATGATCAACGCCTTGTCGTGCCTGACATTCAGCGGCATTACTCAGGCCAGGATGACCGGCCTCCACCACTAAACCACACAACCCGGCAGTGGCTCTACGGCAGGCATAATACATCGCTATTCGCCCGCCAAGCGAATAGCCGATCAGCCAGTAATGCATAACCTGATGGTAGTGTAATGTGGCTGTCAGACGCTCACACAAGCCGTCGAAATCATCGACACATTGTGCCCGTGAACCACCATGACCCGGTAAATCAATGCCTAACAGCGGCCAGTCGGTAAAAAAATGTTGTACTTCCTGCCAATCTTCGGCAGTACCGAGAAAACCGTGTAACCACACCAGTACTGGCTTACTGCTATGATGATGCCCTTGCCATGATGCGTGCAGGATCATGATGAAGCGCCTGCGGCCACGAGTGCGGCGAGTGTTTGCGCCCCCGCATCGGGCTCAACCCGCAACTCAATCAGGCTGACACCGCCATGTTGCCAGCATGCCGCCACCACCTGTTGCAATTCAGACCAGCTTTCCGGGCAGGCATAGCGCAGCGCAAACATCGCGGCTGCCGGTTGAAAACTGACGTTCTGCGGCATACAAAAAAAACGCTGTCGCGCCGCTTCCGGCGTGGGCAACAGAGAAAAAATCTGCCCTCCGTTATTATTAACAATAATCAAAACCAGCGGCGCAGGCGCGTCACGTAATAGTGCCAACGCGTTGAGATCATAAAGCGCCGAAAGATCGCCAATCAAAGCCAACATCGGACGTGGCCGGGCACGCTGAACACCAGCCGCCGTGGAGATCAAGCCATCAATACCGCTGGCGCCGCGATTGCTGTAAACCGGGTAGGCCGCTGGCAAGCGAGCAAACGCATCCACCAGCCGGATGATCAAACTGTTGCCCAGAAAGAGTTGGCCGTTGGCTGGCAATAATTGCGGCAAACGATGCGCCAACTGTGCTTCACCAAAATGCTGCGTTACGGCACTGACCTGCTGGTATACCGCCTCTGACAATCGGCCCAACTCATCCGCCCACGGCAGATGGGTTTGCGCCGGATGGTGCTGTAACCAGTCATCAATATTCGCCTTAATCCGTCGGCCACGATGATGAGCGGGATCTCGTCGTCCTGGCAGGTTATCAATCAGCCACCAGCTTTCTGGCCGGGCGTCTTTCTGCCACTGCAACAACCGCGTCCCCGTGAGACTGCTGCCGAACTGCACCACCAGTTGCGCCTGTTCAAGGATGTGCTGCGCCTCGGGATGCGATAACCAGAGATCAGCGCATGCCAGGGGTTGGCCGCTTTGCGATAGCACATCCGCGATCAGCGGCCAACCGAGGGTAGCCGCCCAGGCGGCCACTGCGGCCCCCTGCTCTGCCTGCAGGCGTCCGGCAACCACTACACCGCGTTTTTGCCGCCAAAAAAACCAGTCATCTTGCATCAACTGCGGCTGTGACACATTGTGGCACACCCAGGGGTGAGGCCCTTGCCACCAGTCTCCCAACTCCGCCCGCCATGGCTGATATTCGCCGCTGTCCTCGTCATACAGCGGTTGTGCAAAGGGGCAGTTGATATGCAATGGCCCCCACGGCGAGGCCGCCTGCAGGTTATCCACCGCCGCAACCAACCAGTTAGCGGCGATGTCCGGCGTGGGACGCGGCAAATTGAGAGGCGCTGCGTAGCCGGAAAAAAGATTGCGTTGATCAATAGCCTGGTTCGCACCACAATCAATCAGTTCCGGCGGACGATCAGCACTCAATACCACCACGCGTTCGCCCGTCAAACTCGCTTCAATGATGGCGGGGTAAAGATTAGCAACCGCCGTGCCGGAAGTGACAATCACGCCGACCGGTTGCCGGCTGGCTTTTGCCAGCCCCAACGCCAGGTGGCCCAATCCACGTTCATCAAAATGCGTATGGCAAACCAGTTTACTGTTGGCGACTGCGGCCAGCGTTAATGGTGTTGAGCGTGACCCGGGGGCAATACAGATATGACGCAAACCATGGCGCGTCAGTGCTTCAATTAAGACTTCAGCCCAACGGCGATTGAACGTGCTGATTGACATAACCCATCCCATCAAAAAAGCGAGCTTTATATTATATTCGCTCAATAAATCGTGTCGCCGGAAGCTGGCAACACAGCCAATCCGGCGAGCTTACACGCACTAATTGCCAGATAAGCGAGAAACGCCAACGCAACTTGGAGTATGACGAGTATAAGAAGGCTAATGAGGTGAGATGTTGATCTTAGCCAGTTTTATCGTGCTTCGCCGTTGAGAGGCGAAGCACAAAAAGGTGGATGGCGCTTTGTGCAATCCACCCTTTCAGGTTTTAACGACGAGCCAGTAATACGCCCAAAACCAGGCCAATGGCCGCACCAATGCCAATCCCCTGCCATGGTTTTTCATGGACATAATCATCGGCGCGATCTACCGCTTTTTTCGCCCGATAATAGTAAGTATCCGATGCACCGCTGATGCGTGATTTAACCTCATGCAAGGCCTGTTCCGCTTTTGCTTTGAGTTCGATATATTTCTGATCAGCAGAATCACCTGACGACTTCAGCACCTCTTCCAGCGTTTTCGTCAGCAACGTCAGGTCTTCATCCAGCCCGTTTTCAGGCGGTTTAGTCGGTGTAGCCATATCCTTCCTCCATATGCATAACATGCTTGTTCACTAACTATAGACCGTTTTTGCTGCTCTGTAGCAACCCATGACCACAACCGACAACCAATGATCTCGTCTGTATCTGCGATAACGATCTGGCTACCGCCGACGAACTCGCCGCCCCGGCTCAGGGTGTAAACGGCTGGCGCTGAAACTGGTCATGCCCGCATTTAGGGCAACGCGTCAAGGTCTCCGGCGTATAAATAGCCCGGGTAAACTGGCATTTTTCACACACCAGGTTACCTAAGCCCACCACCTCGCCGGCCTGATATACGCCATGATGATTAAGATCCTGAAAAACTTCGCGCCATTCCAGTTGACTCTTATCGGTAATATCAGCCAGTTCTTTCCAGATACTTTCACTGATAACGCGCATGAATACACTGTTAGCAAACGCCTGTTCATTTTCCTGATAGCTACGGGCAAACTCCGCCAGATCGCGCCGTATCGCACGGCTAATTTCATCCGCTTCACTGTGGGTCAATTCACCCCCAGCCGCTAAATGTTTCCGGGTATCGTCCACCAGCGCATCAATATCACGCTCGCCACGTTGCAACCGCTCAGTCAGTGCAGCCAGTAATGCACGATAGTACTCCGCCATCTTGTTCATGTTATCTCCTTTACCTTGCCAGTGGATATTCCTTTAATTCTAGCGTTTATCTGCATTTTACCGTGCAAATTGAGCCACTCGCTAAATAATGAGGGGCGACATCTCTCGACCCGCAGAGAAATACCACTCACCGGGACGTGAAGTGTTGTTGCGGCGAAGGCTTATCGGCTATGCTATGCGGATCGTAAAATACACCGTTATAAGCTTCGCGCTATTCACTAAGGACCCCAGGTTGCCATGCAAGAGCAATATCGCCCGGAAGAGATAGAATCCTACGTCCAGCATCACTGGCATGAGAAAAGAACGTTCAACGTGACCGAAGAGGAAGGTAAAGAGAAGTATTACTGCCTTTCTATGCTGCCCTATCCTTCTGGCCGCCTACATATGGGCCACGTTCGTAACTACACCATCGGCGATGTTATCGCGCGTTACCAGCGTATGCTGGGTAAAAACGTGTTGCAGCCCATCGGCTGGGATGCCTTCGGTTTGCCGGCGGAAGGCGCGGCGGTAAAAAATAACACCGCACCCGCACCGTGGACATACGACAACATTGAATACATGAAAAACCAGTTGAAACTACTGGGATTTGGCTATGACTGGAGCCGTGAACTGGCAACCTGCCGCCCCGAATATTACCGTTGGGAGCAGTGGTTCTTCACGCAACTGTATGCGAAAGGCCTGGTCTACAAGAAGACCTCGGCGGTGAACTGGTGCCCGCACGATCAAACCGTGCTGGCGAATGAACAAGTCATTGACGGCTGCTGTTGGCGCTGTGACACCAAAGTTGAGCGCAAAGAGATCCCACAGTGGTTTATTAAAATCACCGCCTATGCCGAGGAATTGCTCAACGACCTCGACACCCTGGAAGACTGGCCTGAGCAAGTCAAAACCATGCAACGTAACTGGATCGGACGTTCAGAAGGGATCGAAATTACCTTTGAAGTTATCGATAGCGCAGAAAAGCTGACGGTCTATACCACCCGCCCGGACACCTTCATGGGGGCGACGTATCTTGCTGTTGCCGCAGGTCATCCCCTGGCGGTTCAGGCCGCTGTGCACAACCCCGTGCTGGCAGATTTCATCGCTGAGTGCCGCAACACCAAAGTTGCGGAAGCCGATATGGCGACCATGGAGAAAAAGGGCGCGACAACCGGCCTGTTTGCCCGCCATCCACTGAGTGGCGAGAAAGTACCGATATGGGTGGCTAACTTCGTATTGATGGAATACGGTACTGGCGCAGTGATGGCAGTACCGGCGCATGATCAACGCGACTGGGAATTCGCCACCAAATATGGTTTACCGATCACGCCGGTGGTGCTCAATCAGGATGGCTCTGAACCGGATATCAGCAACGCGGCCATGACCAACAAAGGCACCCTGTTTAACTCCGGCGAGTTCAGTGGACTGAGCCATATAGATGGTTTTAACGCCATCGCCAGTAAACTGGCGGAAAAGGGCGTTGGCAAGCGAAAAGTCAACTACCGCCTGCGTGACTGGGGCGTTTCTCGCCAGCGTTACTGGGGCGCACCTATTCCCATGGTGACGCTGGAAGATGGCACCGTGATGCCAACGCCTGCCGATCAATTGCCCGTAGTGCTGCCGGAAGATGTCACCATGGACGGCATCATCAGCCCAATCAAAGCAGATCCCGCGTGGGCAAAGACCACCGTCAATGGCCAGCCGGCGTGGCGTGAAACCGATACCTTCGACACCTTTATGGAATCATCGTGGTACTACGCGCGCTATACCTGCCCCAATTTTGATCAGGGAATGCTTGACCCCGCCGCGGCCAACTACTGGTTACCGGTTGATCAATACGTTGGCGGTATTGAACATGCCATCATGCACCTGATGTATTTCCGTTTTTTCCACAAATTACTGCGTGATGCCGGGCTGGTGAACTCTGATGAACCAGCAAAACGTTTGTTGTGCCAGGGAATGGTGCTGGCGGATGCCTTCTACTATGTCGGTGACAGTGGCGAACGTAACTGGGTGTCCCCAGCGGATGCCATCATTGAACGCGATGATAAAGGTCGCATCGTGAAAGCCAGCGATGCCGACGGCCATGCGTTGGTTTATGCCGGCATGAGCAAAATGTCGAAATCTAAAAACAACGGTATCGACCCGCAACTGATGGTTGAACGCTACGGTGCAGATACCGTGCGTCTGTTTATGATGTTCGCCTCACCGGCCGATATGACGCTGGAATGGCAGGAATCCGGCGTTGAAGGAGCAAATCGTTTCCTGAAACGCGTCTGGAAACTGGCCTTCGACCATAGCGAAAAAGGCGCGACATCGCCGCTCAATATCGCCAGCCTCAATGCGGATCAAAAAGCGCTGCGCCGCGACCTGCACAAAACCATTGCCAAAGTGTCCGATGATATTGGCCGTCGCCAGACGTTCAATACCGCTATTGCGGCAATTATGGAATTGATGAATAAACTGGCGCGCGCACCGCAGGAAACCGTTCAGGACCGCGCACTGATGCAGGAAGCGTTGCTGGCCGTGATACGTATGCTCTATCCATTTACCCCGCATGCCAGCTTTATGCTGTGGCGATCATTGGGGGGAGAAAGCGATATCGATAACGTTCTGTGGCCCGTGGCAGATGCAGACGCCATGGTTGAAAACTCTTTGCTGATTGTGGTGCAGGTTAACGGCAAAGTGCGTGGTAAAATTACGGTGGCGGCTGACGCGAATCAGGAACAGGTGCAGGCGCGTGCGGCGCAAGAACATCTGGTGGCTAAATATCTTGACGGCGTCACCATCCGTAAAGTCATTTACGTCCCGGGCAAGCTGCTTAACCTGGTTGTGGGTTAAGTTCAGGAGGAACTGTGCGACATCCGATTCTGATTTTTTTACTGGGCCTCGTGGTGACTATCACCGCTGGCTGTGGTTTTCATTTACGCGGGACCACACAGGTCCCGACAGAAATGCGCACCCTGATTGTTGAAAGTAACGATCCCTATGGCCCACTGGCACGTGCTGTTCGCCAACAGTTACGCCTTAATGACGTGACGATTGTGAGCAATACGCCGCCGCGCACCGACTTGCCGACATTACGCATTCTGGGCTCCCGCGAGGGACGCGATACCGCTTCCGTGTTCCAGAACGGCGTGACGGCAGAATATTCGATGGTGCTCACTGTCAGGGCGCAGGTTCTGTTACCCAATCAGGGTATCTATCCGATCAGTACCACGGTTTATCGCTCTTTCTTCGATAACCCGCTGGCCGCACTGGCAAAAGACTCTGAGCAAGAGATGATTCGCCAGGAAATGCGCGAGCGCGCGGCGGATCAACTGGTCCGTAAACTTCTGGCGGTTCATGCCGCTAAGCAAAATCATATCGATACGTTGCCTGACCCTGAAGTCATCGAGCCCGGTGATGATACACCTGAATCGCCCACCTCGGCAGCAACCAGCCTGCAATGATCAGAATCTATCCTGAGCAACTCAACGCGCAACTCCGTGAGGGGTTGCGCGCCTGTTATCTGTTGCTGGGGAATGAGCCGCTGCTATTGCAGGAAAGTCAGGACGCCGTGAAACAGGCAGCACAGCAACGCGGCTTTAGCGAACATTTCAGCGTAGCACTGGATAACACTAGCGACTGGGAAGCTATTTTCAGCACCTGCCAGGCATTAAGCTTGTTCGCCAGCCGGCAGACGCTGCTGTTGATTTTGCCCGACAATGGCCCAAATGCGGCGATGGCGGAACAGTTGCTAACGCTTTCCACCCTGTTGCACCCCGATATTCTGCTGCTTTTACGCGGTAATAAACTGACTAAAGCCCAGGAAAATAGCGCCTGGTTTAAAGCAGTCACCGCGCATGGCGTTATCGTTCCCTGCACCACGCCCGAACCGGCGCAATTGCCGCGCTGGATAACCACGCGCGCCAAAACCATGAACCTGACGCTGGACCAGGCTGCGGTCCAGTTGTTGTGCTACTGTTATGAAGGCAATTTACTGGCGCTGGCGCAAACCCTGGAACGTTTGTCGCTGCGCTGGCCGGATGGCAAGCTGACATTACTCCGTGTCGAACAGGAGGTTAATGATGTTGCACACTTCACGCCTTTTCATTGGGTGGATGCGTTGCTGGCCGGAAAAAGCAAACGTGCGCTGCACATTCTACGACAGATGGCGACGGAAGGGGATGAACCCGTGATCCTTATCCGCACCTTGCAGCGCGACCTGCTCACTCTGCTGACATTACAACGTCAGATGGCTGCCACGCCATTGCGAACCTTATTTGATCAGCGCCGTATCTGGCAAAACCGCCGGCCACTGTTCAGCGAAGCACTGCAGCGGCTGGGAAGACAGCAACTGGCTCAGGCTATTCATCTGCTGACCCAACAGGAAATCGCCCTGAAACAAGACTATAGCCAGACCCTGTGGCCCCAACTGGACACCTTATCGTTATTGATCTGCAATGGCGCGTTCCCGGCAGGTTTGTCTGATGTCTGACGCGATCCCTTTGCATGCCCTGCTTGGCGGCACCTTTGATCCGATCCATTTTGGTCATTTGCGTCCGGCACAAGCGCTGGCACAGCAAATTAACCTGCAACAAATCACGCTGTTGCCCAATAATATGCCGCCGCATCGTCCGCAACCAGAAGCCAGCGCCGCACAACGCGTGGCAATGGTTGAATTGGCCATTGCCGGTAATCCGCTGTTCCAGCTCGATACGCGCGAACTACAACGCCAGACGCCCTCTTACACCATTGAAACACTGGAGGCGTTACGCCAGGAACGGGGCAACGCACAACCGTTGGGATTTATTATCGGGCAGGATTCTTTGCTGACCTTACATCACTGGTATCGCTGGCAGGATTTACTCAGTGTTTGCCACCTGCTGGTGTGCAAACGTCCTGGCTATCCGCAGAAAATGGACACGCCGCAGCGACAACGCTGGCTAGACGCCCACCTTACCACTGATGCGACGTTGCTTCATCGGCAACCGGCGGGCCTGATCTGGCTGGCGGAAACCCCATTAGTGACGACGTCGGCAACCGACATCCGCCAGCGCCGTCGCCAGGGGCAACCCTGTGATGACCTGCTCCCCGCCGCCGTGATCGCGTATCTCGATCGCCACGGCTTATATCGCGGTTAATCTCACCCTGCTATACTGCGCCGCTTATTGCCCCCTGCGCAGCATAACAATACAGATGTTTGGTCATCAGTGGCTTTCAGGGACAACCGCTGATGTCGATGGCGGAAAGAAAACACTTACAAAAGCTTGCTATAATGCGGATGAATCTACTGCCGTAGCATGGGATAATGCCCCGCCTGTACACCGTATAGCGCAGGTAATTCCACGAAATCACCCGGATACTAATGGTAATATGCGTTCATATGAATTTATGCATAACGTGAAATTCATACCAATACCTTACTGATTATACTCACTGTTTTTAGGGGAACCATTTGCAAGGCAAAACACTCCAAGACTTCGTTATTGATAAGATTGATGATCTCAAAGGTCAGGATATTCTGGCGCTCAACGTTCAGGGAAAATCCAGCATCACCGACTGCATGATTATTTGCACCGGTACCTCAACGCGCCATGTCATGTCGATTGCTAACCATGTGGTTCAGGAATCGCGCGCGGCAGGTTTGGTCCCGCTCGGTATTGATGGCAAAAATGCCGCCGACTGGGTCGTGGTCGATTTAGGCGACGTTATCGTCCATGTTATGCAAGAAGAGAGCCGCCAACTGTACGAGCTGGAAAAACTCTGGAGCTAATGCGTGAAGCTTCAGTTGGTTGCCGTAGGCACTAAAATGCCGGACTGGGTGCAAACGGGCTTTATGGCGTACTTGCGCCGTTTTCCCAAAGATATGCCGCTGGAACTCACGGAAGTGGCTGCGGGGAAACGGGGGAAAAATGCCGATATTCGGCGCATTCTTGAAAAAGAGGGCGAAGCGATGCTGGAAGCTGTCGGTAAGGGCAACCGGATTGTTACCCTGGACATTCCCGGCCAGCCCTGGGAAACACCGCAGTTAGCAAACCAACTTGAGCGCTGGAAGCAAGATGGCCGCGATGTCAGCCTGTTGGTTGGTGGTCCTGAGGGACTTGCCCCGGTTTGTAAAGCTGCGGCCGAACAAAGCTGGTCACTCTCGGCGCTAACGCTGCCTCATCCGCTGGTACGCGTATTGGTCGCTGAAAGCTTGTACCGGGCATGGAGCATCACTGCGAATCATCCTTATCACCGTGAATAATCGCTAAGGCAACCCGGACCCCAGGCAGCGGATGAAATTACAACGCAATTTTTTTCGTGATTATACCGCCGAACAGTCGCTGTTCGTACGGCGGGCGTTGATCGCTTTTTTTGGCATACTGATTCTCTTCAGCGTATTGGTGGTAAATCTTTATCATCTGCAAGTACTGCGTTTTGAAGATTACAGTACCCGCTCCAATCAGAACCGTATCAAACTGGTGCCTGTCGCGCCCAGTCGCGGCATCATTTACGATCGTAACGGTATTCCGCTGGCCATGAACCGTACCATTTATCAGGCCGAACTGGTGCCGGAAAAAGTCGATAATCTGCGACAAGTCCTGCAAGATCTGCGTCCGGTACTCAACCTCAGCGATGATGATATTGATGCCTTTGAAAAAGAACGTAAACGCTCCCGTCGATTCACCTCAATCCCCTTAAAAAGCGCGTTGAATGACGAACAGGTTGCCCGTTTCGCGGTAAATCAATACCGCTTCCCCGGTGTTGAAATAAAAGGCTATCAACGCCGTTATTACCCCTATGCGCAAACGCTGACTCATGTGGTCGGTTATGTGTCGAAAATCAATGATCGCGATGTCGCGCGTCTTGATAAAGAAGGTAAATTGCCCGACTATGCGGCGACCCATGATATTGGCAAGCTGGGTATTGAAAACTACTACGAGGATGTGTTGCACGGTAAACCCGGTTATGAAGAAGTTGAGGTTAATAACCGCGGTCGGGTGATCCGTCAGTTGCATGAACAATCGCCACAGGCGGGCCGTGATATCTGGCTCACCATCGACCTCAAATTACAGCAGTATATCGAAACACTACTGACCGGCAGCCGGGCCGCCGTGGTGGTCAGTGATCCCCGTAGCGGTGAAATTTTAGCCCTGGTTTCCACCCCCGCTTATGATCCCAATTTGTTTGTTGATGGCATTACCAGCAAAGCCTATAAAGCGTTGCTGGATGATGAAAATCGGCCTTTGTATAACCGGGCAATTCAGGCCGCCTATCCTCCCGCGTCAACAGTGAAACCTTATGTGGCCGTTTCCGCCTTAACAGCCGGCGTGATTAACCGTAACAGTAGCTTGTTCGATCCGGGCTGGTGGCAATTGCCGGGCTCTGAAAAACGTTATCGTGACTGGAAAAAATGGGGCCATGGCCGCCTAAATGTCACCCGGGCGCTGGAAGAATCAGCCGATACCTTCTTCTACCAGGTCGCCTATGATATGGGGATTGACCGCTTGTCGACCTGGATGAGTAAATTTGGCTACGGTAAACGTACCGGCATTGATTTACCACAGGAAAGCACCGGTAACATGCCTACCCGGGAATGGAAACTGAAACGGTTCAAAAAACCATGGTACCTGGGCGACACCATTCCCGTCGGTATTGGTCAGGGATACTGGACTGCGACGCCGTTGCAAATGAATAACGCCATGATGATTTTGATTAACGACGGCATCATAAAAGTACCGCATCTGTTACGCGCAACGCGCGAGGGCGGCAAGCGCATCCCTTATCGCCAGTCTGGCGCGATGTCCATCGGCGACATCCATTCCGGTTACTGGGAAATTGCGAAAGATGGCATGTACGGGGTGGCCAATCGCCCCAACGGTACCGCGCATAAAAGTTTTGCCGATGCGCCCTATAAAATCGCGGCAAAATCCGGGACTGCGCAAGTTTTCGGCCTGAAAGAAAACGAAACGTATAATGCACATAAAATTGCCGAACGGCTGCGCGATCATAAACTGATGACCGCCTTTGCGCCTTATGACAATCCACGCGTCGCAGTCACCATGATTCTGGAAAATGGCGGCGCGGGCCCGGCAGTCGGTACCGTGATGCGCCAAATTCTCGACCATATTATGCTGGGCGATAATAACACGGTGTTACCCGATGCCGCGCCAACACCACCCGGTTATGAAGGTGAATGATGATGTCCATGAACGATAACCCGCAGAAAAAATCGATCTGGACTAAAATCCATATCGACCCGATTTTCCTGGTGATCATTACCGGCTTGTTGATTTACAGCGCTATGGTTATCTGGAGCGCCAGTGGTCAGGACCCTGCCATGATGGAGCGCAAAGTCGGCCAGATTCTTATGGGGCTGGTGATGATGTTTGCCCTCGCGCAGGTCCCTCCCCGGGTTTATGAAAGCTGGGCGCCTTATCTCTATATTATTTGCGTCATCCTGTTGATTGCGGTTGATGCTTTTGGCCAAATCAGTAAAGGCGCGCAGCGCTGGCTTGATCTGGGGGTCGTTCGTTTCCAGCCCTCTGAAATTGCTAAAATCGCCGTACCGCTGATGGTGGCTCGCTTTATCAACCGCGACGTCTGCCCGCCAACGCTAAAAAATACCGGGATCGCGCTGGTGTTGATCTTCGTTCCTACCTTACTGGTGGCCGCCCAGCCGGATCTGGGCACCTCAATTCTGGTCGCGGCATCCGGCTTGTTCGTGCTCTTCCTTTCCGGCATGAGCTGGAAACTGATCGCGGTGGCCTTGCTGCTGGTAGCCGCGTTTATTCCGGTGCTGTGGTTTTTTCTGATGCATGATTATCAACGTGCTCGGGTGATGATGTTGTTGGATCCTGAAAGCGATCCTCTCGGGGCTGGCTATCACATTATCCAGTCAAAGATTGCTATCGGCTCTGGCGGCCTGCGTGGTAAAGGGTGGCTGCATGGCACCCAGTCGCAGCTGGAATTTCTGCCTGAACGTCATACCGACTTTATTTTCGCGGTACTGGCGGAGGAGCTCGGTCTGGTGGGCGTCCTGGTTCTGTTGGCGCTCTATCTGTTATTGATCATGCGCGGGTTGATGATTGCCGCACGTGCTCAGACCACCTTTGGCCGCGTGATGACCGGCGCTCTGATGCTGATTTTATTCGTCTATGTTTTTGTTAACATTGGTATGGTTAGTGGTATCTTACCGGTGGTGGGCGTACCTTTGCCGTTGGTCAGCTACGGCGGCTCCGCATTGATTGTACTTATGGCTGGATTTGGCATCGTGATGTCTATCCATACTCATCGAAAAATGTTGTCAAAAAGCGTTTAAGAGGCTTGATATGCGTAAGGACTGGCTTTGGGTGGGCGCAGTATCGCTGTTGCTTGCCGCATGCAGCAGCACGACGGAACAATCGCCCCCGGCACCAAAAACCTGGCAGGGGCCGGTGGTCGAAATCGGCGGTGTAGAGCCGCGCTATGAACCCGTCAATCCCGCGACCAGCCAGGACTACAGTGTCAATGGCAAGACTTATCATATTGTCACCGACCCGGAAAACTATAGCGAAACCGGGTTAGCCGCCTGGTATGGCGAAGAAGCTCAGGGCAACCGCACGTCAACCGGTGAAACGTTTGATCCGGAAGCCCTAACTGCCGCGCACCCAACGCTACCGCTGCCCGGTTACGTACGCGTCACCAACCTGGCGAATGGACGTCAGTTGGTGGTCCGTATTAATGACCGCGGACCTTATACCGCTGGCCGCATTATCGATCTGTCCCGTGCGGCGGGTAATCGTCTGAATATTTCCAACAATACGCGGGTGCGTATTGACTATATCAAAGTTGCTCCCGATGGTACGCTTTCCGGGCCGGGGACTGTCGGCACCACGGTGGCGAAACAAAGTTATGCGCTTCCCGCGCGGCCGAGCCTTGGCGGCGCGATGACCCTGACAGGCACTGCGGCAATCACTCAAACCTCGCCTGCACAGCCCATGGCTGAGGAAAATACCCGCCCGGTAGATATCAGTACATCAGACAATGGGAATACCCTGGGAGCGCCGGTACGCAGTCAGGGATTCCTTGGCGCGCCGACGCCCCTGCGCGCCGGTGTGCTCGAAGGCAGTGATACCGCCGCCCCGGCAACAACGGCTACCCGCATCGTGACGGCCCCCGTAGCCGCTACAGCCGTAGCAACGCCGTCGAGCGAGGAAACTGGCTATGTTGTTCAGGTGGGCGCGCTGAGCGATGGCCCCCGTGCCCGACAATGGCTGGCGACGCTAAAACAACGTTTCAGCGCGCCCGGCAGAGTTTTAGCGAATGGCCATGTTTATCGCGTACAATTAGGCCCATTTCGTGAACGTCAGCGCGCCGCTGAATTACAACAACGTCTTGAGCGTGAAGCGCAGCAGCCATCATTTATCACCACGGCACATAATACCATGTGATTTAAGTAGGCCAGTGTTCAGCCACTACACTGACTGAACACTTTAGTGCCTGCTAACAAGAGAAGCGGAAAGTCGGATGCCTACAAAATATGCATTTGTTATATACTCGTCGCACTTCAGGTCACTGATGCGCTGGCTTAGCTACTCGGCTCCTCCAGAGCCTCGCCCCTTCTGGGTCACCGTAAGCGGCGTTCAATTCTGTTCCAGACAGATTGCTCGCGCTCCCCGCTTGCCGGCTTGATAAGCTGCGGGGATTTTGCTTCGTTGCCGCCTTCATTCAACTCGAATTATTTAGAGTATAGTAAGGCACTTTTTTAACTTAACTCCACGGATGCGGTTATCCCTAACATGAACACACTTAAACCCTGTCATTTTTTTAAACGCCTGACCGTGGGCTCGCTAATTGCGCTGAGCCTGAGCCATATTGCCTTTGCTGAAGACATCAATCTGAAAACGATGATTCCGGGTGTACCGAATATTGATGCCGAAGCTTACGTATTGATCGACTACAACTCCGGTAAAGTATTGGCGGAAAAAAACGCCGATGCCCGCCGTGACCCCGCCAGCCTAACCAAAATGATGACCAGCTATGTCATTGGCCAGGCGGTAAAAGCAGGAAAAATTCATCAGGAAGATATGGTCACCGTGGGGCCGGATGCCTGGGCTACCGGCAATCCGGTATTTAAAGGCTCATCGTTGATGTTCCTGAAACCCGGTGATCGCGTACCGGTTTCACAGTTAACCCGCGGTATTGTGCTGCAATCCGGTAATGATGCCTGCGTGGCGCTGGCCGATTTCGTCGCGGGTAGCCAGGATGCATTTGTTAGCCTGATGAACAACTATGTAAACGCGCTGGGGCTGAAAAATACGCATTTCCAGACGGTACATGGTTTAGATGCTGACGGCCAGTACAGCTCCGCGCGTGATATGGCGCTTATCGGTCAGGCATTGATCCGCAATGTGCCGGATGAATACGCCATTTATAAAGAGAAAGAATTCACCTTCAATAAGATCCGCCAACTGAACCGTAACGGCCTGTTGTGGGATACCAGCATGAATGTTGACGGCATCAAAACCGGTCACACCAGCGCCGCCGGTTATAATCTGGTCGCCTCCGCAACAGAAGGCCAGATGCGATTGATCTCCGCGGTGCTGGGCGGCCATACCTATAAAGGCCGCGAAGTAGAAAGCAAAAAACTGCTTACCTGGGGATTTCGTTTCTTTGAAACCGTTTCCCCACTGAAAACGGGCAAAGAGTTTGCCTCAGAACCGGTCTGGTTTGGTGACAGCGATCGCGTACAATTAGGCGTGGATAACGATGTTTATCTGACTATTCCACGTGGTCGGATGAAAGATCTCAAAGCCAGCTATGTCCTGAACGGCAGCGAATTGCATGCGCCATTGCGCAAAAACCAGGTGGTGGGCAATATCAATTTTCAACTCGACGGTAAAACCATTGAGCAGCGCCCGTTGGTGGTATTGAATGAAGTCCCCGAAGGCGGTTTCTTTAGCCGTATTGTGGATTACATCAAACTGATGTTCCACCATTGGTTCGGTTAACCCGTTGCGCGCAAATGCCGCAAACAACCTGCGCCGGGTGGTTGAAATGTATTCATTTCGCCCATATAACCTGTATATCTGACGAGGCGCAGCAAGGCGCTGGCGACACAGTCAATATCGATGTTGCGTCAGGTATCAAGGGTATGTCGGTAAGCTCCCGCCACGGCGGGAGTCTTTTTTAGCGCACCGGAGTCAATATGAAAACCAAACTGCATGAACTGCTCGAATTCCCCTGCTCATTTACTTACAAAGTGATGGGGCTGGCGCAGCCGGAGCTGGTTGATCAAGTCGTTGAGGTGGTGCAACGTCATGCGCCTGGCGATTACTCACCGGTGGTTAAACCCAGCAGTAAAGGCAATTACCACTCGGTGTCCATTACCATTACCGCCACCCATATTGATCAAGTCGAGATTCTCTATGACGAGCTCGGCAAAATAGAGATTGTACGTATGGTGCTGTAACAACTGGCGTCTACAAAGGGCGCATGGCCCTCGCGCTTTGCGGACGCTATAATGACTTGCCCTCCTTTAACCGGACACCCTGTTGTGCATCAGGATACCATCATCATTCGCCAGTTGGGTTTGCGTCACTGGGAACCTGTTTCTGTTGCCATGCATCAATTCACCGATCAACGTGATGCCGACACGCCCGATGAACTCTGGCTGGTTGAACATTATCCGGTGTTTACCCAGGGCCAGGCCGGTAAGGCTGAACACCTGTTAATGCCGGGCGATATTCCGGTATTACAAAGCGATCGGGGTGGCCAGGTAACCTATCATGGCCCGGGACAGCAAGTGATGTATGTGTTGATTGATGTCCGCCGTCGTAAGCTGGGCGTGCGCCAGTTAGTCACCTGCCTTGAACAAACCGTGGTGGCCACACTGGCCCATTTTGGCGTCATTGCGTATGCCCGCGCCGATGCGCCCGGGGTGTATGTCGACGGGAAAAAAATCTGTTCCCTCGGGCTACGTATTCGTCAGGGATGTTCCTTCCATGGCCTGGCGTTGAATATCAATATGGATATCACGCCCTTCCTGCGAATTAATCCGTGTGGTTATGCCGGTCTGGAAATGACGCAATTAAGCGCCTTACATCCTGGCGTAATCGTGGCAGATGTTCAGCCGGTATTGGTTGATCAATTTATCACCTTAGCGGGTTTTTCTGCGACGGATTTTCGCCCGGCAAACGGACTGAGCATGTTGTGACTGTGCTTATGACTTTACAATTCTGTAACGTTTTCTGTTCTTGCCTGGCTGATTGTCGGGCGGTGAAATGCTATAATTTTTGCGCTTTTATCAAATAAAGTTGAAAAAACATAACAATTAATTGAATGTTATGCTTATTTTCAAAATGCAATCCAACCTGGAACCGGCAATGTTATGAGTAAACCTATTCAGATGGAACGCGGCGTTAAGTATCGCGATGCTGACAAAATGGCCTTGATCCCGGTGAAAACCGTGTTTACTGAGCGACAAGAGGTGTTAAGAAAGCCGGAGTGGATGAAGATCAAACTCCCGGCTGACTCCAGTCGTATTCAGGGCATTAAAGCGGCCATGCGCAAAAACGGTCTGCATTCCGTCTGTGAAGAGGCCTCCTGTCCCAACCTTGCGGAGTGCTTTAATCACGGCACCGCGACCTTTATGATCCTTGGTGCTATTTGTACGCGTCGTTGCCCATTCTGTGATGTGGCGCATGGTCGTCCACTGACGCCGGACGCCAATGAACCGATTAAACTGGCGCAGACTATCGCTGATATGGCATTACGTTATGTGGTGATTACCTCGGTTGACCGTGATGATCTCCGTGATGGCGGCGCACAACATTTTGCCGAGTGTATTACGGCAATTCGTGCCAAAAGCCCAACGATTAAAATCGAAACCCTGGTGCCTGATTTCCGTGGTCGTATGGACCGCGCCCTCGAAATTATTATTGAAACCCCACCGGATGTGTTCAACCACAACCTGGAAAACGTACCCCGCGTCTATCGCCAGGTGCGACCGGGCGCCAATTATGAATGGTCGCTGAAATTGCTGGAACGCTTCAAAGAAGCGCATCCGCATATCCCGACCAAATCGGGTTTGATGGTGGGTTTGGGAGAAACCAATAAAGAGATTGTTGAGGTCATGCACGATCTACGCCGCCATGGGGTAACCATGTTGACGTTAGGGCAGTATCTACAACCCAGCCGCCATCACCTGCCGGTTCAACGCTATGTCAGTCCGGCAGAATTTGATGAAATGAAGACAGAAGCCATGGCCATGGGCTTTACGCATGCCGCATGTGGTCCCTTTGTCCGTTCTTCTTACCATGCGGATATGCAGGCGAAAGGGCTGGAAGTGAAATAACGGTCATTGCATTAATGGCAAAGGGCAGGAGTAGCCGCCATTGCCATTAATCAGGGTGTGGACGTATTCAGACAAAACAAAAGAACCGATGACTAAAGGCGAGCGGTTCTTTTATCTGGCCGGCGCGGGATCGCCGCTATCCTGGACGGGCAACAATCACTCTTTGTGCGTTACCTGTTCGGTTGTGTCGTCTTTCGCGGCCGTTTTTTTCGCGGCGTTATCATCGTCATTCATGGCTTTCTTAAAACCTTTAATGGCCGATCCCAAATCGCCGCCCAGCGAACGTAATTTATTGGTGCCGAATAGCAGTACGATTAGCGCACCGATAATCAGCAATTTGGCAATACTGATACCTTCCATAACACCCTTCCTAATTGAGCTTAGAAAAAACCAATCATCAATATTAAGACTCAGTTCCCTGGTCAATACAACCGCAATCTGTAACAGAGTAAGATCTTTTTATGATGCCCAACGGGTAAAAAGAAATAAAGCCACGCAAAAACAATCGGCCCGGTCAGTTCCGCCGCTGAGTAACAATCAGCGTGTGCATTTTTGCTGCACAGGATTTCTTCACTTACTGTTCCTTTGCAATTCCGGGGCAACAAAGCGCCGGTTCGCCAGCACCGGTAACGCTTGACGGGCATGCGCAATCCGCTCAGGAAGCAAATCAGCAAACTCCAGCGCCGGTTCTTCCGCGGCTTTAGCCACCGCGACGCCAAACGGATCAACCACCATACTGTTGCCAATATTCCGTGGACCACATTCACCCACCGCCACCAGATAACAGGTATTTTCCAGCGCCCGCGCGGTGACCAGCACCTCCCAGTGCATCTCTTTCAACGGGCCCCTCACCCAGGCCGATGGCAGTACCAGCACCTCGGCGCCATCCAGTGCCAGCCGGCGCGCCAGTTCAGGGAAACGTATATCGTAACAGGTCATCAAGCCCACATTCATGCCGGCAACCTTCACCAGCGGCGGTATGCTGTTACCGGGCAGCACCCGATCAGACTCCTTTATCGTGAAAGCGTCATAAAGGTGCAACTTATCATAGCGGGCAATGATCGCGCCGCCACGAATGGCAACCAGCACATTCACTACACGCGGTGTATTTGTCGGCACATGCACACTCATTATCGTGGTCAGATTATTTGTCCGGCTGGCCGCCAGCAACTGATGTAAAAAGGGTCCATCCAGTGGCTGTGCCGCGGTCAACAGCCAATCGGGATCCGCATTATCCCGCGCCAGCGCGCCTTCCGGCAGCACCAGCAGATCAGCCCCACCGGCATGAGCCTGGCTCATCAAGCGAAGACACGTTGCGGCATTTTCCTGCCATGCCCGGCTGATGACAAACTGCCCCATTGCAACTTTCATACTGCTTCCTCATGCATTACCTGCAAAAAAAGATCGCTAATCCGGCCAGGGTGTGTCCCTTAACTGTTTTTTGTACAGTTCAGCATTGTTATAACTGTGCAAAAACACTTTTAAGCGATCAAAATCGCCCCAAAAACGCTCAATATTCAACCACAAAACACATTCCGGAAATGATTCCTGCATCACTTTTTAGTAGGCAGGGAGGTTAAGGGACACACCCTAGCGTAACGCCACTATATAACGTCAGCCACCGGCACGCTGCAAGCTGGTCGGATGACACAATGCACAATATTCAGTCTCTGCCTGAGGAAAAGAAGCGTCGCTGCAGGATATCAACCAGCAAATTACACAGAATAAAAGCAGCGGCGGCAAAGATAGTGGTGCCAATTACCACCGGGAAATCCCCCTCCAGCGCGGCGTTAATCGCCAGCCATCCGACACCCTCCAGCCAGAACATCTTTTCGGTGACAATGGCGCCACCCATAATAGCCGCCAGCTCCATACCTGTGAGTACCAGCACCGGACTGAGCGCGGGTGTTAGCGCGTGATCAAAATAAACCCGCCATTCGCCTACGCCTTTGGCGCGAGCAGTACAGATATAGTCGCGGTTAAGCACCGCTAACAGACTGGCGCGGACAACACGCTGAAAAATGCCGATTTCCGCCAGCGCCAGCCACGGCAGCAACAGATGACGAAACCACTGCCACGGATCGTCCGTCAGCGCCACATAGCCGCCCGCTGGAAAGAGTTCGATGCCATGCAGCAACAATTGATAAAACAAAAAAAAGACGATCAACATCCCGCTGGGAAACGTCGGCAGCGACAGCGCAACATAAGAGCAAAACGCCAACAGGCGATCCAGCGCGCGCAACACGCCTCGACGGCTGTATTGCGGTAGTACCCCACGTGGGTGACCACAGCATGAGGCAGACGCGTACCGCCGGGTAAGGTAATCTCGCCGCTAAAGCTATTCACGGTACCGACCAGGTTTCCAGCCAGACAGGCGCCATATACCCTACCGGGTTCAAGGTAGCGCTCACTCCACCGCTCAACTTGCGTTACCTCGCCCGGCAAGCCAAACATCGCCGCCGAAAAGTGCTGCCCGCCGCCAGCAATGTAGCGGAATCCGTGATAATGCGAATGTCCGGCATCAACGTTACCTCATGCTTTCGGTGGAATATAGACGCGCGGTGTGGGTAACTTGCCGCTCAACACAAAGTCACCCACCTCTCGGGCGCGATAAGTCACCGGATCGTGCAAGGTGTGAGTACGGATATTGCGCCAGTAGATATCGAGACCATACTTATTACCCGTGGAGCGCCCGCCGGTCAGTTCGAACAGTTTATGGCTGATCTTCAGCCCCACGTTATTAGCGATGACTTTAGCCTGATCCGTTAGCAGCGCCAGCTCGCCCCATTGTTGTTCCGTGAGATGATGTTCGGCGTGGAACGCCGCCTGGAAAGCGTGTACTGTTTTCTCCGCCAGCGCGATGCCGGCTGCCAGTTCAGAGGCCAGTTCACCCGCCTTCAAACGATGATAG